>NZ_JBICKH010000055.1:0-150207 GCF_043103905.1 Pseudomonas sp. yb_2 | reverse complement strand
CACCACAAAAACCAAGGCAGGCGCCTTGCCGCCCTGACACAAACAAGCGTAGAACACCTCAGAAAAGCTTGACCGCCAACAGCGGACCTACATCAGTTTCAAGCCAATTATGCCTGTAACCGCAATAACTGACCAAAAAGTCAGATAATCAGGCAAATGGTCGCCGATCATGCTGACATCCTGCTTTTCTCTACCGCTATCCATCATCACCCCGTAGAATGCGCTCCTTTTTTCTTCCGGGGCGGCTTTCAGCAATGAGCTCACACGAACACAGCCCAGGCGCAGCGGCGCCTGCCAATGAACTGGTGCTTGGTCTGGAGGACAAGCCACGGCTGTTGATCGGCCTGCTGGCAGCCCTGCAGCACTTGCTGGCGATCATCGTACCTATCGTCACCCCTGGCCTGCTGATCTGCCAGGCGCTGGGCGTATCTGCACGTGATACCAATTTGATCGTTTCGATGTCGCTGGTGATCTCGGGTATCGCCACCTTCGTCCAGTGCAAACGCTTTGGCCCATTTGGCGCGGGGCTGCTGATCGTTCAGGGCACCAGCTTCAACTTCGTCGGCCCGCTGATTGCCGGCGGTGCGCTGATGGTCAAGCAAGGCACGCCGGTTGAAGGCGTAATGGCAGCCATTTTTGGCGTAGTAATCGCAGGCTCGTTCGTCGAGATGGGCGTGTCGCGCATCCTGCCCTTCGTCAAACGCCTGATCACCCCGCTGGTGACTGGCATCGTGGTGTTGATGATCGGCCTGACGCTGATCAAGGTCGGCTTGATCAGCATGGGCGGTGGCTTTGGTGCCATGGCCAATGGCACCTTTGCCAATGGCGAAAACCTGCTGATGTCGGGCGTGGTACTGGCGATCATCGTCGTTCTCAACCGTATCCCGGTGGTGTGGATGCGCAGCTGCGCCATCGTCATCGCCCTCGCGGTCGGCTATGCGCTGGCCGGTTTCCTGGGCCGCCTGGACTTTACCGGCATGCACGAGGCCGCGCTGTTCCAGGTGCCGACACCGCTGCACTTTGGCCTGGGCTTCTCGTGGGCGCTGTTCATTCCGATGCTGGTGATCTACCTGGTCACTTCGCTGGAAGCCATCGGTGACGTTACCGCCACCAGCAAGGTGTCGCGCCAGCCGGTCGAAGGGCCGGTGTGGATGCAGCGGATCAAGGGGGGCGTGCTGGTCAATGGCGCCAACTCGCTGCTGGCCGGTCTGTTCAACACCTTCCCTAGCTCGATTTTTGCCCAGAACAACGGGGTGATTCAGCTGACCGGTATTGCCAGCCGTCATATCGGTATGTGGATTGCCGTGATGCTGGTGTTGCTGGGGCTGTTCCCGAGTGTTGCCGGGGTGATTCAGGCCGTGCCGGAGCCGGTGCTGGGCGGCGCGGCGATGGTCATGTTTGGCGCGGTTGCGGCTTCGGGGATCAATATTCTGGCCAGCACCCGACTGGACCGTCGTGCCCTGCTGATCATCGCCGTGTCGCTGGCACTGGGCCTGGGTGTGGCGCAGGTGCCGGAGTTCCTGGCACACATGCCGGCGGCGATTCGCAATGTGCTGGAGTCGGGTGTGGCTACCGGGGGGATTTGTGCGCTGGTGCTGAACTGGTTCTTGCCGGAGAGCAAGGAGCAGGCTTGAACCTGGCGTTTGAATGAAAAGCCCGCGCCCGCTTGCACAAGCGGGCGCGGGCTTTTTTGCTTTATCATGGCACCATTCCTTTGCATGAGTTAGCCATGAAATTCGCTATCGCGGTGTTCTCCCCGGCCCATGCGCCCTCTTCGCGACGCGCCCTGCGCTTCGCCGAGGCGGTGCTGGCCGGCGGGCATGAGATTGCCCGACTGTTCTTCTATCAGGACGGGGTGCACAGTGCCTCGGCCAACGTCGTCGCCCCTCAGGACGAACTGGACGTGGCTGGCCAGTGGCGCACCTTCATACAGACCCATCAGCTGGACGCCGTGGTGTGTATCGCCGCCGCCCTGCGCCGTGGCGTGCTCGACGAAGCCGAGGCCAACCGCTACCAGCGCCCGGCCGTGAACCTGCCCAAGCCCTGGGAACTGTCGGGGCTGGGCCAACTGCACGAGGCCGCGCAAGTGGCCGACCGCCTTGTCTGCTTCGGAGGCGACTGATATGGCCAAGTCCTTGTTGATCATCAGCCGTCAGGCACCGTGGAATGGCCCCTCTGCCCGCGAGGCGCTGGACATCGCCCTGGCTGGCGGCGCGTTCGACCTGCCGTTGGGCATGCTGTTCCTCGACGATGGGGTGTTCCAGCTCGCGCCAGACCAGCAACCCGCCGCCGTGCAACAGAAGAACCTGGCCGCCAACCTGCAGGCGTTGCCGATGTTCGGTGTCGAAGAACTGTTCGCCTGCAACCACAGCCTGGCCCGCCGTGGCCTGGCAGCCGAAACCCTGGCGCTGCCGGTGCAAGTGCTCGATGACGCAGCGCTGACCGCCCTGATAGCCCGTTTCGACCAGGTGATAACGCTCTGATGAAGACCCTGCATGTAATTGCCCATTCCCCGTTTGGCGACGAGCGCCTGGCCAGTTGCCTGCGCCTGCTCGGTGCCGAAGATGCCCTGCTGCTGTGCGGCGATGCCGTGTATGCCCTGCGCAGCGGCAGCGAGCCGCATGGCCATCTGCAAGCCGCCGGCCTGGCCCAGCGCCTGTTCGCCCTGGACGAGGATGTACAGGCCCGCGCGGTCGGCAACGACCTGGCAAAGGCCGTGGACTACGCCGGGTTCGTCGAACTGTCGCTGCAATACGATAAGGTCAACAGCTGGCTATGAATACGCTCACCGTTGGCGATCAGGTGATCGCCCTGGACAAGGATGGCTTCCTGGTCGACCTGCAAGATTGGTCCCACGACGCCGCCGAGGCTTTGGCCAAGCGCGAGGGTATCCCGTTGACGGCGGACCATTGGGAAATCCTCGAACTGCTCCGTCAGTTCTACCAGGAATACCAGCTGTCTCCGGCCACCCGCCCGCTGATCAAGTACACGGCCCTCAAGCTGGGCCCTGAAAAGGGCAACAGCCCGCACCTTAACCGCCTGTTCAACGGCACCCCCGCCAAACTTGCCGCCAAGCTGGCGGGCCTGCCCAAGCCGACCAACTGCATATGACCGAACTTCGTCCGCTCACTCTGGAAACCCCCGCCGAACACCCGTTCGCCGAATTCGTGCGCATTCTCGGCAAAGGCAAGCGCGGCGCGCGTGGCCTGACCCGCGAGGAGGCCCGTGCAGCCATGACCTTGCTGCTGGAAGGCAAGGTCGAAGACACCCAGCTCGGTGCCTTCCTCATGCTGCTGCGGCACAAGGAAGAAAGCGCCGAAGAGCTGGCCGGCTTCACCGAGGCCTTGCGCGCCCACCTGCAGGCGCCGCGCATCGCCGTTGACCTGGACTGGCCCACGTACGCCGGCAAGAAGCGTCACCTGCCCTGGTACCTGCTGGCCGCCAAGTGCCTGGCCAACAATGGCGTGCGCATTCTGATGCACGGCGGCGGCGCACACACTGCCGGGCGTATGTATACAGAGCAACTCCTCGACCTGCTGCAGATTCCGCTGTGCCGCGACTGGGCCGCCGTCGGCAACGCGCTGGACCAGCACCAGCTGGCATTCTTCCCGCTGCACGACTGGGCGCCGCAGCTGCAACGCATGATCGACCTGCGCAACACCCTGGGCCTGCGCTCGCCCATCCACTCGCTGGCTCGAGTACTCAACCCGCTGGGCGCTCGCTGTGGATTGCAGAGCATCTTTCACCCCGGTTACCAGGCCGTGCACCGCGAGGCCAGCCGCTTGCTGGGCGACCATGCCGTGGTGATCAAGGGTGATGGCGGCGAAATCGAGGTCAATCCCGATGTCATCAGCCATCTCTACGGCACCACGGCAGGTGAGGCGTGGGATGAAGAGTGGCCAGCGCTGAGCGAACGACGCCATGTCAAGCCGCCCAGCCTGCAGGCAGAGCACTTGCTGGCGTTCTGGCGTGGCGAAGTGGAAGACAGTTATGGCGAGAAGGCCCTGATTGCGACCATGGCGCTGGCCCTGCGTGGTTTGGGACAGCACCGCGAGCAGGCGTTCGTCACAGCGCAAGGCTACTGGGACACTCGAAATAGATCGATTTAGCCGATAATAGAACCCCGATCTTTGCGCTATTTCTTCGAACGATTTGGCCTAGACTGGGCTCCAACGACAAACAACTTTGTTTCAGGAGCTCACAATGGGCCTATTGATCGACGGCCGCTGGCACGACCAGTGGTATGAAAACGGCAAGGACGGCACGTTCAAGCGGGAGAATGCCCAGCGCCGTAATCAGCTGCCCGCCCCCGAGGCCGGCCGCTACCACCTGTATGTGTCGCTGGCCTGCCCATGGGCCCACCGCACCCTGATCTTTCGCGCGCTGAAAGGCCTGGAGCCGTTGATCGACGTGTCGGTGGTCAGCTGGCTGATGCAGGACCATGGCTGGACCTTCGATCAGCAGCAAGGCTCCAGCGGGGACCACCTCGACGCCCTGCAGTACCTGCACCAGCGCTACACCCAGGATGACCCGCACTACACTGGGCGCGTGACGGTGCCTGTGCTGTGGGACAAGAAAGAGAAGCGCATCGTCAACAATGAGTCGGCAGAAATCATCCGCATATTCAACAGCGCGTTCAACGAGCTGACCGGCAATACCCTGGACCTTTACCCCGCATCGCTGCGCCCGACCATCGAAGCACTGAACGAGCGCATCTACCCGGCGGTGAACAACGGTGTGTACCGCGCAGGCTTTGCTACCACGCAAGACGCTTACGAGGCTGCCTTTGAGGATGTGTTCAACGAGCTGGATTACCTGGAAGCCTTGCTAGGCCGCAATCGCTACCTGGCGGGTGAGTACCTGACCGAGGCTGATGTACGCCTGTTCACTACACTGGTGCGCTTCGATGCCGTGTACCACGGGCACTTCAAGTGCAACCTGCGCCGCCTGAGCGACTACCACAACCTGTCGAACTGGCTGCGTGAGCTGTACCAGTGGCCTGGGGTGGCGGGTACGGTGAACATGGAGCATATCCAGAAGCACTATTACATGAGCCACAAGACCATCAACCCGAACGGGATCGTGCCTAAAGGGCCTTTGCAGGACTTTGGCTTGCCGCATGATCGAGAGCGGTTGGCGGGCAAAGGGATTTGGCAGGCTTGAGAAAGCCGGGGCTGCTTTGCAGCCCATCGCAACACAAGGCCGCTCTTACAAGGACCTTGCAATGCCTGGGGCATATGCGATGGGCCGCAAAGCGGCCCCAACGATTTCAGCTGTTCTGCGAACCTTCGAACCAGGCCAGCTTGTCACGCAACTGCACCACTTCCCCCACAATCACCAGGGTCGGCGCATGCACCTCATGCTGGGCCACCAGGTCTGGCAAGTCCGCCAAGGTGCCGGTGAACACGCGCTGATTACGCGTGGTCCCCTGCTGCACCAACGCCGCCGGGGTACTCGCGGCGCGCCCGTGGCGAATCAGCTCGGCACAGATGGTCGGCAAGCCCACCAAGCCCATGTAGAACACCAAGGTCTGCGCCGGCGCCACCAGGTCATTCCAAGGCAGGTTGCTGGTGCCGTCCTTGAGGTGCCCGGTGACGAAGCGCACCGACTGGGCATAGTCGCGGTGAGTCAGCGGAATGCCGCCATACGCGGAGCAGCCGCTGGCCGCCGTAATGCCTGGCACCACCTGGAACGGAATGCCATGCTCGGCCAGCTCTTCGATCTCTTCGCCGCCCCGGCCGAAGATGAACGGGTCGCCACCCTTCAGGCGCAGCACCCGCTTACCCTGCCGAGCCAGATCGACCAACAGGCGGTTGATCTGGTCCTGCGGCACTGAATGGTCAGCACGCCGCTTGCCTACGTAGATACGCTCGGCATCACGGCGACACATATCGATGATGGCGGGTGCGACCAGGCGGTCGTACAGCACCACGTCGGCCTGCTGCATCAGGCGCAAGGCACGGAAGGTCAGCAAGTCCGGATCACCCGGGCCTGCACCAACCAAGTACACCTCACCACCCTGCTGCACCGGTGCGCCGTCCACCATCGCCTGCAACAGACGTTCGGCTTCAGCCCCCTGCCCGGCCAGCTGACGCTCGGCGATCGGCCCCTGGAACACGGTTTCCCAGAAGCCGCGACGCTGGTTGACGTCCGGGTACAGGGATTTGACCTTGTGCCGGAAGCGTGCAGCCAGCCCGGCCAGCTCACCATAGGCCGAAGGGATCCACGCCTCGAGCTTGGCTCGAATCAGGCGTGCCAGTACCGGGGCGTCACCGCCGCTGGAAACAGCGATTACCAGCGGCGAACGGTCCACGATCGCCGGGAAGATCACCGTACACAGGGCCGGCGCATCCACCACATTGACCGGCAGGCTAAGGGCCTGCGCATCGGCCGACACCTGGGCATTCAGCCCAGGGTCGTCAGTCGCCGCGATCACCAGCCGGCAACCGACCAGGTCGGCTGCCTGATAGCCACGCACCAGCACCTCACCGCCACCTTCCCGGGCCAACGCGGCCAACTGGCCGTCGACGTCCGGCGCCACCACGCGCAGCACGCCGCCGGCATCGGCCAGCAGGCGCGCCTTGCGCAAGGCGATCTCACCGCCACCGACGACCAGCACGCGGCCGCCCTGCAGCTTGTGGAACAGCGGCAGGTAATCCATTTAGCGGATGACCTCGACGCCGCCCATGTAAGGCTTCAGCACTTCCGGCACTAGGATCGAACCGTCGGCCTGCTGGTAGTTTTCCAGCACAGCAACCAGGGTACGGCCTACGGCCAGACCGGAGCCGTTGAGCGTGTGCACCAGCTCTGGCTTGCCGGTTTCCGGGTTGCGCCAGCGAGCCTGCATGCGGCGCGCCTGGAAGTCACCACAGTTGGAGCACGAGCTGATTTCGCGGTACTTGTCCTGGCTCGGCACCCACACTTCCAGATCGTAGGTTTTCACCGCACCAAAGCCCATGTCGCCAGTGCACAGGGCCAGCACGCGGTATGGCAGCTCCAGCAGCTGCAGCACGCGCTCGGCATTGGCAGTCAGGCCTTCCAGGGCTTCCATCGACTTGGACGGCTCTACCACCTGCACCATCTCGACTTTGTCGAATTGGTGCTGGCGGATCATGCCGCGGGTGTCACGGCCAGAAGCGCCGGCTTCGCTGCGGAAGCAAGGGGTGTGGGCAACCAGTTTGAGCGGCAGCTGCTTGGCGTCGAGGATTTCACCCGCCACCAGGTTGGTCAGCGACACTTCGGCGGTCGGGATCAGGTAGAAGTCAGCCTCGCCTTCGCGGGTGATCTTGAACAGGTCTTCCTCGAACTTCGGCAACTGGCCAGTGCCCTGCAGCGCGGGCGCCTGCACCATGTACGGGGTGTAGTGTTCCTCGTAGCCATGTTCGCCGGTGTGCAGGTTGATCATGAACTGCGCCAGAGCGCGGTGCAGACGGGCAACCGGACCACGCAGCACAGCAAAACGGGCACCGGACAGCTTGGCAGCCGCTTCGAAGTCCAGGCCACCGCTGATTTCACCGAGGGCCACATGGTCCTTGATTTCGAAGTCGAACGCCTTCGGCGTGCCCCAACGGCGCACTTCGACGTTGTCGTCTTCACTGGCGCCGACCGGCACGCTGGCGTCCGGCAGGTTGGGAATGGTCAGCAGGATGCCATCCAGCTCGGCCTGAATGGCGTCCAGCTCAGCCTTGCCGGCAGCCAGTTCGTTGGCCATGCGCTCGACGTCAGCCATCAGCGGGGCGATGTCTTCGCTCTTGGCCTTGGCCTGGCCGATGGACTTGGAACGGGCGTTACGCTCAGCCTGCAGTTGTTCGGTGCGGGTCTGCACCGCCTTGCGGCGCTCTTCCAGTGATTCGATGCGCGCGACATCCAGGCTGAAGCCACGGGAGGCCAGGCGGTCCGCCACTTCCTGAAGTTGGCCGCGTAACAGTTTGGAATCGAGCATATCGTTCTCTCGTTATATGTAGGTGTTGGTTCAGAATCGGGTCAGGGACAGGCCAGCCCAGGTTGCGAGCAGCCCGCCCACCACGCTGATACTGGTATAGCCCAAGGCAAGGGGCACTTGCCCGCTTTCCATCAGGCGCACGGTATCGAGCGAGAAGGAGGAAAAGGTCGTCAGGCCACCGAGAAAGCCGACAATCAGGCCGGCGCGCAATTCGACCGGCGCCAGCGGCTTGTGCAAGAACAAGCCATAGAGCAAGCCGATCAGCAGGCAGCCAACCAGGTTGACCGCCAGCGTACCGGCATAGAAGTGCCGTGGCCAGTGAGCCGCCACCCAGTTGGTGGTAGCAAAGCGCAACAAGGTACCAGCAATACCACCGGCGCTGACCGCGGCGATGAGTGCAATCATGGTTTTCTCCGCTGGCGGGGGCTGTTGCGGTCGAGGTCAGCCAGGTGGCGCAGCTTCTCGCCAATTTTCAGTTCCAGGCCACGGGGCACCGGCTGATAGTACTGGCGCGGCTCCAGTTCGTCGGGGAAGTAATCCTCACCGGCGGCGTAGGCGTCGGGTTCATCATGGGCATAACGGTACTCGTCGCCATAGCCCAACTGCTTCATCAGCTTGGTCGGGGCATTGCGCAGGTGCAACGGCACCTCCAGCGAACCGTGCTCGGCCGCTTCACGCAGGGCGGTCTTGAAACCCACGTACACCGCGTTGCTCTTGGGTGCGCAGGCCAGGTAGGTGATGGCCTGGGCCACCGCCAACTCGCCCTCGGGGCTGCCAAGGCGCTCCTGCACATCCCAGGCAGCCAGGCACAGGCTAAGCGCACGCGGGTCGGCATTGCCGATGTCCTCGCTGGCCATGCGCACCACGCGGCGGGCGATGTACAGCGGGTCACAGCCGCCGTCGAGCATCCGTGCAAACCAGTACAGGGCGCCATCGGGATTGGAGCCACGCACCGACTTGTGCAGCGCGGATATCTGGTCGTAGAACGCCTCGCCGCCTTTGTCGAAGCGGCGGCGACTGTCACCCAGCAGGCTCTGTAGCATCTCGACGTCGATCTCGCTGCCGTCTTCAGCCAGGTCCGAGGCGTTCTCGAGGAAGTTGAGCATGCGCCGGCCATCGCCGTCGGCTGCGGCCATCAGCATCTTGAAGGCGTCGTCGCCCACCCGCAGGTTGCGCTTGCCCAGGCCACGCTCTTCCGTCAGCGCACGGTTGACCAGCTTGCGCAGGGCGGCTTCGTCCAGGCTCTTGAGCACATACACCCGCGCCCGTGACAGCAGCGCGTTGTTCAGCTCGAACGACGGGTTTTCGGTGGTGGCACCGATGAACAGCAGGGTGCCGTCCTCGACATAGGGCAAAAAGGCGTCCTGCTGCGACTTGTTGAAGCGGTGCACCTCGTCAACGAACAGGATGGTGCGACGGCCATATTGGCCAGCCTGCTGTTTGGCCACCTCCACGGCCTGGCGGATCTCTTTCACCCCGGCCAGCACCGCCGACACCGTTTCGAAGTGCGCATCGCAGAACTGCGCCAGCAACCGCGCCAGCGTGGTCTTGCCGACCCCGGGCGGCCCCCAGAAGATCATCGAGTGCAGCGCACCTTGTTCCAGCGCTTCGCGCAGCGGTTTACCGCGCGCCAGCAGGTGCTCCTGGCCGACGTACTCATCCAGGCTGGACGGGCGCAGACGGGCGGCCAGGGGCTGGGCGACGGGTTCGCTTCGAAACAGGTCCATGGCGAGCTCTGGTTACTCCTTGATCACGTCCGCGCCCTTGGGGATGTCGAACTTGAACTTGCTGTCCGGCACCGCCTGGTTGGCCTTGACGCCATTGAACAGGATGTTGGTGCGCTGGCCGACGCTGTCGATCAGCTGCATGTCATTGATCAGGCCTTTGCGGAACGACACGCGCAGCGAGTCGAACAGGGTGTCCTTGGTCTTTGGCTTGAGGGTGAAGTCCATTACTTCGCCCTGCTCCTTGGACGCAATATCAAAGCTCTGGCTGATCTTCGACACGTCACCGGACAGCAACAAGGCCGGGGTCTGGTTCAGGCGCACGTCGAGCTTCTTGATGGTGGCCTGTTCCAGGTCCGGGTCCCACAGGGTGACGTTCTTGCCGTCCGACACCACCACCTGCTCCTGCGGTGCATCGGTGTGCCAGTAGAACAGGCCCGGGCGCTTGACCGTCATCTTGCCCGAGGTTTCCTGCAGGCTGGTGCCATCGGCGCCCAGGGTCAGCTGGGAGAAGTTGGCCTCGATGGTCTGCGACTTTTCCAGCAACTGGGTCAGGCGTTGTACGTCTTGCTCACCGGCATAAGCAGTAACCGAGCCCAGGGTCAGGGCAGAAACCAACAGCATGCGAATCGCGCGCATGGGAATCCTCATTGAGCGTTGAAAAGGCCTGGCGCCACCGTTGGCGCCAGGCAGGGTGTTCATCAGTCGCGCGGGCCGCCCGGGGCTATCACTTCCCGCGAGCCGTTGCTGTTCATCGGGGTGACAACGCCGGCCATCTCCATCGACTCGATCATGCGCGCGGCACGGTTGTAGCCGATCTTCAGCTTGCGTTGCACGGCAGAAATGGAGGCGCGACGGCTCTCGAGCACGAATTGCACCGCCTCATCATACAGGGCGTCGGTTTCGGCATCGTCACCCTCGCCACCGCCGCCGCCGCCGTCAAAGCCGCTACCGGCCTCTTCGACGCCGTTGAGGATGTCGTCGTTGTAGTCCGGGGCGCCACGCAGCTTCCACGCCTCGACCGTGCGGTGCACTTCGTCGTCGGACACGAATGCGCCGTGCACCCGGATCGGCAGGCTGGTGCCCGGCGGCATGTACAGCATGTCGCCATGGCCCAGCAGCTGTTCGGCACCGCCCTGGTCGATGATGGTACGCGAGTCGATCTTGCTCGACACCTGGAACGCCATACGAGTCGGGATGTTGGCCTTGATCAGGCCGGTGATCACGTCCACCGACGGGCGCTGGGTGGCGAGGATCAGGTGAATACCGGCCGCCCGTGCCTTCTGCGCGATACGGGCGATCAGCTCTTCGACCTTCTTGCCGACGATCATCATCATGTCGGCGAATTCGTCCACCACCACCACGATGGTCGGCAGGGTTTTCAGCGCAGGCGGCTCATCGTCCATGCTCTCACGGCGATACAGCGGGTCATGGATAATTTCGCCGGCTTCCTGGGCGTCCTTGATCTTGCGGTTGAAACCAGCCAGGTTACGCACGCCCATGGCCGCCATCAGTTTGTAGCGCCGCTCCATTTCGGCCACGCTCCAGCGCAGGGCATTGGCGGCGTCCTTCATGTCGGTGACCACCGGGCACAGCAGGTGCGGGATGCCTTCGTAGATCGACAGTTCAAGCATTTTCGGGTCGATCATGATCAGCCGCGCGTCTTCCGGGCTGGACTTGAACAGGATCGACAAAATCATCGCGTTCACACCCACCGACTTACCGGAGCCGGTAGTACCGGCCACCAACAGGTGCGGCATCTTGGCCAGGTCGGTGATCACCGGCTTGCCGCCAATGTCGTGGCCCAGCGCCAGCGTGACGGGCGATTTCTGCTCGTCGTACTGCGGCGTGGCCAGCACTTCGGAGAAGCGCACCATCTGGCGGTTTTCGTTGGGTATCTCGATACCTACCGTGGTCTTGCCAGGGATGACCTCGACCACTCGCACACTGGTCACGGCCAGCGAACGCGCCAGGTCCTTGGCCAGGTTGGCGATGCGGCTGACCTTCACGCCAGCGGCCGGCTGGATTTCGTAACGGGTAATCACCGGGCCGGGGTGGATCGAATCCACCGCCACTTCCACACCGAACTCCTTGAGCTTGATTTCCAGCAGCTGGCCGACGCCGGCCAAGGATTCTGGCGAATACTCGATCTTCTTCTGTTCGGCCGGGTCGAGGATGGAAATCGAGGGCAAGGTGCCTTCCACGGCGCTGTCGACGAACAGCGGCGCCTGCTTTTCCTTCATCGCCCGCTTGCTCGGCTCCGGCGCTCTGCTGGCGGCGGACGGCGGCACAATGGTGGGCGCTGCGTGCTGCTGGCGGGGCACCACGGTTTCACGCGGCGCCAATGCCTCAGGCGCCGTTTCACGTGGCGGCACAATCGGTTCGCGCGCAAGGGTTGGCTCACGTGGCTCGACCGGCTGAGCGGGTGGCTCTTCACGCTTGAGGATGCGCTCGCGCAGTGACGGCTTGGCCGGCTCGCGCTTCTCGGCAGCCATCGGCGCGGCCTTGAACACCGGTTCGTCCTCGCGCAGCTGTGCCTCAAGGCGCTTGCGCTCGTTGCGCGCTTCCCACCAGCGGGTAGCAGCCCCTTGCACCAGTTCGAACAGGTCGAGGGTGATCTTGCCGGTCAGGTCCATCACCTTGAACCACGACAGGTCGGTGAAGACGGTCAGGCCGAACAGGAACAGGGCAATGAACATCAGCGTGCTGCCCTGCACGTTCAGCAGGTTGCGCGCCAGATCGCCCAGGCTTTCGCCCAGTGCACCACCGGCAGAGAACGGCAGGCTGGCGGGCGGGTGGAAGTGGATATGCGCCAGTGCCGCCCCCGACAACACCAGGAACACCAGGCCAATCAGCCGCCAGGAGAACAGCCAGCCGCTCCAGTCCCATGGCTGGTGGCGTTCGCGGAAAATCTGCCAGGTCTTGACCGCCAGCAGCAGCGGGAAAATATAGGCGAAGTAACCCAGCACCATGAACAGGATGTCGGCGAAGTAGGCACCGGCACGCCCGGCCGCATTCTGCACCTGGTCGACGTTGCTGGTGTGGCTGAAGCCCGGGTCCGACGTATCGTAGGTCAGCAGCGCCATCCACAGGTACAGGCACAGAGCGCCGACAGCGATCAACGCACCTTCCTTGAGGCGATAATGCAGCTGCTGCCGCCACAGTGGCACAGGCAATGGAGCTGGAGTTGCGGTGGATTTCTTCAAAACGCGTCTATTCCTGCGCGTGGTGCGCGTCCAATAGTGATCGGCCGCTGCGCGACCAACGAACCACTACTTTTAACATTACTGCCCGCCAGCCGCCATGGCGGCACGCCGTATGGGGGTTTGGCCGGGGGCGAATTCATATAGCTGCAATTTGAGCATGCATTTTCTTTCGTGACAAAGGCTTATGCTGTGTTTTTGCACAGGTGTGACAGCAAATGTAGCGGATGGTGCCTGTGGTTTGATGAATGTGTAGGAAATTGCCCTGAATTGCCGCAAAACTGCCTCACTTCCCTGTAGGGGTAGCCTTGTGCAGGTTACCGCGCTGGCTTTGAAACCCCCAAAGAGATTGACCCCGCTTTTCACCCAAGCCATGCTGCCCTCTCCCCTCCCCCACCGCACGATAGACCATGCTCACCTGGCTGACCCGCGACTCGCTGACCTTCCCGCCCCTGGAAAAGGCGCTGCACGACCCCAACGGCCTACTGGCCGCCGGCGGCGACCTGAGCCCCGAGCGCCTGGTGCAGGCGTATCGCCATGGCTGCTTCCCGTGGTACCAGGACGGCCAACCGATCCTGTGGTGGTCACCCGACCCGCGCACGGTGTTGTTGCCTGACCAGTTGCATGTGTCACGCTCGCTGGCCAAGCTGATGCGCCAAGGCCGCTACCAGGTCAGCTTCGACACCGACTTCCCGGCCGTGATCACCGCCTGCGCCGCGCCTCGCGACTACGCTGACGGCACCTGGATCACCGACACCATGCGCAACGCCTACTGCGAGCTGCACCGCCGTGGCATCGCTCATTCGGTCGAAGTTCGCCAGGACGGCGAACTGGTCGGGGGCCTGTACGGCCTGGCCATGGGCCAGCTGTTCTTTGGCGAATCGATGTTCAGCCGCGCCGACAACGCCTCCAAGGTCGGTTTCGTGACCTTGGTCAACCACCTGCGAGACGCCGGCTTCGTGCTTATCGACTGCCAGATGCCCACCAACCACCTGCACAGCCTGGGCGCCCACGCCATCAGCCGTGCCGAGTTCGCCAGCTACCTGGCACGCCACCTTGACCAGCCCAACAGCGCTTCATGGGTTGCCTAGGCGAGTTCCCGTAGCTGGCTTACACTTAAAACAAAGTCTCACCGAAGGGGTTGATCATGACAGAGTTGGCGCGGTTGAAGTTCTATGCCACTCAGCCCCACTCCTGCAGCTACCTGCCGGAGGAGCAGGCGACCACGCTGTTCCTCGACCCCAGCCAGCCGATGGACGTGCATGTGTACGCCGATTTGTCGGAAATGGGCTTTCGCCGCAGTGGCGACCACCTGTACCGCCCACACTGCCAGAACTGCAACGCCTGCGTGCCGGCGCGCATCCCGGCGGCGCGCTTCATCCCCAACCGCCAGCAGCGTCGCATACTCAAACGTAACGCCGACCTGACCGTAACCGCAGCGCGCCCGGCGTTCAAGGAAGAGTACTTCGAGCTGTACCGGCGCTATATCGAAACGCGCCACGCCGATGGCGACATGTACCCGCCCAGCCGCGATCAGTTTTCCACCTTCCTGGTACGCGACCTGCCGTTCTGCTGGTTCTACGAGTTTCGCCTGGAAGGCCGGTTGATGGCGGTGGCAGTGTGCGACCTGCTGCCCAATGGCCTGTCGGCGGTGTACACCTTCTACGAACCGGACGAGGAGCGCCGCAGCCTTGGCCGTTTCGCCATTCTCTGGCAGATCACCGAAGCGCTGCGCCAGAACCTGGAGGCGGTTTACCTGGGCTACTGGATCAAGAACTGCAAGAAGATGAACTACAAGACGCAGTACCGACCTATCGAGCTGCTGATAAACCAGCGCTGGGTCACCCTCAACTGAAAGCATTGGCTTGACACGCAGTTTTCCGGCATAATCCACGCCACTTTTTTGCCCGGTGCGGATATGCGTCGGGCTAACATTGGATCCGAGGGCTCAACTGCATGTCGAAAGAAGACAGCTTCGAAATGGAAGGTACTGTCGTCGACACCCTGCCCAACACCATGTTCCGCGTGGAGTTGGAAAACGGGCACGTCGTAACCGCGCACATCTCCGGAAAGATGCGCAAGAACTACATCCGCATTCTCACTGGCGACAAGGTCCGCGTCGAACTGACGCCGTACGACCTGAGCAAGGGCCGCATCACCTACCGTGCGCGCTAAGCTCAAGCCATGAAAAAGCCCGGCCAGGTGCCGGGCTTTTTTGTGCCTCAAGAAATTGCAGGGGCTGCAAGGCAGCCCCTGCACATCACGCGACCTCAGCCGTGGTTTCGAAGTCGAACACCAGTTCGCCATCGCGCAGGTCGACATGCACCACGCCACCATGCTCGGCCAGCTCGCCAAACAGGATCTCCTCGGCCAGCGGCCGCTTGATCTTGTCCTGGATCAGCCGCGCCATTGGCCGCGCGCCCATCTGCACGTCATAGCCCGAAACCGCCAGCCAACCGCGTGCTTCATCGCTGACTTCCAGCAGCACACGCTTGTCTTCCAGCTGCGCCTGCAATTCGATAAGGAACTTGTCGACGATGCTTTTGATGGTCTCCGTGCTCAGGCGGCCAAACTGGATGATGGTATCCAGACGGTTGCGGAACTCTGGCGTGAAGCTCTTGCGGATCACTTCCATGGCATCGGACGCGTGGTCCTGATGAGTAAAGCCGATCGACGCCCGCGCCGCAGTTTCTGCACCGGCGTTGGTGGTCATGATCAGGATCACGTTACGGAAGTCGGCCTTGCGCCCGTTGTTGTCGGTCAGGGTACCGTGGTCCATCACCTGCAGCAGCAGATTGAAGACTTCCGGGTGGGCCTTCTCGATTTCGTCGAGCAACAATACGCAGTGCGGCTGTTTGGTGATTGCCTCGGTCAACAAGCCACCCTGGTCGAAACCGACATAACCCGGCGGCGCACCAATCAAACGCGACACGGTGTGGCGCTCCATGTACTCAGACATGTCGAAACGCACCAACTCCACACCCAGCGCCTTGGCCAATTGCCGCGCCGCTTCGGTCTTGCCGACGCCGGTAGGGCCGGCGAACAGGAACGAACCCACCGGCTTGTCTGGCGACTTGAGGCCGGCACGGGACAACTTGATCGCGGTGGCCAGCGAGTCGATTGCCTGGTCCTGGCCAAACACGGTCAGTTTCAGGTCGCGCTCAAGGTTGCGCAGCAGCTCCTTGTCGGAACTGGTGACGTGCTTCGGCGGAATTCGCGCAATCTTGGCGACGATGTCCTCTACTTGCGGCACATCAATGCGCTTGACGCGACTGGCCTCTGGCTGCAGGCGCTGGTAGGCGCCAGCCTCGTCGATCACATCGATGGCCTTGTCAGGCATGTGCCGGTCATTGATGTAGCGCGAAGCCAGTTCGGCAGCGGCGCGCAGGGCTTCGTCGCTGTACTCGATGTTGTGGTGGCTTTCGAAACGCCCTTTCAGGCCGCGCAGAATGCCCACGGTGTCTTCGACCGATGGCTCGCTGACATCCACCTTCTGGAAGCGACGCGCCAGGGCACGATCCTTCTCGAAGATGCCGCGAAACTCCTGGAACGTAGTCGAGCCGATGCAGCGGATTTCACCCGACGACAGCAGCGGCTTGAGCAGGTTGGAGGCATCCATCACCCCGCCCGACGCCGCACCGGCGCCGATGATGGTGTGAATTTCGTCGATGAACAGGATGGCCTGCGGACGCTTGCGCAGCTCACCGAGCAGCGCCTTGAAGCGCTTCTCGAAGTCACCACGGTATTTGGTACCGGCCAGCAAGGCGCCCAGATCAAGGGAGTACACCACGCTCTGCGCCAGCAGGTCAGGCACCTGACCATCGACGATGCGTTTGGCCAGGCCTTCGGCGATGGCCGTCTTGCCCACGCCTGCCTCACCCACCAACAGCGGGTTGTTCTTGCGCCGACGAGCGAGGATTTGCGCCACACGCTCCACTTCCTGCTCGCGACCTACCAGCGGATCGATACGGCCGGCACGGGCCAGCTCGTTCAGGTTGCTGGCGTAGGCGTCCAGCGGGTTGCTCGAAGAGGAGGTTTCGCCCCCCTCATCGTCCTGCATGTCCTGCTCGCTTTCAGACTGTGCACCATGCCCTGGCACCTTGGAGATGCCATGGGCGATGTAGTTGACCACGTCGATACGGGCCACGCTCTGCTGCTTGAGCAGGAACACGGCCTGGCTTTCCTGTTCGCTGAAGATCGCCACCAGCACGTTGGCGCCGGTCACTTCGCGCTTGCCAGAGCTTTGCACGTGGAACACGGCACGCTGCAGCACGCGCTGGAAGCCCAGGGTCGGCTGGGTTTCACGGTCTTCGTCGTTGACAGGGATCAACGGCGTGGTGGAGTCGATGAACTCTTGCAGGTCATGCTTGAGCTTGTCGAGATTGGCGCCACAGGCGCGCAGAACGGTCGCGGCAGCCTCATTGTCAAGGAGTGCCAGCAGCAGATGCTCGACGGTCATGAACTCATGACGCTTCGAACGGGCCTCCTTGAAGGCAAGATTGAGGGTGACTTCGAGCTCGCGGTTTAACATAGCTTCACCTCATACCCAAGTGGTCGGCGATTAACCGTCCTTCTCGATTTCACAGAGTAGCGGATGCTGGCTTTCCCTGGCGTATTGGTTGACCTGCATGGCCTTTGTTTCGGCGATGTCACGGGTAAACAATCCGCACACTGCCCGCCCCTCGGTATGGACGGTCAGCATGATCTTGGTCGCCAGCTCGCGGTTCAGACTGAAGAACGTCTCGAGCACTTCGACGACGAAATCCATTGGTGTGTAGTCATCGTTGAACAAAACCACCTTGTACATCGGTGGCGCCTGCAGGATCGGCTTGGCTTCCTGAACTGCAAGACCTGAGCCGTCGTCCTCATTCGATTGCGGGCGATCCTGATTGAATGTTAGTCGAATCTCACTAGGTGCATGCATGGAAAGAATTTCATCATGAGCGTCAGGTTAAGGTTGCGGGTTGACTGCACAGGCCACCGCCAGCGCAAGCGCCGCGTGACCTTGACTATCGGCAAAACGGTGTTACAACCAATAAGAACCCACCGTGGTCGATAAAGATCCGCGCAGTCAACCAGATTTTTCGCAAGGTTCGTATGCGGATGAAGTGGATGATACTCCAGTGATGGAGTCCTTTGCAGAGGGACATAGGGATGGCAAGCGGTAAAGTCAAGTGGTTCAACAATGCCAAGGGCTATGGATTCATCAATGAGGAAGGTAAATCCGATGACCTGTTCGCCCATTATTCCGCCATCCAAATGGACGGATACAAGACCCTGAAGGCTGGCCAGGCCGTGGTATTCAACATCGTCCAGGGCCCCAAGGGCTTGCACGCCGTTGAAATCAAAGATGCCGCGGCCGCTGCGGCAGAGGCTGCCAGAGCCTTGGGCGAGCCGCAAAGCGAAACTGCAAAAGCCTGACTGCCTGCGCTGTGCCGATAGACGAAAAAACCGGCCGCTTCTTTAAAAGAAGCGACCGGTTTTCTGTTGCCTTACATGTGTTTGATCATTTCATCGCCAAAGCCTGAGCTGCTTACCAGCTTGGCGCCCTCCATCAATCGCTCGAAATCGTAGGTCACGGTCTTGGCCGCAATGGCGCCATTGGTGCCCTTGATGATCAGGTCGGCGGCCTCGGTCCACCCCATGTGGCGCAGCATCATCTCTGCCGAGAGGATCACCGAGCCCGGGTTGACCTTGTCCTGCCCGGCATACTTGGGCGCAGTGCCGTGAGTGGCCTCGAACATGGCCACGGTGTCGGACAGGTTGGCGCCCGGGGCAATGCCGATACCGCCCACTTCTGCGGCCAGGGCATCGGACAGGTAGTCACCGTTGAGGTTGAGGGTGGCGATCACGTCGTACTCGGCCGGGCGTAGCAGGATCTGCTGCAGCATGGCGTCGGCGATGGCGTCCTTGACGATGACCTCGCGACCGGTCTTGGGGTTCTTGAACTTCATCCAAGGGCCGCCATCAAGCAGTTCAGCGCCGAACTCGTCACGCGCCACCTCGTACCCCCAGTCCTTGAAGGCACCCTCGGTGAACTTCATGATGTTGCCCTTGTGCACCAGGGTCAGTGATTCGCGGTCGTTATCCACCACGTATTGCAGGGCCTTGCGCACCAGACGCTTGGTACCCTCCTTCGACACCGGCTTGACGCCGATACCGCAGTCCTGGTCGAAGCGGATCTTGGTGACCCCCATCTCCTCCTTGAGAAACTTGATCACCTTGTTCGCCTCGGGCGACCCGGCCTTCCACTCGATGCCGGCATAGATGTCTTCGGAGTTCTCGCGGAAGATCACCATGTCGACGTCGCCCGGCTTTTTCACCGGGCTCGGTACACCCTGGAACCACAGCACCGGCCGCAGGCACACATACAAGTCCAGTTGCTGGCGCAGGGCCACGTTGAGCGAGCGGATGCCGCCACCGACCGGGGTGGTCAGCGGGCCCTTGATCGATACCACGTAATCACGCACGGCATCGAGGGTTTCCTGCGGTAGCCAGGTATCCTGGTCATACACCTGGGTGGCTTTCTCGCCAGCGTACACCTCCATCCAGGCAATCTTGCGCTTGCCGCCGTAGGCCTTCTGCACGGCGGCATCGACCACCTTGATCATTACCGGCGAAACATCGACGCCGATCCCGTCGCCTTCGATGTAAGGAATGATCGGATGATCAGGCACGTTAAGCGAATGGTCTGCATTGACGGTAATTTTGGTGCCGTCGGTCGGAACCTTGATTTTCTGGTATCCCATGCTTGCACTACTCCGCTGTCGGGTGTGGTTTGGACATTGTGCGATCCACTGAGCCTAAACCACATCTGCCGACCTGCAAGGCATGCGACAACCCGCCGCATTGCCGCTTAGTCTTTGGTCTTATAAATGGGCCGATATCACTTGGCCTTGCTGATTAGCCCAAATGGTTTGGTATACTCCGCCGCGACCGAAGGGTCATCGGGGCGAATCCCAGGAAAATGCGGACCGCCCTAGGCCATGAATGGCCATAAAGCCTGGGTTGTTACCGCAGCTCAGCACTTGACGCTCGACTGATGCATCCACCATCACCGCTCGCAGCCTCTCGACTTTCCGCTCATGGTGCTACCAGGGCGATGCGCCTACCCTGCGCACCACGAGACTCGAGCACGCTCAGCACACAGAGAGTTAACCCGCATGCCCACCCGTTCCAAGATCATCTATACCTTCACCGACGAAGCCCCCGCCCTCGCCACTTACTCGCTGCTGCCGATCATCGAAGCGTTCACCGCTTCGGCTGACATCGCTGTCGAAACTCGCGACATTTCCCTGGCTGGCCGTATCCTTGCCGCCTTCCCGGAGCAACTGGGCGCAGAGAAGCAAGTAGGCGATCACCTGGCGGAACTGGGCCAGCTGGCTACCACCCCTGAAGCCAACATCATCAAGCTGCCGAACATCAGCGCCTCGGTACCGCAGCTCAAAGCCGCGATCAAGGAACTGCAAGGCAAGGGCTTCAACATCCCTGACTACGCCGACGAGCCGGCCACCGCGGAAGAAAAAGAATCCCGCGCCCGCTACGACCGCATCAAGGGCTCCGCCGTGAACCCGGTGCTGCGCGAAGGCAACTCCGACCGCCGCGCGCCGCTGTCGGTCAAGAACTACGCCCGCAAGCACCCACACAAGATGGGCGCCTGGGCCGCTGACTCCAAGTCGCACGTTGCCCACATGACCCAGGGCGACTTCTACGGCAGCGAAAAAGCCGCACTGATCGAAGCTGACGACAGCCTGCGCATCGAGCTGGTCGGCAAAGACGGCAGCACCACCGTGCTGAAAGAAAAGACCGCCGTCAAAGCCGCCGAAGTCATCGACTGCGCCACCATGAGCCGCAAGGCCCTGAAAGCCTTCATCGCCGAGCAGATCGCCGATGCCAAGGCCGCTGGCGTGCTGCTGTCGGTGCACCTGAAAGCCACCATGATGAAGGTCTCCGACCCGATCATGTTCGGCGTCATCGTCGAAGAATTCTACAACGACGTGCTGACCAAGCACGCCGCTGCCCTGGCCGAAGTAGGCTTCAACGCCAACAACGGTATCGGCGACCTGTACGCCCGCATCAAGGACCTGCCAGCCGACAAGCAGGCCGAGATCGAAGCCGACATCCAGGCCCTGTACGCAGAGCGCCCAGCCCTGGCCATGGTCAACTCCGACAAAGGCATCA
This sequence comes from Pseudomonas sp. yb_2, assembly GCF_043103905.1. NCBI lineage: Bacteria > Pseudomonadati > Pseudomonadota > Gammaproteobacteria > Pseudomonadales > Pseudomonadaceae > Pseudomonas > Pseudomonas sp. yb_2. The sequence goes on along the minus strand of NZ_JBICKH010000055.1, from coordinate 129,157 downwards.
CCAACCTGCACGTGCCGAGCGACGTGATCGTCGACGCCTCGATGCCGGCCATGATCCGTGACTCGGGCAAGATGTGGAACGCCGCAGGCGAACTGCAAGACGCCAAGGCCGTGATCCCGGACCGCTGCTACGCCGGCATCTACCAGGCCACCATCGAAGACTGCAAGGTCAACGGTGCCTTCGACCCGACCACCATGGGCAGCGTGCCGAACGTTGGCCTGATGGCGCAGAAAGCCGAAGAGTATGGCTCCCACGACAAGACCTTCCAGATCAAGGCTGACGGCGTGGTTCGCGTAGTCGATGGCAAGGGCAACGTCGTGCTGGAGCAGAACGTCGAAGCCGGTGACATCTTCCGCATGTGCCAGACCAAGGACGCGCCGATCCAGGATTGGGTCAAGCTGGCCGTCAACCGTGCCCGCCTGAGCAACACCCCGGCGGTGTTCTGGCTGGACCCGGCTCGTGCCCACGACGGCGTCATGATCGAGAAGGTGCAGAAGTACCTGAAAGATCACGACACCACCGGCCTGGACATCCGTATCCTGGCACCGGTCGACGCCATCAAGTTCTCCCTGGCCCGCATCCGCGAAGGCAAGGACACCATCTCGGTGACCGGCAACGTGCTGCGCGACTACCTGACCGACCTGTTCCCGATCATGGAACTGGGCACAAGCGCCAAGATGCTGTCGATCGTGCCGCTGATGAACGGCGGTGGCCTGTTCGAAACCGGCGCCGGCGGTTCGGCTCCGAAGCACGTGCAACAGCTGGTTGAAGAGAACTTCCTGCGTTGGGACTCGCTGGGTGAATTCCTGGCCCTGGCCGCTTCCCTGGAGCACCTGGGCAACACCTACGACAACCCGCGCGCCAAGGTTCTGGCCAACACCCTGGACCAGGCTACCGGCAAGTTCCTCGACACCAACAAGTCGCCATCGCGCAAAGTCGGCGGTATCGACAACCGCGGTAGCCACTTCTACCTGACCCTGTACTGGGCCGAGGCCCTGGCCGCTCAGACGGACGACGCTGCCCTGCAGGCACGCTTCGCACCACTGGCTAAAACCCTGGCCGAGAACGAAGCGACCATCGTCGCCGAGCTCAACGCCGTTCAGGGCAAGCCAGCCGACATCGGCGGCTACTACGCCCCGGATGCCGAGCTGACCGCCAAGGTGATGCGCCCAAGCCAGACCCTGAACAGCGCCATCGCTGCCCTGTAAGGTTCGCTTGAAGTAACAGCACAAACCCCGGCCACGCACCGGGGTTTGTGCTTTCTGGATAAATGATATCTGGCGGCCTGCATCGGCCTTTGTAGGAGCGGGTTTACCCGCGAATGCGTCATTTGCCTCACCATCGCATTCGCGGGTGAACCCGCTCCTACAGGGGTCATGCACGCCTTCAAGGAGCTGTTCATGACCTGGCAACCCCACATCACCGTCGCCACCATCGTCGAGCACGAAGGCAAGTTCCTCTTCGTCGAGGAATTCAAAGCCAACCAGCACGTCTTCAACCAGCCTGCCGGCCACCTCGAACCCAACGAGACCCTGCCCCAGGCCGCCCTGCGCGAAACCCTGGAGGAAACCGCCTGGGAAGTCGAGCTGACCGGCGTGGTCGGCATCTACCTGTACACCGCCCCCAGCAACGGCGTGACCTACCAGCGCGTCTGCTTCGCCGCCCGCCCCGTGCGCCATCACGCCGACCTGGCACTGGACAGCGACATCGTCCGCGCCGTGTGGCTGACCCGCGACGAACTGCTGGCCGACCCCACTCGCTGGCGCAGCGAGCTGGTGCCGCGCTGCCTGGATGACTACCTCAAAGGCCCGCTGCACAGCCTCGACCTGCTACGCGACTGACGCGGCGCCGCGGGTTTGATAGAATCGGCGTTTTTCCCCCTTGATACACACCGGTACCCATGACCAGCCCAGCACTTAAAGACCCCGCCAAGACCCGCGTCATCGTCGGCATGTCCGGCGGCGTGGACTCTTCCGTCTCAGCCCTTCTGCTCATCGAGCAGGGCTACCAGGTGGAAGGGCTGTTCATGAAGAACTGGGAAGAGGACGACGGCACCGAATACTGCACCGCCCGTGAAGACCTGGCCGACGCCCAGGCCGTGTGCGACCGTATCGGCATCAAGCTGCACACCGCCAACTTCGCCGCCGAATACTGGGACAACGTGTTCGAGCACTTCCTTGAGGAGTACAAGGCCGGCCGCACACCCAACCCCGACATCCTCTGCAACCGCGAAATCAAGTTCAAGGCGTTCCTCGACTACGCCCTGTCGCTGGGTGCCGACCTGATCGCCACCGGCCACTATGTGCGCCGCCGCGATACTGGCGCGCTCACCGAACTGCTCAAGGGCCTGGACCCGAACAAGGACCAGAGCTACTTCCTGCACGCCGTCGGCGGCCAGGAAATCGCCCGCACACTGTTCCCGGTCGGCGAACTGGAAAAGCCCGAAGTACGCGCCATCGCCGAAAAGCACGGCCTGGCCACCGCCAAGAAGAAAGATTCCACCGGCATCTGCTTCATTGGCGAGCGCCGCTTCAGCGACTTCCTCAAGCAGTACCTGCCGGCCCAGCCGGGCGACATCGAAACCACCGAAGGTGAAGTGATCGGCCGCCACCATGGCCTGATGTACCACACCATCGGTCAGCGCCAGGGCCTGGGCATTGGCGGCCTGAAGGATGCCAGTGACGAGCCGTGGTACGTGCTGCACAAGGACCTGGCCCGCAACGTGCTGGTGGTCGGCCAGGGCAACGAGCACCCATGGCTGTTCTCCCGCGCCCTGCTGGCCTCGGAAATTTTCTGGGTCAACCCGGTCGACCTCGGCAGCCCACGGCAGTTGACTGCCAAGGTGCGCTACCGCCAGAGCGACCAGCGATGCACCCTGGAACGCACCGCCAGCGGCTACCGCGCCGTGTTCGACGAGCCTCAGCGCGCCGTGACGCCGGGCCAGTCGGTGGTGTTCTACGACGGCGAAGTGTGCCTGGGCGGCGGCGTGATCGAGGCTGCCGAGCCGTGGAGCCCGCGCGCATGAGCAACCTGCAGGAGCAGCTGATCGCGTTGGGTGGTGTGTTCCAGGCCGCCGTGCTCGTCGACCGCATCGCCCGCACCGGCCAGGCCAGTGAAGCCAATATCGGCTGCATGCTGGGCAGCCTGCTGGTGCGCGACCCCAAGGACACCCTGGAGGTGTTCGGCGGTGACGACCTGAACCTGCGCGACGGCTACCGAGCGCTGATCGGCGCCCTCGAGCGCGACCCCAACAGCCTGCAACGCGAGCCGCTGCGCTACGCCCTGTCGATGCTGGGCCTGGAGCGCCAGCTGAACAAGCGTGGTGACCTGCTGGACACCATCGGCAACCGCCTGCCGCAAATCCAGTCGCAGGCCGAGCATTTCGGCCTGGTTCACGAAAACGTCATCGCTTCCAGTGGAGCCTTGTACCAGGACACCCTGAGCACCTTGCGCCAGCGCATCCAGGTGCACGGCGACATGCGCTTCCTGCAGCAGCCCAACAATGCCTCGAAGATCCGTGCCCTGCTGCTGGCCGGCATCCGCGCCGCGCGACTGTGGCGGCAGCTGGGCGGGCACCGTTGGCAGCTGGTGTTCAGCCGGCGCAAGTTGCTGAACGAACTGTACGACATGATGCGCAGCCCCAACTGACGGGCTGGGCAGCCCGCTTCCACAGGGTCTGCCACCAGATCCAAATTGGGCCGACCTTTGGTCAGCCACCCGACCCAGGCGCATTTTTCATGTATGATATGCGCCCTTCCAAAAGCCTGACTGTCCGAGAACACCCCATGCAGCTTTCTTCGCTCACTGCGGTTTCCCCTGTAGACGGCCGTTATGCCGGCAAAACCCAGGCCTTGCGCCCCATTTTCAGCGAATTCGGCCTGATCCGTTTCCGCGCCCTGGTCGAAGTGCGCTGGCTGCAGCGCCTGGCCGCCCACCCGCAAATCGGCGAAGTGCCGGCGTTCTCCGCCGAAGCCAACGCCCTGCTGGACAGCCTGGCCACCGATTTCAAGCTGGAGCACGCCGAGCGCGTCAAGGAAATCGAGCGCACCACCAACCACGACGTCAAGGCCATTGAATACCTCCTCAAGGAGCAGGCCGCCAAGCTGCCTGAGCTGGCCAAGGTCAGCGAGTTCATCCACTTCGCCTGCACCAGCGAGGACATCAACAACCTGTCCCACGCCCTGATGCTGCGCGCCGGCCGTGACGAAGTGCTGCTGCCGCTGATGCGCCAGGTCGCCGACGCCATCCGCGCCCTGGCCCACGCCCACGCCGAAGTGCCAATGCTGTCGCGCACCCACGGCCAGCCGGCTTCGCCGACCACCCTGGGTAAAGAGCTGGCCAACGTCGTGTACCGCCTGGAGCGCCAGATCGCCCAGGTTGCCGCCGTGCCGCTGCTGGGCAAGATCAACGGCGCCGTGGGCAACTACAACGCCCACCTGTCGGCCTACTCGCAGATCGACTGGGAAGAGAACGCCCGCGCCTTCATCGAAGACGAGCTGGGCCTGCAGTTCAACCCGTACACCACCCAGATCGAGCCGCACGACTACATCGCCGAGCTGTTCGACGCCATCGCCCGCTTCAACACCATCCTGATCGACTTCGACCGTGATGTGTGGGGCTACATTTCGCTGGGTTACTTCAAGCAGAAGACCGTCGCCGGCGAAATCGGCTCGTCGACCATGCCGCACAAGGTCAACCCGATCGACTTCGAAAACTCCGAAGGCAACCTGGGTATCGCCAACGCGCTGTTCCAGCACCTGGCCAGCAAGCTGCCGATCTCGCGCTGGCAGCGTGACCTGACCGACTCCACCGTGCTGCGCAATCTGGGCGTGGGCTTTGCCCACAGCGTCATCGCCTTCGAGGCCAGCCTGAAAGGCATCGGCAAGCTGGAAGTCAACGAAGCTCGCATCGCCGCCGACCTGGACGCCTGCTGGGAAGTGCTGGCCGAGCCGATCCAGACCGTGATGCGCCGCTTCAACATCGAAAACCCCTACGAGAAGCTCAAAGAGCTGACCCGTGGCAAGGGCATCACCCCAGAAGCGCTGCTGACCTTCATCGACGGCCTGGACATGCCAGCCGAAGCCAAGGCCGAGCTCAAGCAGCTGACCCCCGCTACCTACATCGGTAACGCGGCAGCCCAGGCCAAACGCATCTAAGCTGAGCGTCGCGTACAACGCCCGGCCTGGCCGGGCGTTTTTATTCCCGTACGAAAATTACGTTTTTTCAATAGGTTGAACATGAATCCTGATACTCCACTGCAGCTGCTCGGCGGCATCTCGGCCCGCGAATTCATGCGCGACTACTGGCAGAAGAAGCCGCTGCTGGTACGCCAGGCCTTCCCGGACTTCATCAGCCCGATCGACCCCGACGAGCTCGCCGGCCTGGCCCTGGAAGACGAAGTCGAGTCGCGTATCGTGCTGGAGCACGGCGCACACCCGTGGGAGCTGCGCCGCGGCCCGTTCAACGAAGACACCTTCGCAGAGCTGCCGGAAAAAGACTGGACCCTGCTGGTGCAGGCCGTTGACCAGTTCGTTCCGGAAGTGGCCGAACTGCTGGAAAACTTCCGCTTCCTGCCCAGCTGGCGTATCGATGACGTGATGATCAGCTTCGCCGCCCCGGGTGGCAGCGTCGGCCCGCACTTCGACAACTACGATGTGTTCCTGCTGCAAGGCCACGGCCAGCGCAACTGGAAGATCGGCCAGATGTGCAGCAGTGACAGTCCGCTGCTGGAGCACGCCGACCTGCGTATCCTGGCCGAGTTCGAGCAGAGCGGCGAGTGGACCCTGGAGCCCGGCGACATGCTCTACCTGCCACCGCGCCTGGCCCACTACGGCGTGGCCGTGGATAACTGCCTGACCTACTCGGTCGGCTTCCGCGCACCGAGCGCTGCCGAGGTGCTGACCCACTTCACCGACTTCCTCGGCCAGTTCCTGCCCGACGAAGAGCGCTACAGCGACGCCGACGCCCAGCCGGTCAGCGACCCGCACCAGATCCAGCACGATGCCCTCGACCGCCTCAAGGCGCTGCTCGACAAACACATGGGCGACAAGGACCTGCTGCTGACCTGGTTCGGCCAGTTCATGACCGAGCCGCGCTACCCCGAGCAGATCGTTGGCGAAGAGCTGAGCGAGGAAGAGCTGATCAATGCCCTTGAGCAAGGCGCCATCCTGATCCGCAACCCCAGCGCACGCCTGGCCTGGTCCGAGTTCGAAGACGACCTGCTGCTGTTCGCCAGCGGCCGTAGTTGCCCACTGCCTGGCAAACTGCGAGAGCTGCTGAAGCTGGTATGTGCGGCCGACGCCCTGCACATCGATAACCTGGCCGAGTGGCTGCAGGATGAGGATGGCCTGATGCTGGTACAGCAGCTGGTCAAGCAAGGGAGCCTGGGATTCGCCAATGAATAAGATCAGCGTTCGCCTCGCCGATTGGCACAAAGACAACGCCGACATCCGCCGTATCCGTGAAGCCGTGTTCGTCGCCGAGCAGCACATTCCGCCAGAGCTGGAGTTCGATTCGGAAGACCAGGACGCCCTGCACTTCCTGGCCCTGGAAGGCGACTATCCGATCGGTACTGCGCGCCTGCTGGCCGACGGCACCATCGGGCGCATCTCGGTGCTCAAGGACTGGCGTGGCTTGAAGGTGGGCGATGCGTTGGTCAATGCGGTCATCGTCGAAGCGCAGAACCGCGACCTGAAACAGCAGATGCTCAGCGCCCAGGTGCACGCCACGCCGTTCTATGAGCGGCTGGGCTTTCGCGTAGTCAGCGAGGAATTCCTCGAAGCTGGCATCCCGCATGTCGACATGGTGCGCGACTCGCGCGCCTGATCCATCACCTGCACTGGCCTCTTCGCGGGTTTACCCGCGAAGAGGCCGGCTCAGGCGATATACATCCCCGCTGACAAAAAACCTGTACATCCATCCAGATAAAACTTGCCTCTGCGCCCCCGCTTGCGCATCCTATGGCCCACCACCCCGATGAAGCGTCCCCGGCCATGCGCCTGTTTCTCTGCGAAAAACCCTCCCAGGCAAAAGACATCGCCAAAGTGCTCGGCGCCAACCGCAAAGGCGACGGCTGCTGGCAAGGCACCGACATCTGCGTAACCTGGTGCATCGGCCACCTGCTGGAAACCGCCCCGCCCGACAGCTACGACGAACGTTACAAGCGCTGGAACCTGGCCGACCTGCCGATCATTCCAGACAAGTGGAAGATGCTGGTAAAGCCCAAGACTGCCAGCCAGTTCAAGGCGGTCAAGCGCCTGCTCGGTGAAGCGCGGGAGCTGGTGATTGCCACCGACGCCGACCGCGAAGGCGAAATGATTGCCCGCGAGCTGGTCGAGCATTGCCGCTACCGGGGCCCGGTGCAGCGCCTGTGGCTGTCGGCACTGGACGACGCCTCCATCCGCAAGGCCCTGGCACGCCTGCTGCCAGGCCACGAGACGTTCAACCTGTACCACTCGGCGCTGGGCCGCTCGCGCGCCGACTGGCTGATCGGCATGAACATGAGCCGGCTGTTCACCTTGCTGGGCCGCCAATCCGGCTACCAGGGCGTGCTGCCGGTAGGCCGCGTGCAAACGCCGACCTTGCGCCTGGTGGTCGACCGCGACCGCAGCATCGCCAACTTCGTGCCGGTGCCGTTCTGGGCCATCGACGTACAACTGGAACACGCCGGCCAACACTTCAATGCCCAATGGCGCGCCCCCGAAGACGCCTGCGATGACCAAGGCCGCTGCCTGAAGCAAGACCTGGCACAGCGGGCCGCCACCGACATCGGCCATGCCGGCACTGCCCGAGCGGTAAAGGTAGCGACCGAGCGTGTGCGCGAAGCAGCACCGCTGCCCTTCGACCTTGGCACCCTGCAGGAGCTGTGCTCGAAAAAGTTCGGCCTTGGCGCCCAGGAAACCCTCGACATTGCCCAGGCACTGTACGAAACACACAAGCTGATCACCTACCCGCGCAGCGATTGCGGCTATTTGCCACAAAGCCAGCACGCCGAGGCACCCGCCATCCTCGCCGCCCTGCAACGGGCCGATGCCAGCCTGGCGCCGCTGCAGCCCTACCTGGAGCCGCAACGCCGCTCGCGGGCGTGGAACGACGCCAAAGTCAGCGCTCACCATGGCATCATCCCCACCGCCGCCGCCAGCGACCCCTCACGCCTGCCGGCCAAGCACAAGGCCGTGTATACCCTGATCCGCGCCCGCTATCTGGCGCAGTTCCTGCCCAACCATGAGTACGACCGCACCCAGGCCGACTTCGACTGCGCCGGTCATGCGCTGCGTGCTGTAGGCAAGCAGATCGTCGAGCCGGGCTGGCGCCGCGCCTTGCCCGAGGCGCTCACCCCGGCCAAAGGCCGCGAGGCACCACCGGCCCAGGTGCTGCCGGCGCTTCGCGAAGGCCAGGACTGCAACGTACACGGCCTGCAACTGAAAGACCTGTGGACCCAGCCACCCAAACCTTTTACCGAAGGCGACCTGATCAAGGCGATGAAAAACGTGGCCAAGCTGGTGGATGACCCTCGGCTGAAGCAGAAACTCAAGGAAACCACCGGCATCGGCACCGAGGCCACCCGCGCCAGCATTATCCAGGGTCTGCTCGACCGCGGTTACCTGGTGAAGAACGGCAAGGCGCTGTCGGCCACACCTGCGGCCTTCAGCCTGATCGACGCCGTTCCCCGCGCCATTGCTGATCCCGGCACCACGGCGATCTGGGAGCAGGCGCTGGACATGGTGCAAAGCGGCGAGATGCCCCTGGAAGAGTTCGTTGCCCGGCAGTCGGCGTGGATGGGCAAGCTGGTGGAGCGTTGCAGCGGCATGCGCATGACCATCAGCGGGCCAGCGGCCGGGGCGGCCCCGCTCTGGAAAAAGAAACGTCGCGGTGGCGGGAAGAGCAAAGCGACTGGAAGCAAGGCGACCCCAAGCAAGCCACGGCAGGCGCGAAAAAAGCGAGCCCCCCTGTAGGAGCGGGTTCACCCGCGAAGAGGCCAGCCCAGGCAGCACATTAACAATAGGCAAACCACAAACCCCGACCAACACATTGGCAACGTGAAATTTAACTGCTAACTTTTCATGAAAATAAACATAATAATTTTCACGGAAATCCCGCATGTTCAAACAATCCGCCCAGCACGTCGCCAGTTACTACGCCCAGACCTACCCCACCAACATCCCATTACGCCCTACCCTGCAAGGCACCCAGGACGCCGATGTGCTGATCATCGGCGCCGGTTTCAGCGGCCTGCACACTGCCCTGCGGCTGACCCAGGCCGGCAAGCGCGTAACGCTGCTGGAAGCCAGCCGGGTTGCCTGGGCGGCTTCCGGACGCAACGGTGGCCAGGCGCTGTTGGGCTGGTCGTGCGACATGCCGCCGCTGGAGCAGGCCCTTGGCATCGAACGCACCCAACGGCTATGGGCCAGCATGTGCTGGGCCGCCGAAGAGATGCGCGAACTGCCCCAACGCCACGGCTTCGACATCGACTACCGGCAGGGCAGCCTGTGGACTGCGGTATTGCCGCGCCGGGTGAAAATGCTCGAAGAGGCCCTGCATGATGCCGAGCATAAATGGGGTTACGACGCCCTGCGCCTGATCGGCCGTGACGAGTTGCCGCAATGGATCGACAGCCCGCGCTACCAGGCCGCGCTGTACGACGCCAAAGGTGCCCACCTCAACCCGCTGAAACTGGCACAGGGCCTGGCCAGTACCATCGAGGCTGCCGGCGGGCAAATCTACGAACAGAGCCAGGTGCTCAGCTACCAGCAGGCTCGCGACGGCTATGTCGCCCGTACCGACCGTGGCGAAGTTCGCTGCCAGGTATTGGTGCTGGCCTGCAACGCCTACATCGATCGCCTTGACCGCGGCCTGTCGCGCCGCCTGTTGCCCGTCGGTTCCTACCAGGTCGCCACTGCGCCTCTGGATGCCGACTTCGCCCATTCGTTACTACCTCGCAACAGTTGCGTGATCGACAACCAGTTCGTACCCGACTACTTCCGCCTGACCCCAGACCACCGCCTGCTGTTCGGCGGTGGCTGCACTTACCTGGGCGGCATCCCCAAGGACGTCGCCAGCGCCACCCGCCCGTACCTGGAGCGGGTGTTCCCTCAACTGGCCGGGGTGGCCATCGACTATGCCTGGGGCGGCCACATCGATTGCAGCATCAAGCGCACCCCGGACGTCGGCCGCGAGGGCCAGCGCTACTGGCTGCAGGGTTTCTCCGGCCATGGCGTTCTGCCGACCCTGGCGGCGGCGCGTGCGGTCAGCGATGCCATTCTCGGCGATGAAGACCTGTTGGCGCTGTACCAAGGCATCGACAACGGCCGCTTCCCCGGCGGCGACCTGCTGGCTGCGCCTTTGGAAGCTGCGGCAAAGGCCTGGTACCGCATGCGCGACCGTGTCTGAAGGGCATCAGTGTTGCCTGTGCGGGCCTCTTCGCGGGTGAAAGGGACCTCACAGTGTAGGAGCGGGTTCACCCGCGAAGAGGCCCACACAGGCAACACAACTTCCTGATACCCGCCAAAATCCCTCCTATTCTCAATAGCTCCCTTCGCTTCCTGCACCCAGGAGACACGACCATGAGCTATGTAACCACGAAGGACGGCGTACAGATCTTCTACAAGGACTGGGGCCCGCGCGATGCACCGGTGATCCACTTCCACCACGGCTGGCCGCTCAGTGCCGATGACTGGGACGCGCAGATGCTGTTCTTCCTCGCTGAAGGCTACCGCGTGGTCGCCCACGACCGGCGGGGCCATGGCCGCTCCAGCCAGGTATGGAACGGCCACGACATGGACCACTATGCCGACGACGTAGCCGCCGTGGTCGCCCACCTGGGCACCCAGGGTGCCGTGCATGTCGGCCACTCGACCGGCGGCGGCGAGGTGGTGCGCTACATGGCCCGGTACCCTGAAGACAAGGTGGCCAAGGCCGTGTTGATCGCGGCCGTCCCCCCCTTGATGGTACAAACCCCCGGCAACCCCGGTGGCCTGCCCAAGTCGGTATTCGACGGTTTCCAGGCCCAGGTTGCCAGCAACCGGGCGCAGTTCTACCGGGATGTGCCAACAGGGCCGTTCTACGGCTACAACCGCCCTGGGGTCGATGCCAGCGAAGGCATCATCGGCAACTGGTGGCGCCAAGGCATGATCGGCAGTGCAAAGGCCCATTACGATGGCATCGTGGCGTTTTCCCAGACCGATTTCACGGAGGACCTGAAGGGCATCCAGCAGCCGGTGCTGGTGATGCACGGCGACGATGACCAGATCGTGCCCTATGAAAACTCCGGGGTACTGTCAGCCAAGCTGCTGCCCAATGGCACGCTGAAAACCTACGAAGGCTACCCGCATGGCATGCCCACCACCCATGCCGATGTGATCAATGCGGATTTGCTCGCCTTCATCCAAAGCTGATGTGAACGCCTGCACGGGTCTTTTTGCAGTCACTAAGTCCTGTTGAGAGACCCGCTCCCCCATGAGCCACTTGGTGGCTTGCACTGCACTTAGGGGTTTGAAACTAGCATTTCTACCAGTTGCTCATCCGGGCAAAATACGATGAGATCACTCAACTCATCCTGAACGTGTTGACAGCCATGCTCACATTCAAACAAACACCTGACTCAGCCGCCTCCCTGACTAATGCCCTTCGTCACTTCGCTTACTCATGCTACGGCTATAAACCACAGGCCCAGTTTTTGCTCGCTACGGGTTTCAACGGCCAGTACATTGACCTTTTTTCAGGCCACTACCAGCTTGGAAGTTACCGTACCTACAACACCGGCCTCATGAGATTCCACTCGCCTGACAGCGATAGCCCTTTCGACGGGGGTGGGCTCAACGCTTATGCATATTGCTCAGGAGACCCCATTAACTACCATGACCCTTCAGGTCATGGTCCAGTTTTGTCCAAAAAATCTTTTTTACCAAAAAAGAAAACGATCATGCAGCGACGCGAGGCGGCGCTTAAAGCAATCAATGAGAACCCTGTGCTCGAAGCGTTCCAAGGCATTGCCGAGAACAGTGTTATTAAAAAAGAACTGAAAACCCTTTCTGACACAGGTAAAGCCCTGAACCAATTCACCGACTTAATGGAGAACAAACTTATCAGCATAGACAAACAGGGACAACTGAAGTACAAGCTAATGGACGACTTTGAGAGCTTACGATTTCAAATCCTGGAGGACGAAGTGATGAAAAATGACAAGACATTGAACAGTCTTTTGTCAGCATACCCTCGAGCCAACGAACCTGAACCAAGTCTATCATCAGCTTCATTATCACCCGCTACAAAAAACAAATTAACCAGAACGCAAAAGGGAAACTGAAGCACGCAATCGGGCATATCGGACACTGACAGTGGCTGCTTGATGGCATTACCATAGCCGCTAACTGTAGCGTTTGTGCTGCCGACCAACTGCCTGAAGCCTCCCATGCCCTTCGAACTCACCGTAGAACCCCTTACCCTCCTCATCCTGGCGCTGGTCGCCTTCGTCGCTGGATTCATCGACGCCATCGCCGGTGGCGGCGGCCTGCTCACCACTCCGGCCCTGCTCACTGCCGGCATGCCGCCGCACCTGGTACTGGGCACCAACAAGCTCAGTTCCACCTTCGGCTCGGCCACTGCAGGTTTCACCTACTACAAACGCAAACTGTTCCATCCGGCGCAGTGGCGCCCGGCATTGTTCGCCACCCTGACCGGGGCGTCGCTCGGCGCCGTCATCGCCCACTACATGCCAGCCGAATGGCTGAACAAGATGCTGCCAGTGATCGTCTTCGCCTGTGGCATCTACCTGTTGTTCGGCGGCACGCCCAAGGCGCCGCTGGATGCCGATGCACCGATCAAGAAAAAGTGGCAAGTCCCGCAAGGCTTCACCCTGGGCTTCTACGACGGCGTAGCCGGCCCGGGTACCGGGGCGTTCTGGACGGTCAGTACCCTGCTGCTGTACCCCATCGACCTGGTACGCGCCAGCGGCGTGGCGCGCAGCATGAACTTCGTCAGCAACATCGCGGCGCTGACGGTTTTCATCATTTCCGGGCAGGTGGACTATATCGTTGGCCTGTGCATGGGCCTGTCGGTGATGGTCGGCGCCTTTTTCGGCGCACGCACGGCGATCAGTGGCGGCAGCAAGTTCATCCGCCCGGTGTTCATCACCGTGGTGCTGGCGTTGACCGTGCGCTTAGCGTGGCAACACTGGTTCGGGCAGGCCTGACCCTTTGTACCCGATCATGAGGCCCATCAGCCGTACTATCATTTATGCCAGTTGAGGGGTGCGCAAGGAACTGTAAACATATAACACCTCTTATCAACGGAAATATCTAAATGCAAAGCAACGTTATTTCCTTACAATATACCTGTTATGGCGCCTCAGCTATGCCAGGGAATATTTACGCACTGGGTTTCACGGGCGCACCTCGCGACATATGGACAGGCTGCTACCTACTGGGAAACGGCAAGCGTACTTATAACCCGAATTTGATGAGATTCCTCTCGCCCGATAGCCTAAGCCCTTTCAGCAAAGGAGGCATAAACGCCTACTCCTATTGCTCTGCCGACCCAATAAACAGGCTAGATCATTCAGGCCAGAGTTGGATCAAGAAACTGTTCAGTCGCCCCGAACCTGCTTATAAGATGACAGAGATAATAGCCGCTCACGACCATCCAGAACTGCAAAAGTACTCGGGGTGGCGTTTCAGCAGCAAGGCAACTGGCTGGGATGTTAAAATGGCAAAAAAGCTACCAAAACGACTGGCAGAAAAGGCTCAGCTTGAGCGTGACATACCAGAAGCAGCACAACTTCTGTCGCATAACATCCTCCCAAAGCTGGTAAAGCGATTACAGTATCTCACCGCTAAGATCGAAGCCACTGTCAGCAGGCTTACAGAACTACAGTCTGGATTGACACTCCACGAATTAGCCGCTGTTCTGGCACAAAATCCAGGCCTTCCACCACCGCCGTATTCCGAAACTAGCCCAGAGAGCTTAGGTCTCCCCAACCCTTTTTTTCGGGCAATGAATACCATACGCAGGGCAGGGAGCTCCCCCCAAGCGACACCAGATCGAGCATATACCAGTAATCAGAATAACGATTCCTGAATACCCATCGACCCGGTTCGCGCCAGCGACGTGGCGCGCAGCATGAACTTCGTCAGCAACATCGCGGTGCTGACGGTGTTCATCATTTCCGGGCAGGTGGACTACATCGCCGGCCTGTGCATGGGCCTGTCGGTGAGGGGCGATGAACACTTCTCACTGCAGCTAGGACGGGAAAGCCGGGATATCACAGCCCAGCCGCCGCGCAACATACAGATCGATCAGATAACGGGCAATGGACCGCCCGGCCGGCAGCGGCGGCAAGTCGTGGACGCTGAACCACTTGGCGTCCTCGATCTCGTCCGGCTGCATGACAATCTCGCCCCCGGCATACTCGGCATGGAAACCCAACATCATCGAATGCGGAAACGGCCAGCACTGGCTGCCGACGTACTGAATGTTCTTCACCTCCACCGCCACTTCTTCGCGCACTTCGCGCACCAGGCAGTCTTCGGCCGATTCACCCGGTTCGGCAAAACCTGCCAAGGTGCTGTACACCCCGGTGACGAAACGCGGCGAACGCGCCAGCAGGATTTCATCGCCGCGGGTCACCAGCACGATCATGCTGGGTGAAATTCGCGGATAGCTGCGCAGGTCGCAGGGTTGGCAATACATCGCCCGCTCCCAGCGAATTTGCGTCATCGCCTGGCCGCAACTGCCGCAGAAGCGATGCTCGCGGGCCCAGGTGCCGATCTGTGCGGCATAGCCCAGCACCTTGTAGGTGTCGAAGTCGCCTTCGAGCATGAACGCACGCAGGCCGCGCCAGCTGCAGCCAGGCACATCAGTGGCGCTGCGCAGTTCCAGCAGGAACACCGGCTGGCCGTCAAAGTGGCCGATGCCATGCTCGCACAGCACGTCGAGGTCCTGGCGCTTTAGCCAGTCGCGGGGGAACAGCGCGCCGTTGGCGTCCACCAGAAACCCTTCAGGGCTGCGGGCCACGGCTAGCCCCCCGGTCATCTGTGGGTCGAGTACTGCAGTAGTCCAGCGTGCTGACATGTCGGGGGTTCCTTTACTGCGCGTCCCCCGGCCCGATCAGTCGGCGAACGTCGGTTTCTGTTTGCTCATGTGCGCCGCCACAGCCACACGCAGGTCTTCGGACTGCAGCATTGCGGCGTTCCAGGTGGCAATGTAGTCCAGGCCATCGTCGATGCGATGGTCACGCATGTAGCTGAGCATTTCCTTGGTGCCGGCCACAGCGATCGGCGATTTTGCGGCAATCTCGCGGGCGATGGCAAAGACGCCGTCCATCAGTGCGGCCTGATCATCATAGACTCGGTTGACCAGGCCGATGCGCAGCGCCTCGTCGGCCTCGACATTGCGCCCGGTAAACGCCAGCTCCCGCATGATGCCGTCGCCAATGATGCGTGGCAAACGTTGCAATGTGCCGACATCGGCCGCCATGCCCATGTCGATTTCCTTGATCGAGAACTGCGCGTCACTGCTGCAGTAGCGCATGTCGCACGCCGAGATGAGGTCGATGGCGCCGCCGATGCAGTAGCCCTGCACGGCCGCCAGTACGGGTTTGCGGCACGTGTCCACAGCGGTGAACGAGGCCTGCAGCCGCTGGATGGTCTTGCGCAGGAAGCGTGCATTGCGGCCCACGTCCTTGCCCATCTGCCCGGCCAGCGAGGCCAGCATCATCAGGTCGATACCGGCGGAGAAATGCTTGCCGGCACCGCTGATCACCACAGCACGCACGGCATCGGTGTCGTCGATCCACTGGAAGATGTCGATGATCTCTTCCCAGAAAGCCGCGTTCATCGCGTTGACCTTCTCCGGGCGATTGATCTGAACGTGGGCGATGCTGTCGATCAGTTCGACCTTGAATGCACTGTACTCGGTCACGGGCGGCACTCCTGTGGGTGAAAGGCTCATGGCAGCGATGGTAACCCAGCCCAATGGCCGTACTTGTGCCAAAAACGGGACTGTGCGCCTTGCCTAAGACGCGCAGATCCGGCACCGTGCGCCATCGCTGAATCATAAGGATACATATTCATGTCGCGCTCCCTGACCGGCGCCCTCGCTCACGGTTTCCTGGGCCAGTCGCCGCTTTGGTACAAAGCGGTCATCTGCCTGTTCCTGGTGCTCAATCCGCTTCTACTGGCAACCATTGGCCCGGCTGCAGCCGGGTGGGCGCTGGTAATCGAGTTCATCTTCACGCTGGGCATGGCGCTGAAGTGCTACCCGCTGATGCCCGGCGGATTGTTGCTGATCGAAGCCCTGCTGTTGCAGATGACCACGCCGCAGGCACTGTACGAAGAACTGCAGCACAACTTCCCGGTAATCCTGCTGCTGATGTTCATGGTCGCCGGTATCCATTTCATGAAGGAACTGCTGCTGTTCCTGTTCTCGCGCATTCTGCTGGGTGTGCGTTCAAAAGCCATGCTGTCGCTACTGTTCTGCGTCCTGTCGGCATTCCTTTCGGCGTTTCTCGATGCGCTGACGGTGACGGCCGTGATCATCAGCGCCGCGGTCGGCTTTTATGCGGTCTACCATCGCGTGGCGTCCGGCGCCAACCCGCGTGAAGACAGCGCACTGGACAGCGACCAGCAAGTGGCGCAGTTACACCGTGACGACCTGAACCAGTTCCGCGCGTTCCTGCGCAGCTTGCTGATGCACGGCGCAGTGGGTACCGCCCTGGGTGGCGTGTGCACGCTGGTGGGCGAGCCGCAGAACCTGCTGATCGGCCACGAGATGGGCTGGCACTTCGCTGACTTCTTCCTCAAGGTGGCGCCCGTGTCGATACCGGTGCTGGGTGCCGGCCTGCTGACCTGCGTGTTGCTGGAGAAGCTGCGCCTGTTCGGCTACGGCACGCTGATGCCTGAGACAGTGCGCCAGGTACTGGCTGCCTATGCCGCCGAGGACGATGCCGCACGTACCCAGGCCCAGCGCATCGCGCTGTGGGTACAAGGGCTTGCTGCCCTGATCCTGATCATCTGCCTGGGGTTGCATGTGGCCGAGGTCGGCCTGATCGGCCTGATGGTGATCGTACTGATCACGGCCTTCACCGGCATCACCGACGAGCACCGCCTGGGCCGTGCCTTCCAGGACGCCATGCCATTCACTTCGCTGTTGGTGGTGTTCTTTGCCGTGGTCGCGGTAATTCATCAGCAACAATTGTTCAGCCCATTGATCAGCTGGGTGCTGACGCTGCCGGCCGAACAGCAACCGGGCATGCTGTATCTGGCCAACGGTTTGCTGTCGGCGATCAGCGACAATGTGTTCGTTGCCACCATCTACATCACCGAAGTGAAGCAGGCATTTCTCAACGGCAGCATGAGCCGCGAGCATTTCGAAACACTGGCGGTGGCGATCAACACCGGCACCAACCTGCCAAGCGTGGCGACGCCGAACGGGCAGGCGGCGTTCCTGTTCCTGCTGACCTCGGCCATTGCGCCGCTGATCCGGCTGTCGTATGGGCGGATGGTGTGGATGGCGCTGCCCTATACCGTGGTGATGGGCGGGTTGGGATGGTGGGCGGTGACGTACTGGCTGTGAGGTGCTCTGTTTGGCGCGGGTGCATCAGGTCTGAAGGTGCATGGCTTTAGGGTGATGCCGTTTGTGAGATCGAGCGCCGCCCGCGCGGCGCATCGCGAGCAAGCTCGCTCGTACATCTGTTTCGGGCCAGTTATTCCTGAGGCAGAGGCGCGCGCCCCTTGGTGCCCACCTCGATATTGTGTGGAACAAACAAGGCGGTCGCCCGCGCTGGCGCAGGCGATACTGGCCCGAAAAAATGTAGGAGCGAGCTTGCTCGCGATGCGCCGCGCGGGCGGCGCTCGATCGTACGGGCGAAATAACCCTTGAGACATGCGCCCTGCAGCCATAATGCAATTTAAAGACATGCCCCACTCCCATACAACTTTTGCCCCGCGAACGCATCAAACCCCAGGTACGCCCTATCCGCTCCAAGGAGGTCACCCATGGCGCTGCGCACAACACTGTTGCTTTCCTGCATGACCCTGGCCCTGCTCGGCTGCGCCGGCAACGATCACCCGGCACCGCCGCGTACCCAGCAGGTGGACCTGCAACGCTATCAGGGTACCTGGTACGAACTGGCACGCCTGCCGATGTTCTTCCAGCGTAACTGCGTGAAGTCCGAGGCGCGCTACGGCTTGCGCGAGGACGGCCGTATCGATGTAACCAATCGCTGCCAGGAAAAGGACGGCCAGTGGAATGAAGCCAAGGGCATCGCCGAGGCTCAGCAACCGGGCAGCACCGACAAGCTGTGGGTGCGCTTCGACAACTGGTTCAGCCGCCTGGCACCAGGCCTGACCAAGGGTGAGTACTGGGTGCTTTACCACGACAAGGACTACCGCGTGGCACTGGTCGGCCACCCCAACCGCGAGTACCTGTGGCTGCTTTCGCGCACGCCAGCGGTCACCGACCAGCAGCGCGAGCAACTGCTGACAATCGCCCGAGAGCAAGGTTATGACACCAGCGAGCTCATCTGGCGACAGGATAACTAGCAGGCCGTCGACGGCGGGCGGCAATCCGGCTAAGGTGTGCGCCCCGTATCACCTTGGCCGCTTCTGGCCTGAAACAGGAGCCTGAGCATGGACCTGCTGTTCCTTGGCACCTCCGCCGGGGTGCCCACCAAGGCACGCAATGTCAGCGCCACAGCCGTGATCGAAGCCAGCGGCAGCCACTGGTATCTGGTCGATTGCGGCGAAGGCACCCAGCACCGCCTGCTGCACACCCCGCTTTCGATCCGCGACCTGCGCGCGATCTTCATCACCCACGTGCATGGTGACCATTGCTTCGGCCTGCCCGGCCTGCTGGCCAGCGCGGGCATGAGCGGGCGCACCCAGCCGCTGGAAGTGATCCTGCCCGCCGTACTGCACGACTGGGTACGCCAGGGCCTGGTTGCCAGCGACACCTTCCTGCCGTTCGAGCTGCGCCTGTTGCCCGTGGAAGAGCTGATCGCATGGCGCAGCGAGACCCTGCAGGTGACCACCGTGCAACTGTCGCACCGGGTGCCCAGCGTGGGTTTCGTATTCACCGAAATCAACCCTGAGCCACGCCTGGACATCCAGCGCCTGGACGCCGAGGGCATACCGCGTGGTCCGCTGTGGGGCGAGCTGGCCAAGGGGTTGACCGTGCCGTACAACGGGCAACTGCTGAACGGCAACGACTACCTGCGCCCTTCGCGTCCGCCCCGGCGGGTGATCGTGTGCGGGGACAACGACAAGCCAGAACTGCTGGCAGCCGTCGCCAGGGGTGCGGATGTACTGGTGCACGAAGCCACCTTCACCCAGGCGGTGGTCGAACGCACCGGGGGCACGTTCGGCCACAGCACCGCCGCTGAGGTGGCACGCTTTGCCGAGGCCGCTGGCGTGCGCAACCTGGTACTGACGCATTTCAGCGCCCGCTACCAGAACGACCCACGGCGCAGCCCGCACATCGACAACGTGCGCGACGAGGCCCTCGCCCATTACAGCGGGCAGTTGACCCTGGCGCAGGACCTGCAGCGCTATCACCTTGGCCGTAACGGCCTTCTTGAGGCCAGTGCCTAGGCCGCCAGGCGCCCATTGGCAATTGCCTCCGACGCCGCCAGCATCGCCCGCAACAACACCGCGCAGCCCGCCGCCAAGTCATCGGGCGTGGCGTTCTCGATCTCGTTATGGCTGATGCCGTTTTCGCACGGCACGAAAATCATCCCCGCCGGCCCCAGCTCGGCCAGGAAGATCGCGTCATGCCCCGCGCCACTGACGATGTCCATGTGCGGCAGGCCCAGCGCCTTGGCCGACTCGCGCACGGCGTCGACACAGCCTTTGTCGAAGTAAAGCGCCGGGAAGTCGGCCGTGGGCACCAACTCATGGCTCAGGCCATGCTTGGCACAGGTCGCCTCGATCACCCCGCGCACCTCGGCAATCATCGCATTCAACTGCTCGCCCTCCAGGTGGCGGAAGTCGAGGGTCATGCGCACTTCGCCCGGGATCACGTTACGCGAGCCCGGGTACGCCTGAAGGCAACCCACCGTGCCACAGGCGTGGGGCTGGTGGGCAAGCGCCGTGCGGTTGACCGCCTCTACCACAGCGGCTGCCCCCACCAGGGCGTCCTTGCGCAGGTGCATCGGCGTAGGGCCGGCATGGGCTTCAACACCGCGCAGGGTCAGGTCGAACCACTTCTGGCCCAGGGCGCCGAGGACCACGCCGATGGTCTTGGCCTGGTCCTCAAGGATCGGCCCCTGCTCGATATGCGCTTCGAAATACGCCCCCACCGGGTGCCCCGACACAGCACGCGGACCGGCGTAGCCAATGGAGTTCAACGCTTCGCCAACGCTGACACCCTGGGCATCGCGCTTGGCCAGGGTGTCTTCCAGGGTGAACTTGCCGGCGAATACCCCAGACCCCATCATGCATGGCGCAAAACGCGAACCTTCTTCGTTGGTCCACACCACCACTTCGAGCGGCGCTTCGGTTTCCACGCCCAGGTCGTTGAGGGTGCGGATCACCTCCAGCCCGGCCATCACCCCGAAGCAGCCATCGAACTTGCCGCCGGTGGGCTGGGTGTCGATATGGCTACCGGTCATCACCGGCGGCAGCTTGGGGTTACGGCCCGGGCGGCGGGCGAATATGTTGCCGACGGCGTCGATGCTGACCGAGCAACCGGCCGCCTCGCACCACTGCACGAACAGATCGCGGGCCTGGCGGTCGAGGTCGGTCAAGGCCAGGCGGCAGACACCGCCCTTGGCAGTGGCGCCGAGCCGGGCCAGGTCCATCAGCGACTGCCACAGGCGGGTGCTGTCGACGTGACGGGCGTTGGTCTTCAGGATCTCTTTGACGGGGGTCACGGGCTTCTCCTTCAGGCTTCTTATTGTTTGTACGGGCCTCTTCGAGGCCTCAAGGCAAGGGTTTGGCCAACCGCACCGGGTTGCGTGCCGCCAAACCGCCAAGCGCGGCGTACAGTGCACCGCCCAGCAACGAGCCGGTGAACCAGCCATAGTCGTAGAACCAGCTGAAACTGCTGTTGCCAATCGCCATTACCGTCAGCCCTACTGGCAAGGCGAAGGCGGCAAAACCGGCCCAGTTCCAAGCGGGATACACGTCGTCGCGGTATAGCCCGGCCAGGTCCAGCTTCTGCCGCCGGATCAGGAAGTAGTCCACCACCATGATGCCGGCAATAGGCCCCAACAAGCTGGAATAGCCCAGCAGCCAGTTGGAGTACACGCTCTCCAGGCTAAGGTCGGAGACAATCAGGCCCAGCTTCTTCAGCAGTTCATGCCCCATCAGCGCCAGGCCGATAAAGCCGGTCAGCCATACCGCGCGGCTTCGGCCGATCAGGCGTGGGGCAATGTTCTGGAAGTCATTGGTAGGCGACACGATGTTCGCCGCGGTGTTGGTCGACAGCGTGGCGATCACGATCAGCGCCATGGCCAGGGCCACCCAGAACGGGCTTTGAATCTTGCCGATCAGGCTGACCGGGTCGGACACCGTCTCGCCCACCAGCGACGCCGAAGCGGCGGTCAGCACCACACCCAGCGCAGCGAACAGGAACATGGTCAGCGGCAGGCCGAAGATCTGCCCGAGAATCTGATCCTTCTGGCTGCGGGCGTAGCGGCTGAAGTCGGGAATGTTCAGCGACAGTGTGGCCCAGAAGCCCACCATGGCCGTAAGCCCGGCGCAGAAGTAACTGACCACGCTCGCCCCTTCCGGACGCTTGGGCGGCTGCGCCAACAGTTCGGTCATCGACATGTGCGGCAAGGCCCAGAACAGCAGACCGACGCCCACTGCCACCAGCAGCGGTGCCGACAGCGTTTCCAGCCACTTGATCGACTCGGCGCCGCGCAGCACCACCCACAGGTTCAGGCACCAGAAGATCATGAAGCCAATCACCTCGCCTGTCCCGCCCAGCGCCTTCCAGCCGTCGAACACCGAACCCAGGAACAGGTGAATGGCCAGCCCGCCAAACATGGTCTGGATACCGAACCAACCACAGGCCACCACCGCGCGGATCAGGCACGGTACGTTGGAGCCGAGGATGCCGAACGACGAACGCAGCAGCACCGGAAACGGGATGCCGTACTTAGTGCCGGGAAAGGCATTGAGGGTAAGCGGTATCAGCACGATTACGTTGGCCAGCAAAATCGCCAGCAGCGCTTCGCCAACGCTGAGGCCGAAGTAGGCGGTGAGCACGCCGCCGAGGGTGTAGGTGGGTACGCAGATGGACATGCCCACCCACAGGGCGGTGATGTGCCATTTGTTCCAGGTGCGCTGGTGCACCTTGGTCGGTGCTATGTCGGGGTTGTAGCGCGGGCTGTCGAGGACATCGCTGCCCTCGGACAGCTCGAACAGGCCATCTTGCTCGACCACTTCCGATCTGCTCTGTTGCATAGGCCCTTCTCCAGTTTTTCTTCTATTTTTTCGCTCATCAGGCTGATTCGATGACCGGAGTTCGCACGCGGAATTGTGCTTAGAAATCTCGACCAGATTTTCATCTTGTCAAGTTAGTCAAATACCAGGAAAACCCCGGCGCCCATTCGCGCGTTAATTTTTTCCTATTGATATCAACAACTTAAAAACCACAAATTTAATGGGAAAATTTTCTTGCTGAATCCAGAATCAGCATCTAGCCTCGAATCTTGTCAGGACTGACAGGATTGACCGCCCTGCCCGCCCTGCATCCATGACAATGCAAAGAACCGGCCAAGACCGGTCAGCCTGCGAGGAAAACGGCATGTCCCTGTTGATCCGTGGCGCCACCGTGGTTACCCACGAAGAGAGTTACCCCGCCGATGTCCTGTGTGCCGATGGCCTGATCCGTGCCATCGGGCAAAACCTCGAACCGCCCACCGACTGCGAGATCCTCGACGGCAGCGGCCAGTACCTGATGCCTGGGGGCATCGATCCGCACACCCACATGCAGTTGCCGTTCATGGGCACGGTGGCCAGCGAGGACTTCTTCAGCGGCACCGCTGCGGGCCTGGCTGGCGGCACCACCTCGATCATCGACTTCGTCATTCCCAACCCGCAGCAGTCGTTGCTGGAGGCCTTCCACACCTGGCGTGGCTGGGCGCAGAAAAGCGCCAGCGACTATGGCTTCCACGTCGCCATTACCTGGTGGAGCGAGCAGGTGGCCGAAGAGATGGGCGAGCTGGTGGCCAAGCACGGGGTGAACAGCTTCAAGCATTTCATGGCCTACAAGAATGCGATCATGGCCGCGGACGATACCCTGGTGGCCAGCTTCGAGCGTTGCCTGCAACTGGGCGCGGTGCCCACCGTGCATGCCGAAAACGGCGAGCTGGTGTACCACCTGCAGAAAAAGCTGCTCGCCCAGGGCATGACCGGGCCGGAAGCCCACCCGCTGTCGCGCCCCTCGCAGGTTGAAGGCGAAGCGGCCAGCCGCGCCATCCGCATTGCTGAAACCCTCGGCACGCCGTTGTACCTGGTGCACATTTCCAGCCGCGAGGCACTGGATGAAATCGCCTATGCCCGAGGCAAGGGCCAGCCGGTGTATGGCGAGGTGCTGCCCGGACATCTGCTGCTGGACGACAGTGTCTACCGTGACCCGGACTGGACCACCGCCGCCGGTTATGTGATGAGCCCGCCGTTCCGCCCACGCGAACACCAGGAGGCGCTGTGGCGCGGCTTGCAGTCGGGCAACCTGCACACCACCGCCACCGACCACTGCTGCTTCTGCGCCGAGCAGAAAGCCATGGGCCGCGACGACTTCAGCCGCATCCCCAACGGCACCGCCGGCATCGAAGACCGCATGGCAGTACTGTGGGATGCCGGGGTCAACAGCGGGCGTTTGTCGATGCACGAATTCGTCGCGCTGACCTCTACCAACACGGCGAAAATCTTCAACCTGTTCCCGCGCAAGGGCGCTATCCGCGTGGGTGCCGATGCCGACCTGGTACTGTGGGACCCGCAGGGCACCCGCACCATCTCCGCCAAAACCCACCACCAGCAGGTGGACTTCAACATTTTCGAAGGCCGCACCGTGCGCGGCATCCCAAGCCACACCATCAGCCAGGGCAAGGTGCTCTGGGCCGATGGCGACCTGCGCGCCGAGCCGGGCGCGGGGCGCTATGTGGAACGGCCGGCGTACCCGGCGGTGTATGAGGTGCTGGGGCGCCGGGCCGAGCATCAGCGGCCGATGCCTGTTCCGCGCTGAAGTCATTGGGGCTGCTGTGCAGCCCATCGCGACGCAAGGCCGCTCCCACAAGGACCGCGATCGCCTGTGGGAGCGGCCCCAGAATCGACCGCAATACCTGTCGCCTGCACCAAAAAAAATAGAGAGGCTACAACCGTGACGAACGCCCTGAACCATTTGCCGCGCCCCCGGGCCGGCGCCGACCAGTTGGCCGAGCGCTTCAGCGACCTGGCCCCACCCCTCACCGCGCGTCAGGCCGCCCTGGAAAGTGCACGCTGCCTGTACTGCTACGACGCCCCCTGCGTCAACGCTTGCCCCAGCGAAATCGATATCCCCTCGTTCATACACCGCATCAGTGACGAAAACCTGCAAGGCGCCGCCGAGCGCATTCTTTCGGCCAACATTCTGGGCGGTAGTTGCGCCCGCGTGTGCCCCACCGAAATCCTCTGCCAGCAAGCCTGCGTGCGCAACAACGCCCAGGAATGCGCGCCGGTGCTGATCGGCCAGCTGCAGCGTTACGCCCTGGACAACGCCCAGTTCAGCGCACACCCGTTCAAGCGCTCGGCAGCCACCGGCAAGCGTATCGCCGTGGTGGGCGCCGGCCCGGCAGGGCTGTCCTGCGCCCATCGCCTGGCCATGCACGGGCATGACGTGGTGGTGTTCGAGGCCTGCGACAAAGCCGGTGGCCTCAACGAGTACGGCATCGCCCGCTACAAGCTGGTAGACGACTATGCCCAGCGTGAAGTGGATTTCTTGTTGGGCATTGGCGGTATCGAAGTCCGCCATGGCCAGCGCCTGGGTGGCAACCTCAGCCTGGGCGAACTGCGCGATCAGTACGACGCGGTGTTCCTGGGCCTCGGCCTGAATGCCGTGCGCCAGCTAGGGCTGCCCGACGAGGAAGCCCCTGGTGTGGTCGCCGCCACCGAATACATCCGCGAGCTACGCCAGGCCGATGACCTGAGCCAGCTCCCGTTGGCCGAGCGCTGCCTGGTGATCGGTGCTGGCAACACGGCCATCGACATGGCTGTGCAGATGAGCCGTCTGGGTGCCCGCGACGTCAACCTGGTGTACCGCCGTGGCCACGCCGACATGGGCGCTACCGGCCACGAGCAGGACATTGCCAAGGCCAACCAGGTACGCCTGCACACCTGGGCCCGCCCTGATGCCGTGCTGCTGGATGACGCCGGCAAGGTCCGCGGCATGCGCTTTGCCCGCACCGAGCTGGCGGAAGGCCGCCTGCGCGATACCGGCGAAACCTTCGAGCTGGCTGCGGACGCCATTTTCAAGGCCATTGGCCAACGCTTTGACGATGCCAGCCTCGGCGACCCGGTGGCTGCGCAACTGGCCCGCGAGGGTGAGCGCATCCGCGTTGACGAAAACCTGCAGACCAGCCTGCCGGGCGTGTACGCAGGCGGCGACTGCACCGCGCTGGGGCAGGACCTTACCGTGCAGGCCGTGCAACACGGCAAGCTGGCCGCCGAAGCCATCCATGCCCAACTCATGCTCAACGTGGAGGCAGCGTAAATGGCCGACTTGTCTATCGTATTTGCCGGCATCAAGGCACCCAACCCCTTCTGGCTGGCCTCCGCACCGCCAACCGACAAGGCCTACAACGTGGTCCGCGCCTTCGAGGCCGGCTGGGGCGGCGTGGTCTGGAAGACCCTGGGCGAAGACCCTGCGGCGGTCAACGTGTCGTCGCGCTACTCGGCGCACTATGGCCCCAACCGTCAGGTACAGGGGATCAACAATATCGAGTTGATCACCGACCGCTCTCTGGAAATCAACCTGCGTGAAATCACCCAGGTGAAGAAGGACTGGCCCGACCGCGCACTGATCGTGTCGCTGATGGTGCCGTGCATAGAGGAATCGTGGAAGTTCATCCTGCCGCTGGTGGAAGCCACGGGGGCCGATGGCATCGAGCTGAACTTCGGTTGCCCGCACGGTATGCCGGAGCGCGGCATGGGGGCAGCCGTCGGTCAGGTGCCGGAATATGTGGAAATGGTCACCCGCTGGTGCAAGACGTACTGCGCGCTGCCGGTGATCGTGAAGCTTACGCCGAACATCACCGATATCCGCCAGTCGGCCCGCGCCGCGCACCGGGGCGGGGCCGATGCCGTGTCGTTGATCAACACCATCAACTCCATCACCAGCGTCGACCTGGACCGCATGGTGGCCCACCCGATTGTCGGAGACCAGAGCACCCATGGCGGTTACTGCGGTTCGGCAGTGAAGCCGATTGCCTTGAACATGGTGGCGGAAATCGCCCGTGACCCGGAAACGCGGGGCTTGCCGATTTGTGGCATTGGCGGCATCGGCAACTGGCGTGACGCCGCCGAGTTCATGGCCCTGGGCAGTGGCGCCGTGCAGGTGTGCACAGCGGCGATGCTGCATGGCTTCCGTATCGTCGAGGACATGCAGGACGGCCTGGCACGCTGGATGGACCAGCATGGGCATCCCACTATCGAAGCGTTCCGCGGGCAGGCGGTGGGGCATACCACCGACTGGAAATACCTGGACATCAACTACAAGTCGGTCGCGCACATTGACCAGGAGGCGTGCATTGGCTGCGGGCGCTGCCACATTGCGTGCGAGGACACCTCGCACCAGGCGATTGCCAGCACGCTGAAGGCTGACGGCACGCATGCCTACAGTGTGATCGAAGAGGAATGCGTAGGCTGTAACCTGTGCCAGATCACCTGCCCGGTGGAAAACTGCATCGAAATGGAGGCACAGGATACCGGCAAGCCGTACCTGAACTGGACGCAGGATCCGCGTAACCCGTACCGCGAGGCCAGTTGAAGCAATGGGGCTGCCATGCAGCCCTTCGCGGGCTTGCCCGCTCCCACAGGTTCTGCGCTGTCCTCAGAAATGGCGCAGTCCTGCGGGAGCGGGCAAGCCCGCGAATGCCGCGCAGCGGCCTTCATCGCCGGTTCACGGCTCCAGCCCGATCCCCCGCAAGATCACGCTGGTCACCGTCTGCACCGCACTCTCGAACGCCATGTCCGACAGCATCTCGCCGCCGTTTAGCAACTGCACCTGGTAGCCGAAGTCGGCGTAATGCTGGGTCGAGGCCCAGATCATGTACAGCAGCGCCGACGGCTCCACCGGCAGAATGCGCCCCTCTTCCACCCAACAGCGGATCTTGGCCTCTTTCATCTTCGCCCAGGGCACCAGGCTTTCGTCGAGGTTAACCCCCAGCACCGGCGCCCCGTGCAGCATCTCTTCGGCCCAGATCTTCGAGCCCAGCGGCCGCGAGCGCGAATGGCCCATCTTCGCCCGGATGTAGCTGGTCAGCACCACACGCGGGTCGTCGAAGTTCTCGAAGCACAGGGCGTCCTGCTTCCACACATCCAGCAGGTCCTGCAGCACCGCGCGGAACAGCTCGTCCTTGGTGCTGAAGTAATAATGCAGGTTGGAGCGTGGCAGCTCAGCCTGCTCGGCGATATCCCCCATGGAGGTGGCGCCGTAGCCCTTCTCGGCAAACACCTTTTCCGCCGCTTGCAGGATTTTTTCGATATTGCGTCGGCGGATTTCGATCTTGTGATTGGCCATCAGGCTTGGGCCGTCCACACCGCCAGCTCATAACCGTCAGGGTCGATGAAATGAAAGCGCCGCCCGCCGGGGAAGGCAAAGGTCGCCCGGCTGATTTTCGCCCCGGCAGCTTCGATCCGCTGCTGCGTGGCCTCCAGGTCGTCAGCGTACAGGATGACCAGCGGCCCGCCCGGGCGCACCGGCTCACCCGTGGTGAAGCCACCCGTCAACCGGCCATCGCTGAACTCGGTGTAGGTCGGCCCGTAGTCGGTGAACGCCCAGCCGAATACACTGCCATAGAAGGCCTTGCTCCGTGAGATGTCGCTGACATTGAACTCGATGTTGTCGATCTGCCGGTCAGTACCGCGAATGCCCATGTATGCTCCGTGCCGAAAGGGTTTGGCCTAGTCTACTCCGGTGAAGGCAGTCGCCCTACTCATTCGCTACCCACAACGCGCCCGGTCGCGCGCCGGGCACTGTGCGCGGTGCAGATTCAGCGCGGTGTTGATGATGCCTATCTGGCTGAAGGCCTGGGGGAAGTTGCCGAGCATGCGCTGGCCGGCCGGGTCGTACTGTTCGGCCAGCAGGCCGAGGTCGTTGCACAGGCCGGTCAGGTGTTGGTACAGCGCTTCGGCTTTGGCCTGACGCCCCAGTAACACATAAACGTCAGCCAGCCAGAACGAACACACCAGGAAGGTGCCCTCTCCCGGCGTCAGGCCGTCGCTGCAGCTGTCACTGTCATAGCGCAGCAGCAGGCCGTTCTTCATCAGACGCTGTTCGATCTGTTCGAGGGTGCGCATGAAGCGTGGGTCATCCGCCGGCAGGAAGCCGGTCAGGGCGATCTGCAACAGGCTGGCGTCCATTTCGGTAGAACCATAGGCCTGGACGAAGAACCGGCCGCTGGGGTCGAGGCCGTGCTCGCACACGTCGCGGTGAATCTCGTCAGCCACCTGGCGATAATGCTGCCCACGCTCGCGGCCTTCTTCCGTGGTGTCGGCCAGCCCTGCGGCGCGGTCGAAGGCGACCCAGGCCATCACCTTGGAGTGCACGAACTGCTGCCGGCCGCCACGCACTTCCCAGATGCCTTCGTCCGGCTCGCGCCAGATACGTTCGACATAAGGCAATATCAAGCGCGAAATGGCGGCGCTGCGCGGGTGGCGGGGCAACCCGCCCTTGATCGCCTGGGTCATCGCATCGGCCAGTTCGCCATAGATGTCCAGTTGCCTCTGCGCCGAGGCGGCGTTACCCACCCGCACAGGCTGAGAATGCTCATAACCGGCCAGCCACGGCAAGGTGTACTCCTGCAGGTCGCGCTCGCCAGCCAGGCCATACATGATCTGCATCTGCTCAGGGTTACCGGCCACCGAGCGCAGCAGCCACTCGCGCCAGGCCTGGGCCTCGTCGAAGTAGCCAAGGTTCATGAAGGCCAGCAGGGTCATGGTCGCGTCGCGCAGCCAGCAGAAGCGGTAGTCCCAGTTGCGCTCGCCGCCCACACGCTCGGGCAGCGACGTGGTGACGGCAGCGACAATACCGCCGGTGGGAGCGTAGGTCATGGCCTTGAGGGTGAGCAGCGAGCGGCGCACCAGGGCGGTATACGGTCCTACCTGCGGGCAGCGGTCGGCGAAGGCCTGCCATTGCTCGCAACTGTTTGCCAGGGCTTGGTCGATGTTACAGTCAGGCTGCACCGGCAAGTGCGAGGGCTGGTGACGCAGGCTGAAGACCTGGCGCTGGCCCGTGCTGACGCGAAAGCGGCAGCCGGTATGGTGGTCGCGGGCTTGCGGGGGCACGGTGCTGCACAGGATCAGCCGGTCAGGGCCGGCGACGGCACTGAGGGTCAGTGGGTCGAGCCGTTCCACCCAGGGCACGCTGCGGCCGTAGTCGAAGCGCATGACCAGATCCATTTCGAAATGGGTTTCGCCAGACAAGCCTTCGACGATGCGCACCACCGAATTGACTTCGCCCAGGGGCATGAAGTCGAGCACCCGGGCACGACCGCTGGCGGTGACCCAAGTGGTTTCCAGCACCAGGGTGTCGCCCAGGTATTGGCGGCTGCTGTGCGTTACCGGGTCGCAAGGGGCCAGGCGCCAGCGGCCATTTTCTTCGTTGCCCAGCAGGGCCGCGAACACCGCGGGGGCGTCGAAGCGTGGCAGGCACAGCCAGTCCAGCGCGCCATCGCGGCTGACCAGCGCCGCACTGCGGCAGTTGCCCAGCAGGGCGTAGTCTTCGATTTGGGCAGGCATCGAGTCTCCTTTGTGTGGTTGCCTGTGCTTGCCCGCGAAAGGGCCGGTACAGGCTTGCAAACCTCTCACCCCAACCGGTGCCACTCCCGCTTGTCGCGGGTCAGCAATTCATTGCCGGCCTCAGGCCCATCTTCGCCAGCCGAGTACTCATGCACTTCGCCGCCCTGGGCCCAGGCATCGAGAAACGGCTGCACCGCTCGCCAGCCGTTTTCGATGTTGTCAGCCCGCTGGAACAGGGTCTGGTCACCGGTCAGGCAGTCATAGATCAGCGTCTCGTAGCCAGTGGCCGGGGTCATCTTGAAGAAGTCCTTGTAGGCAAAACCCAACTCGACATTCTCCATCACCAGCTCTGGCCCGGGCCGTTTGGCTTGCAGGTCGAACCACATGCCTTCATTGGGCTGGATCTGGATTTTCAGGTAGTTGGGTTTGGGCCGTTCCAGCTCCGACTCGCGAAACTGCGCATACGGTGCGGGCTTGAAGCAGATGGCAATCTCGGTGTCACGCACGCTCATGCGCTTGCCGGTGCGCAGGTAGAACGGCACGCCGGCCCAGCGCCAGTTGTCGATCATCACCTTCAGCGCCACGTAGGTCTCGGTCTGGCTATCCGGCGCGACGTTGGGCTCCTGCCGGTAGCCTGGCAACGGCTTGCGCCCCTGCTTGCCGGCGCTGTACTGGCCTCGTACGGAATTCTTCAGGGCCATTTTTGCCGACCATGGGCGAATAGCGCCGACCACCTTGGCCTTTTCACCGCGCACCGCATCGGCGCCGAACGCGGCCGGCGGCTCCATGGCCACCATCGCCAGCAACTGGAACAGGTGGTTGGGCACCATGTCGCGCAGGGCGCCGGTGCTGTCATAGAACGCACCACGGGTCTCGACACCGACGGTTTCCGCTGCGGTGATCTGCACGTGGTCGATGTAGTGATTGTTCCAGAACGATTCGAACAAGCCGTTGGAAAAACGGCTGACCAGAATATTCTGCACCGTCTCTTTGCCCAGGTAATGGTCGATGCGGTAGATCTGCCGCTCGCCCATCACCTTCAGCAGGCAGGCGTTGAGCGCCTCGGCGCTGGCCAGGTCGGTGCCGAACGGTTTTTCAACCACCACCCGGCGAAAGCCGCCGGCAGACTCGTCCAGCAAGCCGGCCTGCCCCAGGCGCTGCGCCACCTCGGGGAAGAAGCGCGGCGACGTGGCCAGATAGAAAATGGCATTGCCGTGGCGGGTCTTGTCGATGCGCCTGGCCAGGGCCTGGTAGGTGGCCGGATCGAGAAAGTCGCCCGTCTGGTAATCCAGGCGCTTGGCCAGGCGGGCCCATAGCTTCTCGTCCAGGCACTTGGCGCTGCCCTCGCCGCCTTTGTCACGCTCGACCATGAACGCGTGCAGGCGCGCGGCGAAATCCTCGGCGCTGGCCGGGTTATGGTCAACGCCGACGATGCGCAGGTTACGGTCCAGCAAACCGTCACGGCTGAGGTTGTACAGCGCGGGCATCAGCAGGCGCTTGACCAGGTCGCCATTGGCGCCGAACAGGAACAGGGTACAAGGGGGGGCGGCCGCAAGGGTCTGTTTAGTCATTCGCCTTTCTTCTCGACGTGGCCACCGAAGCCCAGGCGCATGGCCGAGAGGATCTTGTCACCGTAGGTGCCCTGTTGCTGGCGCGAACGGAAGCGCGCGAACAGTGCGCTGGACAACACCGGCACCGGCACCGCCTGCTCGACGGCGGCGTCGATGGTCCAGCGGCCTTCGCCACTGTCGGACACCGAGCCACTGAATTGCGACAGCTGAGGGTCGGCCACCAGCGCATCGGCGGTGAGGTCGAGCAGCCACGAGGTCACCACGCTGCCGCGTCGCCACACTTCGGCAATTTCGGCCACATTCAGGTCGAAGCGCTGGTCTTCGGGCAACTCGTTGCCGCCTTTGCTGCGCAGCAGGTCGAAGCCTTCGGCATAGGCCTGCATCAGGCCGTACTCGATGCCGTTATGCACCATTTTCACATAGTGCCCGGCGCCCGGTGGGCCGGCATGGATGTAGCCGTGCTCGGCACGCTGGTGCTCGCCGCTGCGGCCATGGGTACGCGGGATGTCGCCCACGCCCGGCGCCAGCGCCTTGAACAGCGGTTCCAGGCGCTCGAACACGTCCTTTTCGCCGCCGATCATCATGCAGTAGCCGCGGTCCAGGCCCCACACGCCGCCGGAAGTCCCGACGTCCAGATAATGCAGGCCGCGCTTGGCCAGTTCTGCAGCGCGGCGCATGTCGTCCTTGTAGAAGGTGTTGCCGCCGTCGATGATCGCATCGCCCGGCTCCAGCATTTCGGCCAGCTGGGCGATGGTCTGCTCGGTGGCGTCACCAGCCGGCAGCATCACCCATACCGCGCGCGGCGCTTTCAGCTTTTGTACCAGTGCACCGAGGTCATGCGCACCCTGGGCGCCTTCGCCCTCCAGGCCGGTGATGGCATCACGGTTGCGGTCGTGCACCACGGTGCGGTGACCGGCGCGCATCAGGCGCCTTGCGATATTGCCGCCCATACGGCCCAGCCCGATGATTCCCAGTTGCATGAGCCAATGCTCCCTTTTCGAAATGGATGACGACAGTCCAGCTTTTCAGATTAGTCCAGCATGCCGCCCGAGGGTTCAGCGACGAACGGCAAGACCACAATAAACAAAAAAGTTCCCAAGCCCGGTGAAAGAATTCAGAATGCGCCCCGCGTGAAGCGTCTACGCTTTGACTTGTCACCAGCCAAAACCGCGAGGTGTGCTCATGGGTACATTGATGCCAGCAACCCCACCCCAGACCCTCTATGTCTCCGTGCGCCGTGATGAGCTGCGTAAACTTAAAGACGAACGTGACCAGCTGCGTCAGCAGGTCGCCCAGTTGAACCTGCTGTTGGCGCAAGCGCGCACCGATGGCAAGACCGTCAGCCTCTGATCTTGCCCATTCCCTGTGGGGGCTGAACCGCTCCCACTTCGCTTAATCGAGCAACCAACTTTTATCGCCATTTTCCAGGACGCCGCCATGACTGGTAGCATCGCCTACTCTAGCAAGCGGCTGTCCTTCATCCATCATCAGCGCCGAGCCGCTGGTGATCGCCGCCCCACAGCCGAGCCTGTCGCCAACCCTGGCGGCCGCCCTGCCGTTGACGAAGAACAGGCTGGAGCCGCTGCTGACGCTGGTGGGGCCGCACAATGGGCAATGGTGAGGGTGACCAAGCAGAACGATGGCAGGCATTGTCGCCACTCCTGAATCTTGTAAAGCGCCACGCACTCATGCCGGCAGCGCCAATCAGAATGTCCTCGACAGCCGCCAGTGAACCACCTGGCCATCGATCTTGGGGAAGGGTGTCTGGTGCATGAACACCTGTTCACCCACACTGCGCTCGACGCAGGTGTAATGACCGGGCCATGGGCAAGGGGTGCCAGAAGGCCAGCCAGGAGCGTCCTCGCGCCTGGCGGTTTCCGGGTCGCGGAACTGTTTGCCCAGTCGTCGGTAATGCGCCCTTGCGATGAGTGCCTTTGGAAAAAAATGTGGGGCGCTCTCCAGAGCATCCCCTGGCACAGACCATAAAAACGCTACCAGCGCCGCTTCGAGTGCCCAGTAGCCCAAGTGGTCACCCCGTGCCCGGGCATGGCGATCGTGCCAATAGCAGCCATGCGCCTTGGCATACCACTGTTCGAGATAGCGCAAGAGCGCTTCATGCTGCGCTTGGCCACGCAGGTCGAGGCTCTCCAGCAAGGCGGCGTAGGTCTCGGGGTGAAGCAGCGAGGTCCCCGGGTATGCCTTGCCCAGCCGCAGGAACAGGCGATGCAGCAGCAGGTCGGGGCTGCGCTCGTCGTCCTGGTTCAGCCAGCCCAGCACCTGGTCGACACGATCGGGGTAACCGCACAGCACGGCCAACGACAGCAGCCACAAGGCAACCCGGTATTCGTCCGCCACCCAGGGGCGCAGTTGCTCGCAGGTTGTCGGGTACGCTGAAAAATGCCGGGTGAACTGGGCGAACGCGTAATCAACATAGGCCTCCACCAGTTCCAACGGCTCGCCACCCGAGTAGCGCTGGATGGCCAGCTCCAGTGCCATGTGCGCCCAGTCGCGGCTAAGGCCACGGTAATGATGCTTGCGCTCGGCGGGCCCAGCCAGCAAGGCCTGGAGGTCAGGGTTGGCGAACTCCTGCTCTTTTTCACAGGTCGAGGCGTGGTAATGCTGCTCGACCATCCACGGGTCGCGCTTGATGCTGTCGAACGGGTCCATTGGCCCTCCCGCACGCTATAAGCCTTTCACCAAGCGCCAAACCACGGAGCGCCCATTTTCGCTCGGCATCTCTACGCCTTGCATGAATGTCTGAGGCCCTACAGCCCATTCATCACATACCCACACACCCGTGCGCGGGCAAATTTCACCCGACTTGGCAAGTGCATCCGAATATGGCGCGCTTTGCAGGTGTTCAGGGAAGCTTTTGATCACTTGACGCTTGCGAGCATCGTCTACCAAATCCTTCGGGTAAAAAGGAAGGTCTCTGTAGGGTGCATCGTCGACGCCCCACAGCACAGTGACCAATCCTGCCTCAAATGCCCAGTAGCCAAAGAAACCCGCATCGCTTCGTGCTTTGTGCCGATCATGCCAATAACAGTTGCGCATGCCTCGATACCACTGCTTCAGGTAACTACGCACTGCCTGTTGCTGCTCATCCTTCTCAGTATTTAAAGCATTGAGCAATTCTTGATAAGGGCGCTCATGAATCAACGTGCTCCCAGGGATAGTCACCCCAACACGAGAAAACAGTTGTCGCAACAAGATGTCTTCACCGTCATCAGGATCTTTACTTAAATAGCTTACAATTTGCGTGATGCGCCCGGGCACATTCAACAGCACTGCCAAAGACAAAAGCCAAAGAGCAAACTGGTATGCGTCGGGCTCCCATAGTCTCAGCGAGAAGCTCGGATAGGCCTGTTTATGACGCTGAAACTGAGAAAACACGTGCTCAGCATAGGGCCGGAGGGTCTCTAATGGCTCGCCTCCTGAATACAACTCAATCAATAGCTCAAGTGATTGATAGCACCACCCCCAACTTAATCCCTCCACATTAACATAATCTGGCCAAGATTTAGCCAAAAACTCTTCAGCGCTCCGCTCAAAATATTTCTCCTTCAGATAAGACACATCATCCACATAAAACTTCTCTTGCAGGAGCGGCTCTCTTTTAACTCGATCAAAATGCACCTGACACCTCCTATCGAACAGTATCAACAATGGCTCTAGCATTACCGTCGAGCTTAGTCACACTCGATACGACCCCGTTTTCGTTTACAACTATTAGCCACCGCTCGTACCCCGCCTCTCGAATCGCATCTCCCTCCTTACGCCCCAACGCGCTTTGTAATCTGGGGCCAATCCACGCATCACTCATCTGCCTGGCACTCGGATACCCCTCACTCCCCTTCGTAACCGGCAAACTACCCGGCGAAAACGTGCCCCCCGTTCGATACTTGGTCTCGGTAATAATGAACGGTGGTGGCGGATGGGCATTACGATAGACGCCATCCAGCCCACGCCCGGTGGGTTTCATTTCCAGGCTGCGAGGCCCACGCGCGGCGGACAACAGGTTTTCATGACCCTTGCCGAGCATGTACTGATCACTAACCACCTCCCCATAAATACCCTTCTGCGCCCGGGTCGCCGTCGCGTGATCGAACACGTGCACATTGGCACCCTGCGCAGCGACTGTCGGCGACGTGGGCACGGGCGGGCCGAGCACACCTTCGGGGCGCTCAAGGTAACGCGGGCGCATGCCGATGCCAGAGGTCACCCGCCCACCACTCATGGCCATGGGCACCGGCTTTTGCGCATGCACCCCGGCTTGCGCAACCTGCGCGGGCAGGTCGCTGGCCTGCTCCAGCACCTTGGCCAGCCTGGCATCGAGCTGCATCAGCGCATGCGGGATTTCCCGCACGGCATGCACCTGCACGGCGTAGAACTGCGCTTCCATGGCCTGCAACCGCACCAACAGACGCGACGCCGCCTGGTTGAACGGCCAGTTGCCCAGGTAGCTGCGAAGCTTTGCCGTTGCCGCGAGAACCTTGGTCAAAAACAGGTTCAGGTAGGCCAGCAAGTCCTTTTCATAGCTCGCGAACCTGACCTGGCGCAGCCAGAACTCCACGCTGCCGCGGGTGAACTTGCCGAGAAACGCAACCACTGTCTGCAGGATGACCTGGCTTTCACGGATCAGCAGCAAGCACAAACCACGCAAGAACGCTGCTGCTTCCTGCCCAACCAGTGCGCCTGCCATCGAGCCCACGGGAGTGCCCACCGCCCCCACCACAGCGCCGATGATCGGCGCGATCAGGGTCATCAGGCAGGCCACCAGCAACACCCACTCTTGCCATTCCGGCGGCTGCGGCGTTGCCTGGCTGCCGTCCGCCGCGTAGCGCTTGCCCAGGCGCAGGCACACCGCAGCCAGGTCACGGGCACTGAGCACAATCACCACCCCCGGCACCAACGACAGCAGCATGTCGGCGATGACCACGCTCAGTGGCCGCTCCTCGGCAAACTCGCCAAGCACCAGGTCACGCAGCCAGCCAAAGCCGTCGGCCACTTTTTCCACCGCTTGGTCCAGCCAGTCAGCTGTCGAACTCATGGCTGGCCACCTGCCGAGGTGCAGCCGGCAAGCAATGCCTGCAAGGCAGCATCCAGCTCGGTTGCAGTCGTCAGCTGCAGCGGGCCTGGGCCAACTTCGTAGCGCACCTGGGCGCTGCAACCGGGGGTAACGCCAGCCAGGCGGGCATAGCCGTTCTGGTCGACCACGCCCTGGCGCTGGGTGCCATCGGACAACGTTGCCACGTAGGCCGTGCCCGCAATCGGCGTACCGTCGGCATGCACCAGGCGAAACTCGATTTCGTCCTGCTCAGGTGCAGGCGGTACTCCGTAACGTGCAGGCGCCTTGACCTGGGCGATGGCGTGTAACAGCAGTGGTTCGGGGCAACCGATTTCGATGCGGCCATCGCTCAGCTTGATAAAGGCCCCGCCGCAGCTCAGGGTCAGCGACGTTCGGCTGTCGATATGCACATGGCCGTGATGACTGGTGATCGACACATCCTCATCGGCGTCGACCCGCAGTTGCCCGCCGACCTGCACGCGCTTGTCCAGCGCGACCTGCTCGGTGGCCTCAAGGCCGACCATGACACTTAGCGCACCGCCAACGGCCAGCGACTTGCCCAGGCCAATGCTTTCAACTTTGCCAAGGGCGACCGTTTCGCGCTTGCTGGCGCCAACCTTGACGCTGCGGTTGCCGCCGATGTCCACCACTTCGTCATGCTCGACGCGTTCGCTACGGTCATTGCCAATGAGCGTGGTTTCGTTGTGTTTCACAACATTGTTCTGGTCGCGCTCGGCATGTATGAACACTTCCTGCCGCCCCAGCTCGTCTTCGAAGCGCAACTCGTTGAAGCCATCGCCTTTATGGGTCTGGCTCTTGATGGTCATGCGGGTCTTGTGATCCGGAAGGTCGTACGGCGGCAGCTGGTCACCGCAATAGGTGCGCCCGGTGATCATCGGCTGGTCGGGGTCGCCATTGACGTACTGGACAATCACATCCTGGCCAATACGCGGGATGGCCATCGAACCCCAGCTGCCACCAGCCCAGCCTTGCGACACCCGTACCCAGCAGGAACTGAACTCGTTGTTCTTGCTCTCCCGGTCCCACGGGAAGCTGACCTTGACCCGCCCCCATTCGTCGCAATAGATCTCCTCCCCAGGCGGGCCGACCACGGTGGCCATGTGTGGGCCATCAATGCGCGGCTTGGCCATGGGGGCCGGGCGCCACTCGGCCATGCCCTGCACCAGCAACGCATCGTTCACGTAGCGGGTGCCTTGTTCAGCGCCAGCCGCTTCTTCCTGCAGGCTGGTGAGCTGGGTACCTTCGTGACACAGGCTGATCACGCGCCAGTGAACATTGAGGTCTTCCCGCGGGTGGCCGACGAGGGTGAAGCTCAGGCCTGTCTGCAGGCGCACATCGTCGCCCTGCACTTCAGCCAGGCATGCGTCGTGGCGCAGCGCCGTCAGCCGTGTTTCAGTGAAGGGCTTGCCCACCGCATCGCGCTTGTAGCGCCCCGGGTAATCAAAGCGCTCGTAGTCCAGTGACTGGTGCGTGACGCCACTGGTCTGGGCCTTGTGCTCCTGCCGGTAGGCCGGGTTGGTGAAGGTGTAGTCGCGCTGCACTTGCCGCGCAGTACGTACCTGCTCGCAATAGCGCAAGCGCCGCAGGCATGCGCGGGCCTGGTCGCCACCACTGCTGGCGTGGTACAGCACTTTGTCGGGGCCGACATCATCCTCATCCAGCCAAAGCGCCTCGTCGTCCTCTGCCTTAAGCGCGCCCCGGCTGAGCAGCCCAAACGACAGCAAGCGGTCGGTAACGATCAGCGTGTGCTGCCGGGCGCAGTGTTCGAAGCGGTAGACGAACCCCTCTTCAGCGGCAAGGCGATGGATGAAGTCGAGGTCGGTTTCACCCGCCTGAACACAAAACTCCCGCACTTGGTGCTGCGCGCTGCTTTTCAGCTCAAAGCGGGTGATGCCCTGACGCTTGAACATGAGTTCAAGAATCTGCGGCACGGTTTTCTGCTGAAAGATCCGCCAGTTCGAACGCAACCGCGCGCGGGCCAGCTGCGGCTCGACCACGGCGTGGTAGCGCGTGCGACAAAAGCCGGTTTCGCCCTGGCTGAAGGCACTGACTAGGCCATGCACATGACGCAGTGGCCGGTCTGCGCTGTAAAGGGTGAATAGCGCAGGCTTGTCGAGGACGTGGCCGAAATCGATATCACTTTCGTAGCTCACAAGTTCCAGGTTCAGCACAAATGGCTGGTTGAGGGTTTCATCCAGCTTGAATGAAACCACTTCAAATTCCGTGCGCCCGGCGAGCGCCTGAAAACTGAAGCGAAAGTCGGACTGTTTCATGAGTTGCTCTACCCGCCATCATGTTTGCCGGCGAAAAACAACCACACCCTGGCTTTCTTCAAGATGAGAATATCGAACTAAATTGGCCCGCCACCAAGGCTCAAGCCCGCTAGATGCTTGGCATTGCGGGCTTCACCCCATGACGGCGATCAGGATGAGGCAGTGGATTGAAGAGCAACTTAAACCGTATCACCATGACAAGACAGGAACGATGGGTTTAATACAAATAGAGATTCCGCAGGCAATTTCCTACAGCATGAACTTACAACTTTTTATCATGCGATCCGTTTGCCTGACTGCCGACCCTGTAACTCAGATAATTATTCGAGCCAAACTTATTGAACCGCTTGGATACTCGCCCCTGTGCAGGGTGCCGCACCGATATAGGATTGGGCACATCCGGACATGCACCAGCCAGCCCCATTTGGCGGTACGAATACGCACCAAAACAGTGCGCAATTGTCATGCATGGGGCAATGCCGTTCGCCCCTCACCCTCTCGCGCGCCCTACCTTCACCTCCGCTTCAATACGCCAACGTTTGCGTCTATTCCGCGGCATCACAATGGTGACCAGTGGGTCACCTTTTTATCTTTTTCTCTCCTACACTCAGGCTTCGGCCCGCCATTTGCTCAATGGAAGAGTGACGAAAAAAAGTCGAACTTTACGGAAAGCGGGCAGGTCAGGAACTAAGTAGGCCAAACGCAAAGGGACTTCCCAGCCACGGCCACCAACCCAACAGCCCAATCGCTTTCGGCCGGAACGCCGATCGCGCCGTGCGTGCGCGCACGACACAGGGGCATGGAACGCACTACGCAGCATTCAGCAAGCAGAGAGAACCAGCACGAAACATCGCCACGGGTGCCAGCACCCGACCAAGCATAGGGACGGAGAGAAGTATGATCAGTGCCGCTGTCGAGCCTCACGTAGACGCTTTCAAACCGGATAACCGCGAGCCGCTCACCCCGGATTTCGCCACGACAGGCAAGGCACCCGGCGCCCAGCGCCAGCACAACCCGAACAAGCGCAAGATTCTGTTCGTGACCTCGGAAATCGCCGACCTGGTGAAAACCGGTGGCCTGGGTGACGTGTCCGCTGCCCTGCCCCGTGCCCTGGCGCACCTGCACGATGTGCGGGTCCTCATCCCCGGCTACCGCCAGGTGATGGAAAGCGACAACCCTATACATATCGTGGGTGAACTGGGCGGCCATGCGGCCCTGCCGCCATGCAAGATCGGGCGCATGGACATGGCCGACGGCCTGGTCATCTATGTGTTGATCTGCCCAGAACTGTACCAGCGCGACGGCACACCCTATGGTGCCAACAATGGCCGCGACTGGCCCGACAACCACATCCGCTTCGCCCGCCTGGGCCTGGCTGCCGCCGAAATCGCGGCCGGCGAAGGCAAGATCCACTGGACGCCGGAAGTGGTGCACGCGCATGACTGGCCGGCCGGCCTGGCCCCGGCCTACATGCACTGGCGTGGCCTGAATACGCCCACGCTGTTCACCATCCACAACCTGGCGTACCAAGGTGTGTACAGCCGCGGCTGCAGCCCGGAGCTGGCAATACCCGAACATGCCATGCAGCAAGAAGGCATGGAATTCTACGGCAAGCTGTCGTTCCTCAAGGCCGGCCTGGCCTACTCCAGCCACATCACCACAGTCAGCGCCACCTATGCCCGGGAAATCACCACCCCTGAATTCGGCTGCGGCCTGGACGGTTTCCTCGCCAGCAAGGCCCAGCAAGGCCTGCTCGGTGGCATCCCCAACGGCATCGACGAAAGCTGGGACTCGGCTACCGACAAGCACCTGCAACACAACTTCAGCATCAATGACTGGGAGGGCAAAGCGCGTAACACCCAGGAGGTGCGCGAGCTGTTCGGCCTGGACGATTCCGAAGGCCCGCTGTTCGCCGTGGTGTCACGGCTGGTCTATCAAAAGGGCCTGGACCTGACCCTGGGCGTGGCCGACTACATCGTCGAGCAAGGCGGGCAGATCGCGATCATCGGCCGCGGCGAGCCGGAAGAGGAACAGGCTATGCGCGAGCTGGCGCTGCGTCACCCAGGCCGCATCGGTGTACGTATTGGCTTCAATGAAACCGATGCCCGGCGCATGTTCGCCGGCAGCGATTTCCTGCTGATGCCGTCGCGCTACGAGCCGTGCGGCCTCAGCCAGATGTACGCGCAACGCTTCGGCTCGCTGCCGGTAGCACGTAATACCGGTGGCCTGGCCGACACCATCGAGTGCGGCGTAACGGGCTTCCTGTTCAACGAGTCCACCGTCGAGAGCTACCGCGAGGCACTCAGCCGCGCCTTCTATGTATACGGCAAGAAGGACCTGCTGAACGCCATGCGCTGCCTGTCGATGACCCAGCCGTTCAACTGGTGCCAGGCGGTTGAACCCTATGCCCGCCTGTACGAGGACCTGGTCAAGCAGACACAACTGAGCCATTACTGAGCGGGGGTCGGAAGATGCACAGACATGGCGCACACTTGCTGGACGCCACGTCGGCGCGCTTCGCCCTCTGGGCGCCGGATGCGCGCAGCGTGAGCGTGGAACTGGAGCGGCAGCCGGCCATCGAACTGCTGCCGGATGATGAGGGTTGGTACAGCGGCGTTGCGCCATGCCAGGCCGGTGACCGTTACCACTACCGTATCGACGGTGAGCTGCAGGTGGCCGACCCGGCCTCGCGCTACCAGCCCGACGGCGTACACGGGCCAAGCCAGGTAGTGGATGTGGCCGGTTACGCCTGGCAACACCCGTGGCAGGGCCGGCCTTGGCATGAGGCCGTGATCCAGGAGGTGCATGTCGGCCTGCTCGGGGGTTACGCCGGGGTTGCCCGGCAACTGCCGCGCCTGGCCGAACTGGGTATCAGCGCGATCGAGCTGATGCCGCTGGGGCAGTTCCCCGGCGAACGCAATTGGGGCTACGACGGCGTACTCCCTTACGCCCCACAGAACACCTACGGCAGCCCCGAGCAGCTGTGCGCACTGGTGGACCAGGCCCACGGCCACGGGCTGATGGTGCTGGTCGATGTGGTGTACAACCACTTCGGACCTGACGGCAATTACCTGCACCAGTACGCCAGCCCTTTCTTCCGCGAGGACCGGCAGACACCTTGGGGCGCGGCCATCGATTTTCGCCGCCCGCAGGTGCGCGAGTACTTTATCCAGAATGCCCTGATGTGGCTGTGCGACTACCGCTGCGACGGCCTGCGCCTGGATGCGGTGCATGCCATCGACCAGCCCGACTTCCTGATCGAGTTGGCCCAACGGGTACGCGCCGCCGTAGAACCGGGCCGGCACGTGTGGCTGGTGCTGGAGAACGAGCACAACCAGGCGGGCCTGCTGGAACAGGGTTACGACGCCCAGTGGAACGATGACGGCCACAATGCCCTGCACGTGCTGCTGACCGGTGAAACCGAAGGTTACTATGCCGACTACCAGCATCGCCCCATCGACCAACTGGCACGGTGCCTTGGCGAAGGTTTCGTGTTCCAGGGCCAGGCCAACCGGCATGGCAAACCACGCGGCGAACCCAGCGGGCATTTGCCGCCAAGCGCCTTCGTGCTGTTCCTGCAGAACCACGACCAGATCGGCAACCGCGCGCTGGGTGAGCGCCTGACCCGCCTATGCCCCGCGCCAGCCCTGCGTGCAGCCACCGGCCTGTTGCTGCTGGCCCCCATGGTTCCGCTGCTTTTCATGGGCGACGAAGCCGGCAGTTGCCAGCCGTTCCTGTTTTTTACCGACT
Source organism: Pseudomonas sp. yb_2 (assembly GCF_043103905.1). Taxonomy (NCBI): domain Bacteria; kingdom Pseudomonadati; phylum Pseudomonadota; class Gammaproteobacteria; order Pseudomonadales; family Pseudomonadaceae; genus Pseudomonas; species Pseudomonas sp. yb_2. The sequence continues at coordinate 86,538 of NZ_JBICKH010000055.1, read as the reverse complement.
TCCATGACGCGCTGGCCGACGCGGTACGCGAAGGCCGTCGTGGCGAGTTCGCCCACTTCGCCGCGTTCGCCGACCCCAAGCAGCGTGAGCACATTCCCGACCCCAACGCCGAACAGACATTCGCCTCTTCACGCCCGCAGAACAAGGCGGTGATCGCCGGCTGGCACGGCCTTTACCAGCAACTGCTCGACCTGCGCCGCCGCCACATCATCCCGCACTTGCCCGGCAGCCGTGCGCTGGGCGCCGAGGTGCACGCTGACAAAGCGCTGACCGCGCGCTGGCAGCTGGGCAACGGCAACACTCTGCGCATCGACCTGAACCTGGCCGACACCCCACAGGCGGTCGAACTGCCCGCGCCATCCACACGGCTGTTCGACAGCAGCGACACCCGCCACCCGGATACCCACCTGGCTGCCTACAGCTGTGTGGTCAGCCTGCTTCCCCCTGCCCAGGAGCGCCCATGAGCGAAACCGCCCTGCACCGTCTGGCAACCAGCGTCGGGCTGAACCGCGACTGGATCGACGCCAATGCCAGGCCCCAGCGTGTCAGCGACGACGTGCTGCGCAACATCCTCGAAGGCCTTGGCCACCCGGCCGGCGATGATGCGGCCGTTGCCGCCAGCCTGCGTGCGGTGGAAACCGCCGAAGACAGCGAACACCTGCCGCCCTTGCTGACCGCCGACGTAGGCCAGCCGCTGGCGCTGTCGCGCTACTTCAGTGCCGCCAGCGTGGCCCACTGCACCCTGGAAGATCACACCTCGGTCACCCTCAGCCTCGATGACCAGGCGCGCCTGCCCGGCGAGCTGCCCATCGGCTATCACCAAGTGGAAATCGACAGCCGCCGCTTCACCGTGGCGGTGGCGCCAACACGCTGCCACAGCCTGGAAGACAAGGTGCAACAGCCGCCACCACGCTGCTGGGGCCTGGCAGTGCAGCTGTACAGCCTGCGCCGCCCCGGCGATGGGGGCTTCGGCGACTGCCTGGCGCTGGAGCAGTTGGCCCGCTCGGCCGCCGAGCGCGGCGCCGATGCCTTGGCTATCAGCCCGATTCACGCCCTGTCGGCCATCGACCAGGAACACTACAGCCCCTACTCACCGTCCAGTCGCCTGCTGCTCAACACCCTGTACACCAGCCCCGCGGCCCTGCTGGGTGAACGGGAAGTGCGCATGGCCATCGAAGCCTGCGGGCTGGAGCAACAACTCGAAGAGCTGGAGCAGCGCCCTCTGGTCGACTGGCCACGCGCCGCCAGCGCCCGGCTGCGTTTGCTTGAAGCGCTTTACCAAGGCTTCAGCCACGGCGACCACCCGCTACGCACAGATTTTGACAGCTTCCGCGAAGCCGGCGGCCAGACCCTGGAGCACCACTGCCGCTTCGAGGTTCTGCAGGCCCAGGCAGTGGAGCACGGCCTCGGGGCCGACTGGCGCAACTGGCCCAAAGCCTGGCATGACCCCTACCACCCGGAAGTGGAGGCTTTAGCCAATGCCTACCCGGCCAAGGTCGAGTTCCACGCCTTCTGCCAGTGGCTGACTGAACGTGGCCTGCAACGTGCCCACGAAGCGGCCCGCAGCAACGGCATGGCCGTGGGCCTGATCGCCGACCTGGCGGTGGGCGCCGATGGTGCCGGCAGCCAGGCCTGGAGCCGCCAGGACGAACTGCTGGCCGGCCTGAGCGTGGGTGCGCCGCCCGACATCCTCAACCACGTAGGGCAGGATTGGGGCATTTGCGCCTTCTCGCCCGACGGCCTCAAGCGCAATGGCTATCGCGCCTTCATCGAGATGCTGCGGGCCAACCTCGCCCACGCTGGCGGCCTGCGCATCGACCATGTGATGGGCCTGCGCCGGCTATGGCTGATCCCGCAGGGGGCCAAACCCAGCGAAGGCGCCTACCTCGACTACCCGCTAGACGACCTGTTGCGCCTGCTGGCGCTGGAGTCGGTGCGTCACCAGGCGATCATCCTCGGCGAAGACCTGGGCACCGTGCCCGACAGCCTGCGCGAAAAGCTGGCCGAGAAAGCGGTGCTGGGCATGCGCGTGCTGCCGTTCGAGCAGACCCAGCCGGGCCAGTTCAAGCCGATTCTCGACTGGCCGGACAATGCCCTGGCCACAACCGGCACCCACGACCTGGCGCCACTGGCCGGCTGGCTGGCAAACCGCGACATCGACTGGAGACACCGCTTGCACCTGATCGACGCCGCTACCGAATTGCACTGGCGACACGAGCGTCAGAAAGAACGCGAAGGCCTGCGCCGCATCCTGGAGGCCAACTACGGCGAACTGAAGGACAACGACGCGCTGATCGATGCGGCCATCCGCTTCGTTGGCCATACCCGTGCACCGCTGGTGCTGGTACCGCTGGAAGACCTGCTGGGCTGCGACGAGCAACCCAACCTGCCGGGCACCACCAATGGCCATCCCAACTGGCGGCGGCGCTTTGCCCGTCCGGTACGCGAACTGCTCGACGACGAGGATGCCGCACGGCGCCTGGAGCTGCTGGCCCAGGCCCGCGAACAGGCGTGGGAGCGTGACCGATGAAGCCACTGACCGCGACCCTGCGCCTGCAATTCCACAGCGACTTCACCCTCGACCACGCTGTACCGCTGGTGCCGTATTTCGCCCAGCTGGGCATCAGCCACCTGTATGCCTCGCCCATCCTCAAGGCCCGCGCGGGCTCGCGCCATGGCTACGACGTGGTCGATCCTACCTGCGTCAACCCGGAGCTGGGCGGCGAGGCCGCGCTGGAGCGCCTGGTTGCCGCCCTGCGCCAGCATGGCATGGGGCTGATCCTCGACACGGTGTCCAACCACATGGCCGTAGGCGGTGCCGACAACCCCTGGTGGCAAAGCCTGCTGGCCTGGGGACGGCGCAGTCCGTATGCAGAGTTCTTCGACATCCAGTGGCACTCCAGCGACCCACTGCTGGCCGGGCAACTGCTGTTGCCGTTCCTCGGCAGCGACTACGGCGTGGCGCTCAGGAATGGCGAGATACCACTGCAGTTCGACAAACAGCAGGGGCTGCTGCAAGTGGCCCATTACGCGCATCGTTTCCCGATCTGCCCGGTCGATTACGGCTGGATTCTCGCGCTCAGCCCGGAACCTGCACTCAAGGTGCTGGCCGAGCGCTTCACGGCATTGGGCGACTCGGCCACCCCGCTGGCCGATAGCCTGCCGCTCCAAGCCGAACTGGCCCGCCTGGTGCGAGAAGGTGCCGACCTCGAATCGGCCCTGGTGGCCTTCGACAGCCGCAGCGAGGCCGGTTTCAAGCGCCTGCACCTGCTGCTGGAACGCCAGACCTACCGCCTGGCCAGCTGGCGTACCGCTGCCGACGACATCAACTGGCGGCGCTTCTTCGACATCAACGAGCTGGGCGGCCTGCGCGTGGAGCGCGCCGTGGTGTTCGAAGCCACCCATGCCAAGCTGTTCGAACTGATCGAACGCGGCCTGGTGGACGGCCTGCGCATCGACCATATCGACGGCCTTGCAGACCCGCGTGGCTACTGCCGCAAACTGCGCCGAAGGGTTGATAGCCTGCTGGCGCGGCGGCCGCTGAATGCAGGGCTGGAGCACTTCCCTCTGTACGTGGAAAAGATCCTGGGTGCCGACGAGCACCTGCACCGCGACTGGCTTACCGACGGCACCACCGGCTACGAGTTCATGAACCAGGTGTCGCTGCTGCAGCATGATCCGGCCGGCGAAGCGCCGCTGAGCGAACTGTGGAGCAACGTCAGCGAGCGCCCGGACTTCCCTGAAGAAGTGCGCCAGGCCCGTCACCTGGTGCTCAACGCCAGCCTGGCCGGTGACTGCGAGTCGGTGGCCCAGGCACTGTTGCAGGTGGCGCGCAACGACCTGATGACCCGTGACCTGACCCTGGGCGCGATTCGCCGGGCCTTGCAGGCGTTGGTGGCGCATTACCCGGTTTACCGAACCTACTTCAATGCCTGCGGGCGCCCGGCGCAGGACGAAACGTTCTTCCAGCAGGCCCTGACCAATGCCCGGCAAGACCTTGCCGAAGCTGACTGGCCGCTACTGGACCAACTTGAACGGTGGCTGGGCGGGCAAGCCTGGCGGCATCTGCCACCGGGGCGCGCCCGCAAGCAACTGCGCCACGCCTGCGTGCGCTTCCAGCAACTGACTGCGCCCAGCGCCGCCAAAGCCGTGGAAGACACCGCCTTCTACCGCAGCGCGCGGCTGCTGTCGCGTAACGACGTGGGTTTCGAGGCCGAGCGCTTCAGCGCCCCCCCCATGCATTTCCACAACGAGGCCCAGCGGCGCCTGCGCGATTTCCCCGACAACCTGCTGACCACCGCCACCCACGACCACAAGCGCGGCGAAGACACGCGTGCACGCCTGGCCGTACTCAGCGAGCGCGGCACGTGGCTGGCCAGCCGGGTAGAGCATTGGCGTGAGCTGGCCGCCCCCCTGCGCGCGCAGTTGGACGACGGGCTGGCACCCAGCCCCGGCGACGAGTTGATGCTGCTGCAGACCCTGCTCGGCAGTTGGCCCTTGGACCTCGACCTGAACGACGACAATGCCCTGCGTCAATACGCCGAGCGTGTTCGCCAGTGGCAGCAGAAGGCCCTGCGCGAGGCCAAGCTGCGCAGTAGCTGGAGCGCGCCGAACGAGGCCTACGAAGGCGCCTGCGCTCATTACCTCGACGGCCTGCTGCTGGACAGCGAGAACCAGCAACTGCGCAAGTCGCTGGCCGACGCGGCGCAGCTGCTGGCCTGCCCCGGCGCTCTCAATGGCCTGGTCCAGGCCCTGTTGCGCATGACCACACCCGGTGTGCCCGACCTGTACCAGGGTAACGAATACTGGGACTTCAGCCTGGTCGACCCGGACAACCGCCGCGCCGTGGACTACGCTTCGAGGCGTCGCACGCTGGACGATGCCACGCCGGCCGCCGAGCTGCTGGCGCACTGGCGCGACGGCCGTGTCAAACAGGCCTTGATCGCCCGCGTGCTGGACTGCCGCCAGGCCCATGCCGAGCTGTTCCGCCGCGGTGCCTACCTGCCACTGACCGTACAGGGCCGGCACGCTGACAAGGTCATTGCCTTTGCTCGCCTGGGGGAAGGCGAGCACGCCATCGTCGTCGCCCCGCGCCTGGCCAGCAGCCTGCTCGGAGGTGCCGCTACACCGTTGATCCCGGCGCAGAACTGGGACGACACCCGGCTGGTATTGCCGTTTGCCTTGTCACCTGCCAACTCGACGGGACTTTTCGCCTGTGCGGCGGTCAGCTCTTCAAAGGAGTTGCCGTTGAGCGCCGTGCTGGCGGAATTTCCGGTCAACGTGTTGATACAACAATCTTGAGCATCAGGAGCGTCATGATGAGTGTCGATGAAAAGCGTATTCGCGAATTTGCCTACCAGATCTGGGAATCCGAAGGTAAGCCCGTAGGGGAAGAAGAACGCCACTGGGAAATGGCCCGCAAGCTGGCCGAGGCCGAAGCGCTGGCGCCCAAGGCAGCCCCGCGCAAGAAGGCAGCGGCCAAGCCGAAGGCGCCTGCCGAACCCAAGGCGGCTGCCCTGCCGGGGGTTAAACCCACTGCGGTGAAAAAGCCCCGGGCGGTGAAAAAGCCTACTGCCGGTTAAGCCTGTCCGGGCCTCTTCGCGGGTAAACCCGCTCCTACAGGTTCATCACAGGCGCATGTAGGAGCGGGTTTACCCGCGAAGTGGCCAATGCAGGACAGCACAATTCCCCTTCCATCACGGCCACTCGAGGATCGTCATGAGCCCCCGCACCCCAAAGAAAACCCGCTCGGTCGCACCATCGCGCATTCGCGAAGGCATGCCCTTCCCCCTCGGCGCCACCTGGGATGGCCTTGGGGTCAACTTCGCTCTCTTCTCGGCCAACGCCACCAAGGTCGAGCTGTGCCTGTTCGACTCCACCGGCGAGCAGGAACTCGAGCGCATAGAGCTGCCCGAATACACCGATGAGATCTACCATGGCTACCTCCCGGACGCTCACCCCGGCCTGGTCTATGGCTACCGGGTGTATGGCCCCTACGAGCCGGAAAACGGCCACCGCTTCAACCCCAACAAACTGCTGATCGACCCGTATGCCAAGCAACTGGTCGGCAGCCTGAAATGGTCCGAGGCACTGTTCGGCTACACCATCGGCCACCCCGATGGTGACCTGTCGTTCGACGAGCGCGACAGCGCGCCTTTCGTGCCCAAATGCAAGGTTATCGACCCGGCGTTCACCTGGGGCCGCGACCAGCGCGTGCAGATCCCATGGGAGCGCACGATCATCTATGAAGCGCATGCCCGCGGCATCAGCATGCGCCACCCGGCTGTGCCTGAAGAACTGCGCGGCACCTTCGCCGGCCTGGCCAACGACGAGTTGCTCAAACACATCAAGGACCTTGGTGTGTCGAGCATCGAGCTGTTGCCGATTCACGCCTTCGTCAACGACCAGCACCTGCTGGACAAGGGCCTGAACAACTACTGGGGCTACAACAGCATCGCCTTTTTCGCCCCGCACCCGCGCTACCTGGCCAGCGGCAAGATCGCCGAGTTCAAGGAGATGGTCGCGCACCTGCACGACGCGGGGCTTGAGGTGATCCTGGACGTGGTCTACAACCACACCGCCGAAGGCAACGAGCGCGGCCCGACCCTGTCGATGCGCGGCATCGACAACGCCTCGTACTACCGCCTGATGCCGGACGACAAGCGCTACTACATCAACGACTCCGGCACTGGCAACACCCTGGACCTGAGCCACCCCTGCGTGCTGCAGTTGGTCACCGACTCGCTTCGCTACTGGGCCGGCGAAATGCACGTGGACGGCTTTCGCTTCGACCTGGCGACCATCCTTGGCCGTTACCACGATGGCTACAGCGAGCGTCATGGCTTCCTGGTCGCCTGCCGCCAGGACCCGATGCTGAGCCAGGTCAAGCTGATTGCCGAACCGTGGGATTGCGGCCCCGGCGGCTACCAGGTGGGCAACTTCGCCCCGGGCTGGGCGGAATGGAACGACCGCTTCCGCGATACCGCACGCGCCTTCTGGAAAGGCGACGAAGGCCAGCTGGCCGATTTTGCCGCGCGCTTGACCGCCTCGGGCGACATGTTCAACAACCGCGGGCGCAGGCCCTATTCCTCGGTCAACTTCATCACCGCCCACGACGGTTTCACCCTGCGCGACCTGGTGTCCTACAACCACAAGCACAACGAAGACAACGACGAAAACAACCAGGACGGCACCGACAACAACCTGTCGTGGAACTGCGGCGTCGAAGGGCCGACCGACGACCCGGCGATCAATGCCCTGCGCATGCGCCAGATGCGCAACTACTTCGCCACCTTGCTGCTGGCCCAGGGCACGCCAATGATCGTTGCCGGCGACGAGTTCAGCCGCACCCAGCACGGCAACAACAACGCTTACTGCCAGGACAGCGAGATCGGCTGGGTGAACTGGGACCTGGACGAGGAAGGCCAAGAGCTGCTGGCCTTCGTCAAGCGCCTGACGCGCCTGCGCCTGGCCTACCCGGTGCTGCGCCGCTCGCGCTTTCTGGTGGGTGACTACAATGAGGCAATTGGGGTCAAGGACGTGACCTGGCTGGCACCCGATGGCAGCGAGATGAGCGTTGAGCAATGGGAAGACCCACACGGGCGTTGCCTGGGCATGCTGATAGATGGCCGGGCGCAGGTCAGCGGTATCGCCCGGCCAGGTGCCGAGGCCACCGTGTTGCTGATCGTCAATGCCCACCATGACATCGTGCCATTCAAGCTACCGGCCGTGCCCGAAGGCGATTACTGGAGCTGCCTGGTCGATACCGACCGGCCGGAGTTGCGCAAGGGGCAGCACCTGCAATTTGATAGTACGTTCGAGGTGAAGGGTCGGTCGATGCTGCTGATGGTGTTGCAGTACGACGAGGAGTGAACGGTGATAGCCCAGGCAGGTCCTACGTTGTGATCGCCACGCCAAACCCGGTGGGAACGGTGTACCGGCCCCCACAGGGTTTGGCGGCGACAGTGAGGCAGGGTTAACTTCAGGAGGAATCGTGAGCCTCGAAGCCGGCAGTAATGGTTTCGCCAGCGTCAGCCAGGCCCCGGCCGTGAAACGCCTGCGGGTACTGACGGTGAATACCCACAAGGGCTTCACCGCCTTCAACCGGCGCTTTATCTTGCCGGAGCTGCGCGAGGCGGTGCGCAGTACACAGGCCGACATTGTCTTCCTTCAGGAAGTGCTCGGCAGCCACGATCGCCACGCCGCGCGCTACCCCGGCTGGCCGCAGACCTCGCAGTACGAATTCCTCGCCGACAGCATGTGGAGCGACTTTGCCTATGGCCGCAACGCGGTCTACCCTGACGGCCACCACGGCAATGCGTTGCTGTCCAAATACCCGATCATCGAGCACCGCAACCTGGACGTGTCGATCACCGGCCCCGAACGCCGCGGCCTGTTGCACTGTGTGCTGGAGGTGCCGGGGCAAGGCCAGGTGCATGCGGTCTGCGTGCACCTGTCGTTGCTGGAAAGCCACCGGCAAAAGCAGCTGCAGTTGCTGCGTAAACTGCTGGACGCCCTGCCGGCCAACGCCCCGGTGATCATCGCCGGCGACTTCAACGACTGGAAAAGCCATGGCAACCGCACCCTTGGCCTGCAACGCGACTTGCACGAAGCCTTCGAGCGCCACCACGGCCACCTCGCGCGCACCTACCCGGCCCGCCTGCCGCTGCTACGCCTGGACCGCATATACCTGCGTAACGCCGAAAGCCATGGGCCGCGGATTCTGGGGCACAAACCTTGGTCGCACCTGTCAGATCACCTGCCGCTGGCCGTTGAAGTGCGACTTTAGCAATCATTCTTCATAGCCACGGCACGGCAAATAGCGATCCCCGCTATACCCTGCTGTTTTTACCTATAAAACAACAGGTTGAGCGTTACGACGCACCCTCAACACTTCCTTCACGCTTTCTTGACGCAAGCCGCGACCTCTCCTTAGCTGAACAGTACCAAGCTGTAAAAAACTTGCGCCGGGCCTCTAGCTCGCGCCTTCGTGCGCGTTTGCGATAACTGGCGTGCTGGTTTGGGTCGCCCACTGTTTTTGCCGTACAGCTCGTGACAACAGGCCAGGTTCTCGGGCTGCACCACAAAAACAAAGGAGATCCGCCATGAAAAGCACCTCGAACCCCTTGCGCTTCGACAGCATTTTCTACGCGGTTTCCACGTCGCTGCTTCTGGCAACCCCGGTGGAAACGATCGCGTACGAACTGCAGGGTGACCCCACCTCCCCCGGCTTTCTGCAGCAACCCGTGGCGGCGCAACTGTCGCTCGACCCGCTCAGTGCCAGTGGGTTGAGTCTCGGCACCCTCAATGCGTTTTCGCAGCAGATGAGCGAACGCCACCAGCAGCCGGCACCGGACCTGATTGCCAGTCAGTGGGCGCAGTTCTTCCCCACCAGTGCGCGCGGCCGCGCGCTGCCCCCGGCACAGCTGGAGGCGCCCAGCCAGCAACTGATGATCGGCCCGGACCTGTTCGTGCGTGAAACTGCAGCGGGCGATGTGCACCGCGCAGGGATTTTCGTGGGGCACAACAACCTGCAAAGCAGCTTCAGAGGCGCGCGCCCTCTGCTGGGCGACAAGCAGCGCAAAGCGGTGAACTTGAGCGGGGAAAGCCTGGGGGTGTACTGGAGCATGACCCATGAACAGGGTTGGCACCTGGATGCCGTAGCCATGGGCTCGCGGATCGACGTGATGGGCCGTGGCGAAAACGGCCAGCGCCTGGACGACAGTGGCCACGCAATGACCTTCTCGGTAGAGGGCGGTTACCCGATCCGCCTGGGGGGCAACTGGGTCATCGAGCCCCAGGCACAGTTGATCAACCAGCAATTCTTCCCTGGCAACCAGGTGCAGGAAGAGACCTTGCAAGCCTTCGACAGCCAGCCGAGCTGGAGCGGCCGGGTCGGTGCCAAGTTGTCCGGGCGCTACGAAGTGCGCGGCATGCCCATCGAACCCTATGTGCGTACCAACGTGTGGTATGACTTCAGCAATGCCGATGAGGTGAAGCTGGACCAGGTCGACAAGATCTCCAGCTCGCGCTATTCGACCACAGTGGAGTTGGGATTGGGGCTGGTGGCGCGGGTGACGCCTTCGGTGGCGTTGTTCGTCAGCGCCGATTACAGCAGTGATGTGGATGACAATGACCTGAACGGGTTGATTGGCAGCCTTGGGGTGCGGATGCGGTGGTAGGCAGGGCCGGCCCCTTCGCGGGTAAACCCGCTCCTACACGGGTCACCGCCGGGTGCGGTGCCTGCGTAGGAACGGGTCTCCCGCGAAAGGGCCAGTACAGCCAACCGATCAGGCGGGCTTCATGATCAACACCCCCAACGGCGGCAAGTTCAGGGCCAGCGATAATGGCTGCCCGTGGCTGGCCACTTCGTCACTGGCCACCGCCCCGAGATTGCCGACATTCGACCCGGCATACAGCTCGGCATCACTGTTCAGAAGCTCCTGCCAACGCTCGCCGAACGGCACGCCAATGCGGTAACCCTCACGGGGTACCGGGGTGAAGTTGGCCACCACCAGCACCGGCTCGCCGCTGCTGCTCCAGCGCAGCCAGGCGTACACGCTGTTCTGCGCGTCGTCACCGATCAACCACTGGAAACCCTGCGGCTGGCAATCCTGCTCGTGCAACGCCGGCTCTTCGCGGTACAGGCGGTTGAGGTCGCCCACCAGGCGCTGCACGCCCTGGTGCTCGGGATACTGCAGCAGGTACCAGTCCAGTTCGGCGTCGTGGTTCCACTCACGCCACTGGCCGAACTCGCAGCCCATGAACAGCAGCTTCTTGCCCGGGTGTGCCCACATGAAGGTGAGGTAGGCACGCAGGTTGGCGAACTTCTGCCAGCGGTCGCCGGGCATCTTGTCGATCAGCGAATGCTTGCCGTGCACCACCTCATCATGGGAAATGGGCAGGATGAAGTGCTCGGAATAGGCATAGATCAGCCCGAAGCTCATCTCGTTGTGGTGGTAGGTGCGGTGCACCGGGTCGTTCTGGATGTAGTGCAGGGTGTCGTGCATCCAGCCCATGTTCCACTTGTAGGCAAAACCCAGGCCGCCCTGTTGGGTAGGTTGGCTGACCCCAGGCCAGGCGGTGGACTCCTCGGCGATGATCAGCGCACCCGGGGCCTCGTGGGCAGCCACGCCGTTGAGGTGGCGGATGAAGTCGATGGCCTCCAGGTTCTCACGCCCGCCGTGGCGGTTGGGTACCCATTCGCCGGCCTTGCGCGAGTAGTCGCGGTACAGCATCGAGGCCACCGCATCGACGCGCAGGCCGTCGATGTGGAAATGCTTCAACCAGTGCAGCGCCGAGGCCATCATGAAGCCGCGCACTTCATTGCGGCCGAGGTTGTAGATCAGCGTGTTCCAGTCCTGGTGGTAGCCTTCCAGTGGGTTGTCGTATTCGTACAGGGCCGTGCCGTCGAAGCGCGCCAGGCCGTGTTCGTCAGTGGGGAAATGCGCCGGCACCCAGTCCAGCAGCACACCGATACCCCCTTGGTGGCAGGCGTCGATGAACGCGGCGAAATCTTCGGCACTGCCGTAGCGCGAGGTGGGTGCGAACATCGACAGTGGTTGATAGCCCCAGGAGCCGCCGAACGGGTGCTCCATGATCGGCAGCAGTTCGATGTGGGTAAAGCCCAGCTCCTGCACATAGGGCACCAGCCGCTCGGCCAGTTCCCGCCAATTGTAGAAACGCCCGATTTCCCCCGCTTCGTCCAGCTCGCAACGCCATGATCCTGGGTGCAGCTCGTAGATCGACAACGGCGCGTTGTAGGCATGGCGCTGGGCGCGTTGCGCCATCCAGTCATGGTCCTGCCAGGCGTGGCTGAGTTCACCGGCTACCTTGGATGCCGTGCTCGGCGGCAGCTCGGTGGCACGGGCCAGCGGGTCGGCCTTCAGCGGCAGTATGCCGTCCTTGCCGAGTACTTCGAACTTGTAGGTTTCGCCCACGCCCAGACGCGGAATGAACAGCTCCCACACCCCCGCACCGTGGCGCAGGCGCATGGGGTGACGGCGACCATCCCAGTTGTTGAAATCACCCACCACCGACACTCGCCGGGCATTCGGCGCCCAGACCGAGAAACACACGCCGTCGATGCCATCGACCTGAGTCGGCTGGGCACCGAAGCGCCCGGACAAATCGCGGTGATTGCCTTCCGCGAACAAGTGAAGGTCCATGTCTCCCAATTGCGGGCCGAAGCTGTAGGGGTCTTCGGTAACTTGCTCGCCACCGGCCCAGACGATGTGAAGCTGATAGGGCTGTGCCTTATCGAGGTGCGCGCTGAACAACCCGGGCAGGCTGCCCTGCTCCATTTCGGCAAGCACCCGCCCGTCATCCCGGGCCTGAATGCGCACTTTCAGGGCATTGGGCAGAAAGGCGCGGACCACCTGCCCGCCTGCGCCGTCGCCGTGGGGGCCGAGTACCGCAAAAGGATCGGCGTGTTCGGCGCGGGCCAGGGCGTCGAGGTCCCGTTGCCGAAGGCCACCGTTTTCACGCGTTGTAACGTTCATTCTGACTCTCCCCAGGTACTGATCAGTCCATGCAGACCATGCAAAGGCACGGCCAGCCAGCTCGGACGGTTTTCGGCTTCGTATGTAATCTCGTAGGCGGCTTTTTCCAGGCAGAACAGCTCCAGCGCCGCGCGCTCGCCCTCGGCGTGCTGCCAGGCATGGGGCATGGCGGCAGTGGCCAGGCCATAGGCTTCGACAAAGGCATGCCGGGACTGGTGCAGGTACTGCCGGGCAACCCGCTGCCGGGCTTGCCGCGCCGGCTCGGAAAGGTCCACCGCAGACGCGCTGCGCAAGATCATCGCAGCAGCATAGTCGAAGGATCGCAGCACGCCGCTGACATCCTTGTAAGGGCTGTGTTTTGCCCGGCGCTCTTCAAGGGGCCGGGAGGGTTCGCCTTCAAAATCGATGAGGTAGGCATCCCCCTGCACCACCAGCACCTGGCCCAGATGCAGGTCGCCGTGCACACGCATCAGCAGGCCACCCTGAGCCTGCTCGGCGAGGTTGTCGATGTGCTGTGCCAGGCCGTCACGCTGTTGCTGCAGGTCGTCGACCAAGGCCTGGCTGTCGCCGTCCAGCGTGTCGCGATGCTGGGCCAGCAGGTCGAGGGCGTGGGTCAGTTCGGTGCTGATCTGTGCACGCCAGCGCTCGCTGTCCTGCGCATCGCTGGGGCGCGGCTGGAAGGCCGGGTCTTCGGTGGGTGCGGCCAGCAGCAGGTGCATCTCGCCCAGGCGCTGGCCAAGCAAGGCGGCAAAGCCGCTGAGTTCGGCCAATGCGTCAGTGTGCGCTTCGGCGTCGTTGCGGGTGGGCTCCATCTGGTCGCGGATGGCCCTTTCCAGCGTGTTCTGGGTCCAACCCCAGGCATCGCCCTGGTTGCTCAGGTAACCCTGGGCAATCATCAGCAGGTGCGGCGCGTGTTGTTCGTCCACCCGGCTGACCCAGGCCAGCAGCGGCGAGATGTTGGCAAAGCCGGCGGCGGTCAGGTAGGCACTCATTTCCAGCTCTGGATGGATGCCCGGGTTGACCCGGCGGATCAGCTTGAGCACCACGCGGTCGCCGATGACCACCGAACTGTTGGACTGCTCGGCGCTGAGGTAGCGCACTTCGCTCTCCTCGTCGAGCGCCAGGCCGGCCAGCTGTTCTGTGCATTCGAAGCGCAATTCACCCTCAGCGTCGCCACACGGCAGACGCAGGCCATCCTGGCAGGCTTGCATCACGGCGTGAATGAACGGCTCGAGGACGAAGGCGTCTGTGATCAAGCCAACCTGGTGGGCACGGCGCACCCGCGACAACGCCAGCTGCTGCGGCAGCGCGGTATGGATCTGTTCCTCACGCAGCAGGCCGAACGGCAGCTGGTAGCGGGTGGCCGTGCCGTCGCTGAGCACCTCGATTTCGCTGAGCAACACCGGCGTGGTGGCGGTGCCGAAACGCACGCCGTAGCACAGGCGCACGGCATCGATCGGCCCTTCCTTGCCGGCGAACCAGCGGCGCTTGGGCAGGTACTGCGGCAGGATGGTGCTTTGCAGCGTATCGCTTGCGGGGGCTTGCAGCAGTTCTTCCATGCGCTTGCGCAGTACCAATGTGGTCAATTCGGGTAACCCCTCGGTGGGCTGGATGTGCCAGCTGGGCATGCGATCGCGGCTGGCCAGCAGGAACCAGTAGAACGCATAAGGTGGCAAGGTCAGCAGAAACGGCAGTTGGCCGATTGGCGGGAACGCGCTGCCACCCAGCATCTCCACCGGTACTTTGTCGGCGTATTGTGACAATTCGAGTTCGGCAGCCTGGGCGGCACGGGACACGTTGGCCACGCAGAGGATGACCTCGGTATTGCCGTCGGCGTCGGTATACTCGCGGATATAGGCAAGGATGCGGCGGTTGCTGGGCGTGAGGGTACGCAGGCTGCCGCGGCCAAAGGCCTTTTGCTGCTTGCGCACCGCCAGCATGCGCCGGGTCCAGTTCAGCAGTGAATGCGGGTCGTGGCTTTGCGCCTCGACGTTGACAGTCTGGTAACCGTAGAGCGGGTCCATGATCGGCGGCAGCACCAGGCGCTGCGGGTCGGCGCGGGAAAAACCGCCGTTGCGGTCTGGCGACCACTGCATGGGTGTGCGAACGCCATCGCGGTCACCCAGATAGATATTGTCGCCCATGCCTAGTTCGTCGCCGTAATACAGGGTTGGCGTGCCGGGCATCGACAACAGCAGGCTGGTCAGCAGCTCTATGCGCCGACGGTCACGCTGCAGCAGGGGCGCCAGGCGCCGGCGAATGCCCAGGTTGATGCGCGCGCGGCGGTCTTCGGCGTAGTAGTTCCACAGGTAGTCGCGCTCGCGGTCGGTGACCATTTCCAGGGTCAGTTCATCATGGTTGCGCAAAAAGATCGCCCACTGGCAGTTGGCCGGGATTTCCGGGGTCTGGCGCAGGATGTCGGTGATAGGGAAGCGGTCTTCCATGGCCAAGGCCATGTACATGCGCGGCATCAACGGAAAGTGGAAAGCCATATGGCATTCGTCGCCGTCGCCTTCGCCGAAGTACGGGCGCGTGTCTTCAGGCCACTGGTTGGCTTCGGCCAGCAGCATGCGATCGGGGTAGTTGGCGTCGATCTCGGCGCGGATCGCCTTGAGCACATCGTGGGTTTCGGCGAGGTTTTCGTTGTTGGTGCCGTCGCGCTCGATCAGGTAAGGGATCGCGTCCAGCCGCAAGCCATCTACACCCAGGTCCAGCCAGAAGCGCATGACGCCGATCACCGCCTTGAGCACCTGCGGGTTGTCGAAGTTGAGGTCCGGCTGGTGGGAGTAGAACCGGTGCCAGAAGTACTGGCCGGCGACCGGGTCCCAGGTCCAGTTGGACTTCTCGGTGTCGAGGAAGATGATGCGCGTGCCGTCGTACTTCTGGTCGTCGTCCGACCACACGTAGAACTCGCGCGCCTTGCTGCCGCGCTTGGCGTGGCGGGCGCGCTGGAACCACGGGTGCTGGTCGCTGGTGTGGTTGATGACCAGCTCGGTGATCACCCGCAGGCCGCGCTTGTGGGCCTCGGCGATGAAACGGCGGGCGTCGGCCATGCTGCCGTAGTCAGGGTGCACGGCCTTGTATTCGGCGATGTCGTAGCCGTCGTCACGGCGTGGCGAGGGATAGAACGGCAGCAGCCACAAGGTGTTGACACCCAGCTCGGCGATATAGTCGAGCTTGCTGATCAGCCCGGCGAAATCGCCGATGCCGTCATTGTTCGAGTCGAAGAACGACTTGATGTGCAGCTGGTAGATGACGGCGTCCTTGTACCACAGCGGGTCGTCGATGAAGGCTGCCGGGCGGGAACGCTTGGCCATGTGCGACTCCTTTCAATTGCATGTTTGCCCCTTCTTGCACCATCGCTGTGGGAGCGGGCGTGCCCGCGAATCAGCCACCGCGGTGCTTGGCACCGGCTCTGCCGGTGTTCGCGGGCGTGCCCGCTCCCACAGGGGAAAAGGCTACAGACCGGTTTTACCCGGCTTTCTCGATGCGCCAGATGCCGAACGGCAGGTGCCAGGGCTCTATGCGCATCCATTGGGTCTTGCCGTACCACGACCAGCGGTGGCCGTTCATCAGGTCTTCACCCTGGGTTTCGGCGTTGTCGTCCAGCCCCAATTCCCACAGCGGCAACTCGAAGTGCGCCTCCTGGGCGTTGTGCGGGTCGAGGCTGACGGCCACCAGGATGTAGTTGTCCCGCTCGGGCGTACGCTTGGCGAAGTACAGGATGTTGTCGTTCCAGCAATTGAAGAAGGCCACGCCCAGGTGGGTTTGCAAGGCGCGGTTCTGCCGGCGAATACGGTTGAGCTGGGCGATCTCGGCGATGATGTTGCCGGGCTGGGTGAAATCGCGTGGGCGGATTTCGTACTTCTCCGAATCCAGGTACTCCTCCTTGCCCGGCAACGGCGTGCCCTCGCACAGCTCGAAGCCCGAATACATGCCCCACAAGCCTGAGCCCATGGTCGCCAGCGCGGCACGGATCAGGAAACCTGCGCGGCCTGAGGTGTGCAGGAAAAACGGGTTGATATCCGGGGTATTGACGAAGAAGTTGGGCCGGTAGCACTGGCTCCACGGCGGCTGATTGAGCTGCTCGAAATATTCGCGCAGCTCCTGCTTGTGGTTGCGCCAGGTGAAATAGGTATAGCTCTGTGCGTAGCCGACCTTGCCCAGGCGCGCCATCATCGCCGGCTTGGTAAAGGCTTCGGCGAGGAAGATGACGTCGGGGTGCTGGCTGCGCACATTGGCGATCAGCCATTGCCAGAACGGCAACGGCTTGGTGTGCGGGTTGTCGACACGGAAGGTCTTGACGCCCTCCTCGACCCAGCCGACCACCACATCGCGCAGGGCGAGCCACAGCGAAGGCACGGCCTCTGGCGCATAGAAATCGACGTTGACGATGTCCTGGTACTTTTTCGGCGGGTTTTCGGCGTAGCGGATGGTGCCGTCCGGACGCCAGCTGAACCAGCCCGGGTGCTCCTTGAGCCAAGGGTGGTCCTGGGAGCACTGGATGGCGAAATCGAGGGCGATTTCCAGGCCGTGTTCCGCCGCCGCAGCCACCAGTCGACGGAAGTCATCGCGGCTGCCCAGTTGCGGGTGAATCGCCTCGTGGCCGCCCTCCGGGCTGCCAATGGCATAAGGGCTGCCCGGGTCGCCCGGCTCGGCCTTGAGGGCGTTGTTGCGGCCCTTGCGATGCTGCATGCCGATGGGGTGGATGGGCGGGAAGTACAGGACGTCGAAGCCCATGTCGCGGATCATCGGCAGCCGTTCGTGCACGTCGTTGAAGGTGCCGTGACGCTGCGGGTCGTCGGTAATCGAGCGCGGGAACAGCTCGTACCAGCTGGCGAACAATGCGGCCGGGCGGTCGACATCAAGGGGGAAATCAGGACTGCGGGTCAGGTAGCTACGGTGTTCGGCTTCACCCATGAGGCGGGCGGTGGTCGGGTCGAGAAACACGGCCACCTGATCATCGGTACTGAGCGTGGCCAGGCGGCTCTGCACAGCCTCGAGCGCCTCGCGCAGGGCGCCGCTGCACAGCTCGATGCCTTTGCCCAGCATCAAGCGGCCTTCTTCCAGTTCCAGTTTTACCTCGACGCCGGCGTGGTACTTCTTCTCCAGATCGTGGCAATAGGTGGCAAACGGGTCGATCCAGGCCTCGATACTGAACCGGTGCGGGCCCAGCTCGGTGGGGGTGAATTCGGCCTGCCACAGGTCGTTGCCCGCCGACTGCATCGGCACGCAATGCCAGCGCCGGCTGTGGGCCTGGCGCCAGTTGAGCATCACCGCCAGGCGGTCGTGGCCGTCGCTGTAGGCCTTGGTGCTGACGGCCACAGGCTGGCCGCTGACGGCCTTGGCGGCGAAGCTGCCGGCGTCGAGCACGGGTTGGGTGTCTTCGATCACGATGCGTGGCGCCAACAGCGCCTGGGCCAGGCTAATGGCCTGGTCCGGGTGATCGTTCGCCATGGGCACGCTTTCAAAGGGCTCGTTTCGTGACATCGACCTTGCTCCCTCAGGCTGGTGGCGGTAAGGGTTCAGAGCCGGGCACAGGCGGGGGGTTCAAAATAATTGAGCGAACGGCAGCTGCCAGCGGTCAGAGCCTACAGCACCTCTTCACCCACCCACGCGAGGTCAGGCCATGAACATTCCCATTCCACCGGAGACACCCGATCCCAATATCGACGACCCGAGCTTGCCGCCACCCGTACCGGAAGAAGACCCGGACGAGCTGCCGATCAAGCCGACCGTGCCGCCGACAGTGGGCGACCCGCCGAGCCAGGAGCCACCGGTGAAGGCTTAAGGGTAGACCACGGCACCGGCGTGAACAGCTGATCTGCGCTGCTCCATTGAAAGGTTGAGGATGACCGGGTGCTTGGCAAGGTGAAGATCTTGCATTGATCGGGCCGGCCTCTTCGCGGGTAAACCCGCTCCTACCAGGGACCGTGCCGGCCTTGAATGCGGCGCTGCCCCTGGTAGGAGCGGGTTTACCCGCGAAGAGGCCGGCCGCGCCAGCACATCAACCCGCAGATGCAGCCGCAATCTCCGCCACACTGATCTCACGCATGCGGAACTTCTGCACCTTGCCGGTCACGGTCATCGGGTACTCGTCGACAAAACGTATATACCGCGGCACCTTGAAGTGTGCGATGCGTGCCTTGCACCAGCCCTGCAGCTCCTCGACCGTGGCGCTGTGCCCCGGGTGCAGCTTGATCCAGGCGACGATCTCTTCGCCATAGCGGCTGCACGGAATGCCGATCACCTGCGCATCGGCCACCGCCGAGTGGGTGTAGAAAAACTCCTCCAGCTCACGCGGGTAAATGTTCTCGCCGCCGCGAATGATCATGTCCTTGTTGCGCCCGACGATGCGCACATAGCCCTGCTCGTCCATCACCGCCAGGTCACCCGAATGCATCCAGCCGGCCGGGTCGATGGCATCCGCCGTGGCCTGGGGGTTGTCCCAGTAGCCAAGCATCACGCTGTAGCCGCGGGTGCACAGTTCGCCAATCTCTCCGCGAGGGACGATGCAGCCATCGGCGTCCACCAGCTTGTTCTCCAGCTGCGGCTGGGTGCGGCCGACGGTGGTCACGCGCAGCTCCAGATCGTCGTCCGGGCCGGTCTGCAGCGACACGGGGCTGGTTTCGGTCATGCCGTAGGCGATCTGCACTTCTGCCATGTGCATCTGGTCGATGACCCGGCGCATCACCTCGATCGGGCAGGTAGCGCCGGCCATGATGCCGCTGCGCAGGGTCGACAGGTCCATGTGGGCACGGGACGGGTGGTCGAGCATGGCGATGAACATGGTCGGTACGCCGTAGAGGATGGTGGCGCGCTCCTCGGCCACGGCGCGCAAGGTAAGTTCGGCGTCGAAAGCATCGTTGGGGTAGATCATGGTGCTGCCGTGGGTGATGCAGCCGAGGTTTGCCATGACCATGCCGAAGCAATGGTACAGCGGCACCGGGATCACCATACGGTCGCGGGCCGTCAGGCCAAGGCTTTCACCCACCATGAAACCGTTGTTGAGGATGTTGTAGTGACTGAGCGTGGCACCTTTGGGTGCACCGGTGGTGCCGGAGGTGTACTGGATGTTTACCGGCTGGTCGAATTGCAGGCTTTGCTGACGGGCTGTGCAGGCCTCGACAGACGTCTGCCCTGCCCGCTCGGCAAATGCGTGCCAGGGCAGGAAGCCGGCAGGCGGGTTGGCGGCCAGGCTGATGACGCCACGCAACTCGGGCAGGCATTCACTGGCCAGCTCACCAGGCGCGGCACTGGCCAGTTCAGGCACCAGCTCCTGCACCATGGTGTGGTAATCAGACGTCTTGAAGGCTTCAGCGCAGACCAGCCAGCGGCAGCCGGACTGGCGCAACACGTATTCCAGTTCGCCCACACGGTAGGCCGGGTTGATGTTGACCAGAATGGCACCGACCTTGGCACTGGCCAGCTGCAAGATGCACCACTGGGCGCAGTTGGGCGACCAGATGCCAACACGGTCGCCGGTGTTCACGCCCAGTGCGATCAGGGCGCGGGCGTATATTTCGACCTGTTCGGCCAACTGCCGCCAGCTGTAACGCAGGCCCTGGTGGCGGGACACCAGGGCCTCGCTGTCGCAACAGCGGGCCACGGTGGCATCGAAGGCCTGGCCGATGGTCTGGGTCAGCAAGGGTCGGTCCTGGCGACCGCGGGTATAGCTCGGTTGACTCATGGGTGTCCCTTCTTGTGGTTGTTTTGGGCACGGCTGAAGCAAGCGGGAATACTCTGGCGCAGATTTACGTTTACGTAAAGGTGACGAGTGGATTGACAGTGACCTCATGCAGGTTTACGTTAACGTAAAGGTGATGAACGACACCCACTTGAGGCGCCACGCCGCCCTCTGTGGGAGCGGGCTTGCCCGCGAATGCGACCAATCAGGTAATGACGGTGACCCTGCTGACGTATTCGCGGGCATGCCCGCTCCCACAGGGGGCGGGGCCGGATCCCAAGCTATGGTGTAACCCAATTTCAAGAACAAGAAGGTGCCCCAGCATGCATTACCCCTCCCTGAACTTCGCCCTGGGCGAGACCATCGACATGCTCCGCGACCAGGTGCGCACCTTCGTCGCCGCTGAACTGGCCCCAAGGGCCGCGCAGATCGACCACGACAACCTGTTCCCCGCCGACATGTGGCGCAAGTTCGGTGACATGGGCCTGCTGGGCATCACCGTACCGGAAGAGTACGGCGGTGCTGGCCTGGGCTACCTGGCCCATGTGGTGTCGATGGAAGAAATCAGCCGTGGCTCCGCCTCGGTGGCACTGTCCTACGGCGCCCATTCCAACCTGTGCGTCAACCAGATCAACCGCAACGGCACCCATGAACAGAAGCTCAAGTACCTGCCTAAGCTGATCAGCGGCGAGCACATCGGCGCCTTGGCCATGAGCGAGCCCAATGCCGGTTCCGACGTGGTGTCGATGAAGCTGCGCGCAGAAAAACGCGGCGATCACTACGTGCTCAACGGCAGCAAGACCTGGATCACCAACGGTCCCGACGCCAACACCTACGTGATTTACGCCAAGACCGACCTGGACAAGGGTGCGCACGGCATCACCGCGTTCATCGTCGAGCGCGACTGGAAAGGCTTCAGCCGCAGCAACAAGTTCGACAAGCTGGGCATGCGCGGGTCCAACACCTGCGAGTTGTTCTTCGATGGCGTGGAAGTGCCGGCAGAGAACATTCTGGGCCAGCTCAACGGCGGCGTGCGCGTCCTCATGAGCGGCCTGGACTACGAACGCGTGGTGCTGTCCGGCGGCCCGACCGGCATCATGCAAAGCTGCATGGACCTGGTGGTGCCGTATATCCACGACCGCAAGCAATTCGGCCAGAGCATCGGCGAGTTCCAGCTGATCCAGGGCAAGATTGCCGACATGTACACCCAGCTCAATGCCAGCCGCGCCTACCTGTATGCCGTGGCTCAGGCGTGCGACCGTGGCGAAACCACCCGCAAGGACGCTGCCGGCGTGATCCTGTACACCGCCGAGCGTGCCACGCAAATGGCCCTGGAGGCGATCCAGATTCTTGGCGGCAACGGCTATATCAACGAATTCCCGGCTGGCCGCCTTTTGCGCGACGCCAAGCTGTACGAAATCGGTGCCGGCACCAGTGAAATCCGCCGGATGCTGATCGGCCGCGAACTGTTCAACGAAACCCGCTGAACATAAGGGACGGGCGCACATGGCTACCTTGCACACCCAGATCAACCCGCGTTCGGCAGAATTTGCCGTCAACAGCGCGGCCATGCTCGAACAGGTCCAGGCCCTGCGCGGCCTGCTCGCCCAGGTTGCCCAGGGCGGCGGGCCCAAGGCCCAGGAACGGCATACCTCGCGTGGCAAACTGCTGCCGCGCGAACGTATCGACCGCCTGCTGGACCCGGGCTCGCCGTTCCTCGAGATCGGCCAGCTGGCCGCCCATGAGGTGTACGGCGAAGACGTGCCAGCGGCGGGCGTGATTGCCGGCATCGGCCGCGTGGAAGGCGTGGAATGCATGATCGTGGCCAACGACGCCACGGTAAAAGGCGGTTCGTACTACCCGCTGACGGTGAAGAAGCACCTGCGTGCACAAACCATCGCCCTGCAGAACCGCCTGCCGTGCATCTATCTGGTGGACTCCGGCGGCGCCAACTTGCCCCGCCAGGACGAAGTGTTCCCCGACCGCGAGCATTTCGGGCGCATTTTCTTCAACCAGGCCAACATGAGCGCGCAAGGCATCCCGCAGATCGCCGTGGTGATGGGCTCGTGCACCGCTGGCGGCGCGTACGTGCCGGCCATGGCCGACGAAGCGATCATGGTGCGCCAGCAGGCGACCATCTTCCTCGCCGGCCCGCCGCTGGTGAAAGCCGCCACCGGCGAAGTGGTGAGCGCCGAAGACCTCGGCGGCGCCGATGTGCATTGCCGCACCAGCGGCGTGGCCGACCACTATGCCGACAACGACGAACATGCCCTGGCCCTGGCCCGGCGCAGCGTGGCCAACCTCAACTGGCACAAGCAGGGCAAGCTGCAACGCCTGGCACCGGTGGCACCGCTGTTCGCGGCCGATGAGCTGTACGGCGTGGTTCCGGCCGATGCCAAGCAACCGTTCGACGTGCGCGAGGTGATCGCCCGCCTGGTCGATGGCTCGGTGTTCGATGAATTCAAGGCGCTGTTCGGCACCACCCTGGTGTGCGGCTTCGCCCACCTGCACGGCTACCCGGTGGCGATCCTGGCCAACAACGGCATCCTGTTCGCCGAAGCCGCGCAAAAAGGCGCGCACTTCATCGAACTGGCCTGCCAGCGCGGCATCCCTTTGCTGTTCCTGCAGAACATCACCGGTTTCATGGTCGGCAAGAAATACGAAGAAGGCGGCATCGCCAAGCACGGCGCCAAACTGGTCACCGCCGTGGCCTGCGCCCAGGTGCCGAAGTTCACGGTGATCATCGGCGGCAGCTTTGGCGCCGGCAACTACGGCATGTGCGGCCGCGCCTACGACCCGCGCTTCCTGTGGATGTGGCCCAACGCGCGGATTGGCGTGATGGGCGCCGAACAGGCCGCCGGCGTGCTGGCCCAGGTCAAGCGCGAGCAGAGCGAACGCAGCGGCCAGCCATTCAGTGCCGAAGACGAAGCCAGGCTCAAGCAACCGATCCTCGACCAGTACGAGCGTCAGGGCCACCCCTATTATTCCAGCGCCCGCCTGTGGGACGACGGCGTCATCGACCCGGCACAGACCCGCGACGTCCTCGGCCTGGCGTTGTCTGCCGCGCTGAACGCGCCGATCGAACAGAGCCGCTTCGGCATTTTCCGGATGTGACCCATGAGCGATTTCAGCACCCTTGAAGTGATCCGCGACCCGCGCGGCTTTGCCACCCTGTGGTTAAGCCGCGAGGACAAGAACAACGCCTTCAACGCGCAGATGATCCGCGAGCTGATCGTGGCCATCGACCAGTTGGCCGAAGACACCAGCCTGCGCTTTGTGCTGCTGCGCGGCCGTGGCCGGCACTTCAGCGCCGGTGCCGACCTGGCCTGGATGCAGCAGTCGGCGCAACTGGACTTCAACACCAACCTGGATGATGCCCACGAACTGGGCGAGCTGATGTACGCCCTGCATCGCCTCAAGGCCCCGACCCTGGCCGTGGTGCAAGGTGCAGCCTTTGGCGGCGCGCTGGGCCTGATCAGCTGCTGCGACATGGCCATCGGCGCCGAAGACGCCCAACTGTGCCTGTCGGAAGTACGCATCGGCCTGGCCCCGGCGGTCATCAGCCCGTTCGTGGTCAAGGCCATTGGCGAACGCGCCGCGCGCCGCTACGCCCTCACCGCCGAGCGTTTCACTGGCGTGCGCGCCCGCGAGCTGGGCCTGCTGGCCGAGGTGTACCCGGCCAGCGAACTGGACGACCACGTCGAAGCCTGGGTAAGCAACCTGCTGCAGAACAGCCCGCAAGCATTGCGCGCCACCAAGGACTTGCTGCGCGAAGTGGACGACGGCGAACTCAGCCCGGCCCTGCGCCGTTACTGCGAAAACACCATCGCCCGTATCCGCGTCAGCGCCGAAGGCCAGGAGGGCCTGCGCGCTTTCCTGGAAAAACGCCGCCCTGCCTGGCAAACCGTTGACAAGAAGGAGCCGCGCCCATGAGCCGCCCCGCTTTGACCACCCTGCTGGTCGCCAACCGCGGCGAAATCGCCTGCCGGGTGATGCGCACCGCCAAGGCCATGGGCCTGACCACTGTCGCCGTGCACAGCGCCACCGACCGTGACGCCCGTCACAGCCGCGAAGCCGACATCCGCGTCGACCTGGGCGGCACCAAGGCTGCCGAAAGCTACCTGCTGGTCGACAAGCTGCTGGCCGCAGCCAAGGCCAGCGGCGCCCAGGCCATTCACCCAGGTTATGGCTTTCTGTCTGAGAACGCAGGTTTCGCCCGCGCCATCGAGCAGGCCGGGCTGATCTTCCTCGGCCCACCGGCCAGCGCCATCGACGCCATGGGCAGCAAATCGGCAGCCAAGGCGCTGATGGAAGCGGCCGGCGTGCCGTTGGTGCCGGGCTACCACGGCGAGGCCCAGGACCTGGACACCTTCCGCGCTGCGGCCGAACGCATCGGCTACCCGGTGCTGCTCAAGGCCAGCGCTGGCGGCGGTGGCAAGGGCATGAAAGTGGTCGAGGAAGAAAGCCAGTTGGCCGACGCCCTGGCCTCGGCCCAGCGTGAGGCACAGTCATCGTTCGGCGATGCGCGCATGCTGGTGGAAAAGTACGTGCTCAAGCCGCGCCATGTCGAAATCCAGGTGTTTGCCGACCAGCACGGCAACTGCCTGTACCTTAACGAACGCGACTGTTCCATTCAGCGTCGCCATCAGAAGGTGGTGGAAGAGGCCCCTGCCCCCGGCCTGTCGCCCGAACTGCGCCGGGCCATGGGCGAAGCGGCGGTGCGTGCCGCCCAGGCTATCGGTTACGTGGGTGCTGGCACCGTGGAGTTTCTGCTTGATGCACGTGGCGAATTCTTCTTCATGGAGATGAACACCCGCCTGCAGGTGGAACACCCGGTCACCGAGGCCATCACCGGCCTGGACCTTGTTGCCTGGCAAATTCGCGTGGCCTGCGGCGAAGCCCTGCCGATCACACAGGAACAGGTGCCGCTGATCGGCCATGCCATCGAAGTGCGCCTGTATGCCGAAGACCCGGCCAACGATTTTTTACCCGCGACCGGCAAATTGGCGCTGTACCGTGAATCGGCACCTGGCGAAGGCCGGCGGGTGGACAGTGGGGTCAGCGAAGGCGATGTGGTGTCGCCGTTCTACGACCCGATGCTGGGCAAGCTGATCGCCTGGGGCGAAGACCGCGAGCAGGCGCGTTTGCGCTTGCTGGCCATGCTCGACGAGTTTGCCATTGGCGGATTGAAGACCAACATCGCCTTCCTGCGCCGCATTCTCGCGCACCCTGCGTTCGCGGCGGCAGAGCTGGACACCGGCTTCATTCCCCGCCACCAGGATGTGCTGCTGCCGGCGCCACGTGCGCTGCCGGCTGCCTTTTGGGAGGCGGCAGCCGAAGCCTGGCTGCAGGGCCAGGCGGGGCATCAGCGCGAAGACGATCGCCATTCGCCGTGGAGCGGGCGTAATGGCCTGCGCTTGGGCCTGCCGGCACGCAGCAGCTTGCATCTGGTGAGCGCTGGGCAAGATCAGGCAGTGGCCCTGGAACGCAGCGCTGCTTCTACCTGGCAGCTGCAAGGTGAGCAGTTGGTGCATGACCAGAACGGCGTGCGTCGCCAGCATCTGGCAATCCGTCGCGGTGGCACGCTGTACCTGCACTGGGAGGGCGAAATGCATGCCATCGAAGCTTTCGACCCGATTGCCGAGGCCGAAGCCAGCCACAGCCATCAGGGTGGGCTGGGTGCGCCCATGAACGGCAGTATCGTGCGGGTGCTGGTCGAGCCTGGGCAGGTGGTGGAAGCCGGTACTGCGCTGGTGGTACTGGAGGCCATGAAGATGGAGCACAGCATCCGTGCGCCGCATGCCGGCACGGTGAAGGCGCTGTTTTGCCTGGAGGGGGATATGGTCAGCGAAGGGACTGTGCTGGTCGAACTGGTGGAATAACGGTGCCGGAGGGCCGCTTTGCGGCCCTAACGCAACACAAGGCCGCCCCTGCAACAGCCCGTAGGAGCGGGTTTACCCGCGAAAGGGCCGGGCCTGCTGGCCAATCTCTACCCGTCGCTCACCGTTGCCGCCGCTACCGTATTCGCGGGTAAACCCGCTCCTACATCCGATCGGGGGTGGACACACATTGGTGATTGGGCGCAGGCCGCGTGTAGGAGCGGGTTTACCCGCGAAGAGGCCGGCCCTGCTGGCCAACTTCCACCCGCCGTTCACCGTTGCCGCCACTACTCAAACCCTTTCAAAAAGCCCCATGCACCCGCACGACCACCCCAAGAAATTCGCAACCCTCTTCGCACAACAGCGCCGGGTAGTTACTGTTCAATGCCTTCAGATAACGCTGCCCACCTTCCTCGGCCAGCTCGCGGAAAATCGCCGGCTTGCCCGGCTGACGAGCGATAACCAAACGCCCCGCCTCAGCCTCTACACCTGGGTCCACCAGCATCCGCATGCCCTGCGGCACACTGCGGCCACTGACAGCGCTCATGGCATCGTTTTCCACGGTTAGCCAGAACGCCTTGCCCTGTGCCAGGTAGTCAGTCTGCTCGAAAACAGCAGGCTCTACAGCCGTCGCAGCCTCTAACTCACTCCAACCCAGCACCGGGTAACGGAAGCAAACGATGTACCGCATGAGGTCGAGTTCATCATCGTCTGCTATCTCGTAAACACTACGCTCCTCGCCAACCTGCCCCTGGATACGCAGCTGCAGGCTGACGTTGTAATGAGGCATTCCAAGCTCGACGAACGTGCGGTTCATCGATTCGATTTTCGGCTGACGCCGCTTGTTCACCCAATGACCGACACTGCCTTGAGACACACCAACGCGCTCGGCAAGCTGCTCTTGAGTGAGCCCTAGCTCCTCCATCCGGTCACGGACGAGGGCAATCCATTTATCCATATTCATCGCTGGCACGATACGGACTGCCTTCAAGCGCTCAATAAACATTCAGTATTATTTATCGGGAAGAATAAAAATACTGTAGGTATTACCATCGACCTGACCCCTTCCCTACTGGCTCCGGCAGGTATCAGGATGAAACTACCGAAAAACGACGAAACAGATCTCGACAGCGAAGCCGCCCGCCGCGCGCTCGACTATTACCTCAACCCCAACCCACCGCGGCCCACCCTGGACAACAGGATCTGGACCCTGCACGAAGGCGTAACCGGCGAACAGGCCAAGGAACACGCCATCGCCCTGCTGCGCTGCGCTGCGGCCACCGCCCAGGAAACCGCCACCCACCAGCACGGCAGCCAGCGCGAACTGACGTTCGCGTTGATGCACATGATGGACATGGCTCGCGCACTGCTGGAGCACAAACACACCGAGTGACCGGGTTTATAGACAAGAAAGGAGGGAGAGTACGTGATGGCCGCGTAACGGCAGAAGCCCCGATTGCCGGGACAAGGAAGCGCGCCGGTAAAACTTTTTTACCGGATTAGCGAAAATTCATTTGACTGCCAAATGATAACGATTATTATTGCACTCAGCTGATCGCGAGATCCGCTGGATAACCTGAAAGCTTAGGTCGCTCTCAGATTATCTCCTCATCAGGCTAATCACGGTTTTTGACCCGGCTTTTTTGCCGGGTCTTTTTTTTGGCTCTTCAGGCTAATGAAGATCGTGATGGCGCGCATGATAGCAAAGGTGTTTCAGGGCGTGAACGCTCGTTACAAAACTTTGCGGAATCAGCACTTGAGAATCAATATCGTTTCGACTACGCTGTTTCCGCATCAAGGAAGATGCCCCCTCCTCCCCTTTATAGAGCAAGGAGCTGTCCATGACCCGTCTGCTGCTGCCCCTTGAGCACCCCACTCCTGCTACCGAGCATGATGCCGACGATGCCCTGCTGCATGCACTGAGGCGGCTACCACGGCGCGTACAGCAAGTATTCCTGCTTAACCGCCTCGATCAGCTGGACTTCGCCAGCATTGCTGTGCGCCTTGACCTGCCACTGGCGAGTATCGAGCGCAACATGGGCCAGGCGCTGCAAGCCGGCCGCTCGCGCCGGGATGTGCTGGCGAGCGTGGCCGGGCAATGGTATGTGCGCTTGCAGAGCCCGCAGGTGACGGCGTGCGAGCGTATCGACTTCCGCCGCTGGCTGGATGCCGATACGGCGAACTTGCAGGCGTTTCACGATACGGAACTGCGGTGGCGCAGCCTGCTGGCGCCGGCACGGCAATTGGGCCATGACGGCTGGTATCGGCAAGGCCGGGCGGCGCTGTCGCTGGGTGGCTGCTCGGTTGCGGTCGGGCTGGGTGTGGCGGCGTTGGTGCTGGTTGGGTTCTGGGCTTGATCAGCGCTTCAGCATGCCTGTACGTCCCTGCCGCTGAGCATGCACCGTGCGCATGCCCCACTTCAGTTGCTCGATAGCCTGGGTACAGTAATGCCGCGCCTGGACTCGCGCTTCGTTTTGCACCACCTCCTGCTTACATGACAGGCACATCCGCCTGCTCGACCAACGCCACCCTGGCTGGCTGTTGCAACAACCCTCGGGGCAACCGAAAACCTTTGAACGGTTGTTGAGTAATTGGGTTGAAGGCTTTTTCCGCGTTCAGCCGGTAGCGCATCACACCATCACCCGTCCTGAAGCTCAGGTCCACGCTGGTTGCCGTACGTCCATTGAGCGAACCGCGGCTCAGCAGGCGGAACATCGACCAAGGCCCTCGATACTCCAGGCTGCTGCTATTGCCGTTCTGCCTGAGCAGGGTCAGGTTGCTGCGCACGTGTTGCCCCAAGGTATTGGGCCAGACAATACCGGTGATCTGGCTTGGGCCGTGGGTGTAGGAAATCAGCTGGCCATCCAGATCCAGCAGGCTGGTGCGTTGATTTGCACTAAGCCCCAACGGCTCGATACTGAACTGCACGCTGAGGTTACCGCGCTGATCAAAGAACGTTTCGCGGATGCGATCGGCCCGTTCCAGCTGCTCGATCACATCGGTACGGATCAGGGATCGCCCCTGCAAACCATTCTGCAAGGCTTCCAGATTGTCCTTGAGGAAAAGCTTCAGATATTGATCCTGGAACTGCTGCAGTCGCCCATTCGGCCCGAAGAACGCTTCAAAGTCTTCCAGCGAAGCGTCGGGTGCCCTGACTACGAAAGGGTAGCGCTCTGCCAGGCGCTGCTGGAAGAAGCTGTAGACTTCAGCATCCCATCGCCGCTCCAACTCGCGCAGCGCTTCAACGTTCAGCACCTGTGCCGTTTGATCTGCCACCTTTCTAACGTGGTGATTGATTGGCTCCGGCAAGCCAGTGGCAACGCGTTGCAAGGTGCCGATGGGGTCGTGCCCGGTCATTGAAAAGCGTTGATGCACTGCGTGCAGCGCAGCCTTGCCTCGGTCTGGGCTACCCTGTACCGCCTTGGCATAGTCGTGGACGGCGACTATGGCTGCGTGGGTTTCATCGTAGTAGCTCGGTTTTTCGCCTGCAGCGTGCAACATGGCGCTCAAGCCTGCAAACGCCCGCTGAATGACCAGCGCCTGTTGTTGCTCAGGCTTGCTGTTGATCGAAACGGGCGAAGGGGCCTCATCCGCCACGCCAACATTAACCGGTGATAACAGCGAACTGTTGTCGCGAACCGTCTCCAGCAATCGGTGCAACGGCGCCGCTGGCCCGGCCAACTGTTCAAGGATCGTGACGCCATGATCCAGGTCTCGAAAATCCGCCACGGAGAATGCGTTCAAGGCGCGGCGCCAGCTGTCGATGTAGTCGGCGCTGTACAGGTTGCGCAGGCGCTCGTTCAGCGCAGCCTGGTCGGCATCGGAGTAATCCAGTTGAGCACGTTCCCCCAGTGCCCACTGGTCGATCATGGCCATTTCCGTAAAGCGCTGACTACGCGGTTCAAAGTACTCCTTGAAGCCTTTGGCGGTGAGCATTGGCGCCAGCAAAACACCATTGTCGCCCTGGCTCGAGCCGGAAGACAGCTGGTAAACGACATCGAACGCAGGCCCCACCTGATGACGCAGGTCCAGACCGGTATGCAACTGCTCCTGGGCCTGCTGCTTCAGGCCCGCATACACGCGTTGTGGCAACGGCACCTTACGCAATGTCTGCTGCACGTGGCTGACACGCTGGCGATACTGCGGCAGGTCGGTATCCGCGTAGGTCAGCGCATACTTCAGGTGCCGCATGAGGTCTCGTTGCAGCTGCCCCTGGCCGGGGAACGCCTGTTGCCACTGTCGCGCCATCCAGTCCTCGACCCATTCCGCTCGACGGTTCCGGCGATCCTCAAGCATCCGGTAAACCCGGAGCGCGGCCATTTGCTGCTCGCTGCCGGGGGGCGCCGCATCCATGGCCTCGATCACGCCGCTGGCCAACGCAGGCAAGAAGCGCCTGGACAACAAGCTGAGGTACGCCTCATCCACGGTCGGCCCGATGGTACGGCCCTGGTACAGCCCCAGATCAGCAACACCCGGCCACGCAGCGCGGTAGTCGCCAAACACTGCTACCGCATCGCGGATCTGGTCCAGCGGCTCCAGCAAGTTGCGCCCGGTCGGGTCCAGACGCTGATCCACTTCGTGATGGCTGTACTCCCGGCTCTTGGCCAGCACGCTGGCGGCCTTGACGCCATTGATGTCGAAGTAACGATGCCAGCTGGCGATGGCGACGCAGAAGGCCAGAACGCCTACAGAAGAACCCACCCACAGCAGTTGGCGCTTGCGCCGAGCCACCCTGACGTTATCGCCGGCAAGGCCGGCCTCTTTGTAGATGACCCGCCCAAAGGCCTGTTGAATGAAGTAGGCCAACGCCTTGGCCTGCGGCTTGCCCTCAAGCAACGGGAGGCTGGTCTTGTAAGGCTGCGCCGCCTCACGGACAAAGGCGTTGCGCACGTCACCGTGCTGTACGACTGACGACCAATACACACCGCGCACCAGCGCCGGGGTGGTGAAACGGTCACTTGCCAAGGTCTCGCGCAGAAAACTCAACAGCATTGGACGCAACCCGAGCAACTGCCTATGCAGTGAGTAGAGACGTGAACGCAACGCAGGGCTACCCTGCACGTCCAGACGATCGATCACCTGCTCGAACAGCTGCTCCAGCAACCGATCGTAGTGTTCGCCATACTCGCCCAGCCAAGCGTCGAAGGTGTCGACAGCATCCAGCTTGAACGTGAATCCAAACAGGCTATTGCGCTTGGCGGCCGAAAGCTTGCTGTAGAATTGGTCGAAGCCGTCCAGCAGATCGAACTTGCTCAACACGACATACAGCGGCAAGCGCGAGCCCAACTGGCTGCTCACCTCGTAAAGACGTGTGCGCAGCAGGTGGGCAAGGGCCGTGCGTTGCTCGACGGTACCGTGCAGTAGCGCAGGCAGGTCGACAACCAGCACCAGGCCGTTGAGGGCTCTCTGGCTTCGATTGCGCTGCAGCCAATCCAACAGATGCTGCCACAGTTTGGCTTGGGTTCCAGACGGTACCGAAGACTCAACGTCAGTGGAGTCACTGCCCAGCGAATCTACGAGGCCGGTCTGGCTGATAAAGGCACCGGGCG
The DNA here is from genome assembly GCF_043103905.1 of Pseudomonas sp. yb_2. Classification (NCBI taxonomy): domain Bacteria; kingdom Pseudomonadati; phylum Pseudomonadota; class Gammaproteobacteria; order Pseudomonadales; family Pseudomonadaceae; genus Pseudomonas; species Pseudomonas sp. yb_2. Next base: position 54,923 of record NZ_JBICKH010000055.1, on the reverse strand, counting down.
GGTCGATGATCACCGCATCATTGCTGATCCACCACCCCACGGGGTAGGCGAGCGCCTGCGCTGGCCGGCCCCGTGCCTGCGCCTTGTCGATGCGGGTCAACGAGAAACTTTGATCGGTGCAGTCAATAAAGCTGCTCTTGCCGGCCTGCCTGGCGCCCAGCACGAGGTACCACGGCAATCGGTACAGCGCGCGACGCCCACCGGCATTGTCCAGGTAGCGTGCGAGCCCTTGGCTCAACGCCTTCTCTTGTGCATGAACGAACGGTTGCGTCGGATCCACCTCGGCAGCCATCGCCTGCTGACGTTCTGCTTGCAAGCGACGAAAGCGCGTTCTCAAGACAACCAGCCAGCTCAACAGCGCCACCAACACGAACACCAGGCTGGCCATACTACGATGCGCCACACTGGCCAACGGCTGCTGATCGCGCCACGTCCATTGCGGGCCGAGCCACCAGATGGCGACCAGCATCAGCACAGCGCCAAGCCCAAGTAGCAGCGGCATTGCCAGACCGATACGGGTCATCAGCGGCCAGCCCCAACGTTTGAGGTACTTCCAGAGTTGATTCATCGAGGCTCCTGCTCCTTGTTCCGATCGGCCAGCACGTGGGAGGACGCGTATTGTTGAAGCCGCTGGAATACCTCGGGCTCCCAGTCGCTGGCGGTGGTTTGCTGCATCGTGCGCGCTACCCCGGCGCACAGGTCCTGGGCTAACCAGGACACGCCTCGTGCGGCCAACAGGTCCGCTGCGATGAGGGTGGTATGGCAGCGCTCGCGAGGGGCTCGAAAATCTGCCTGCATCCCCTGCAGCCTTAGCAACACCGGTTCTACGCCGCCGCTTTCCAGCTGGCTGACCAGTTCTTCGCGAAGGCTGGTGAACTCTTGGGAAGCTTCGGCTTGCTCGGATTGCCCGTCTGCCCCTTTGAGCCAGGCCAGGCATTGGTCGTCGACAAACACCCGACCGTCGCTGAAGCACAGCTGCTGCAGCGCTGGCATGCGCAGCACGAAACGAGCGGTCGCCGCACGGATGGTCTCAGCCACTTCGCCCATCGCCAGCCGCGACGCGGCGGTCGCGGCAAGAAAGCTGCCGCGAATCCAGAAGGGCGAAGCCGACACACTTTTTTCAACCCGCTGGAGCAACGCCGCGTCGATTACGTTACCGGCTATGGCCTCCTCGTAGTCGCTGGCAATATCCCGCGGCACTGCCATCAACTCTGTACGGTTGCCCTGCCGGGTTTGCGGTGCGGCCTGAATGTGGGCCCACAGGCCGAAGCGACGCAGTTGATAGCCGGTAGGGTCGTACGGATCCTGCTGGTTGATCAGCTCGGCCATGCTCAACATGGCTCGGCGCGTCTCGCGCTCGTTACCGATCGACATGCGGGGTTTTGGCGTGGCGATGACATCAGCCTGCTGCGCAGGTTGCGGGCTCTCCACCGGCGCCTTGGGCGCATCGCGCTCGCCAATACCATTGGCAAGCGCCGTGTGTTTGTGCAACAGGCGCTCCAGCTCACCCAGAACAGCCGGGTCAAGCTGGGCAGCTTGCTGCTGACACATCAAACGGGCCAATGCACGCTTCGCCGCTGCGGCGTGAGCCGGGGTGTACGTGAAACGATCAAGGCGCGGCAGCGCATCGATCAAGCGATTGAGCACCAGGCCAACGACCTTGCGCTTGGTCAGGAAGCCCTTCGGACCAGGCGTTGGATGAGCGGTTTCCCAATAGCCCTCGATCATTCCGCCCAGCAACGCCAAGGTGAACCCCCAGCGCTCCCAACAGCCACTGCGCAGCCACGCAACGCTCAAGTGCGCGACGATCCGCAGATGCTTGCACTGTCGCTCCAGGTACTGAGCAGAGGCCTCCTCGATGTAGTTCCAGTCGATAGACGCTTCCTGCAGCCCACCCAGCTTGACCATCTCCTGGTCAATGGCCTGGTAGGTTTCGTCTTCCACATCGAACAGTCCCGCCGGCACCTGGGTATCGATGGGTGCGAGCAACCGTGTGACTTCTTGCGCCTCGACCTCAGCTACCAGCGACATGTCTTGCGAGCCTCGTCGATAAGCGGGTCCAGCCCCTGAGCGTCAAAAACGAGTCCATCAACGGCAGGGTTGTCGCTCTCTACGTGAATGCGATGGGCCCCGATCAATTGCCTGATCTGCTCGATACCCGGCAAGCCTCTGCCGGCGTCGAGCACTTGGCCGTTTTCCATCACTTGCCACGGTGTGGGTACAGTAGCGCCCCGCTCCCCTCTCAACCGCACCTGCACTCGGCTGGCATCGACGGGTTGGGCGGTGACCAGTTGCAACCTCGAGATGTTCTGCACGCAGCTGATGATCAGGTAGGGGTGCGGTGCAACTGAAGCAATCGCAGGGGCAGAGATCATGAGCCCGCCTTCTTCAGACCTGAGGCGAAACATCAAGTCCTCGGGCGCCCGCCCCGTCTCATGGATCAATACGCGACGCAACGTGGGCGCTTCCAGTTCCTGCGCTGACCACTGTCGGTGCGGCGTGAATCCCGGCGTACCCGCCGCCTGATCGAAACACGCCAGGCGTTCGATATTGGACACGATCCGTGGGCAGTCCTGCGATGCACGGGTCAAGGCAGGCATTAACAAGAACAGGAATGAAAGTCCGACGCCACCTGCATAACGAATAATCATCTCACCTTAACTCTCCCACTCAATCGTACACATGCCCGTGAATTAACCCAGCCATCCCAACAGCGGAAAAGAGGCTAGTACATAAACTCAATTCTATTCAAGAATTTATTTTGTTACATATTTGAACTCGACGCTCAACGATTATCCAGCGCATGGTTTTTACGCAACGAATAACTCAAATCCCAAGAATCATGCTTATTAAACGTTTAACGCGCAAGCTTACTTGTAGGAAGCGTCCTACATATAAAACCCACACTAAAAAAGATATATAACCATGACTAAACGCTCCGATTCCGTTGCACCCAAAGAACGCATCAACATCAAATATGTGCCCGCCACCGGTGACGAGCAGGCCGAGGTAGAGCTGCCGCACAAGATGATGGTGCTGGGCGACTTCGGCCTCGATGACAGCCGCTCCCTCGAAGACCGCCAGGTCATGCGCATCGATAAACACACCTTCAACAACGTGTTGAATGACGCCGATGTGAGCCTGGCCATGTCGGTGCCCTCCGCGCTTGACGCTACTCCGGATGCAGAGCTGGCAGTCAACCTGCAATTCAAGTCCATCCAGGACTTCGGGCCAGACCGCATAGCACGGCAGGTGCCCGAGCTGAACAAGCTGCTGCAGTTGCGTGAAGCGCTGGTTGCCCTGAAAGGCCCACTGGGCAACGTGCCCACCTTCCGCAAACAGCTGCAGCAGCTTCTGAACGACGCGCATGCCCGCAAGCAACTCGCGCAAGAACTCGACCTGGTGCTTGAAGCGCCAAAAGCAGACTGAGACAACGGAGCGTCCCCATGCCAAAGCCAAGCACAACTGTCACTGTTGAAACACAGGCCGAAACACTGAGCAATGCCACCTTGCTCGACCAGATCATGGCAGAGACCAAGTTGGTTCCCACACAAGAGGGTTACCAAGTGGCCAGGCAGGGTGTATCCGCCTTCATTGCCGAAATTCTAAAAAACAATGACCCAGATCAATTGATCAACAAACACCGCGTCGACCAGATGATTGCCGAGCTGGATCGGGTCCTCAGCAAGCAGATGGATGCCATTCTGCATGAACCCGCGTTCCAGCAACTTGAATCCGCGTGGCGAAGCCTCAAACTTCTGGTCGACCGTACGGACTTTCGCGAGAACATCAAGCTCGAAGTCTTGCACGTCAGCAAGGAAGACCTGCTCGATGACTTCGAGAACGCCGCCGACATTACCTGCAGTGGTATTTATAAACACGTCTATACCGCCGGCTACGGCCAGTTCGGTGGCGAGCCGGTCGCGGCAATGGTTGGCAACTACAACTTCGGCCCCTCTTCGCCTGATATCAAACTGTTGAGCTACATGGCGTCAGTCGGTGCCATGTCGCATGCGCCCTTCATTGCGGCACCCTCCCCAGAGTTCTTCAACCTGAGCAGCTTCGAAGCGCTACCCAACCTGAAAGAAATCAAAGACATCTTCGCCGGCCCACGGCATGCCAAGTGGCGCGCGTTCCGCGAGAGCGAAGATGCCCGCCACATCGCGCTGACCGGGCCGCGCTTCATGCTGCGCTCCGCCTACCATCACCAGGACCAGCCGATCAGCAGCTTCAATTACGATGAGAACATCAACGGCCGGCACGACAATTACCTGTGGGGCAGCTCAGCCTTCCTGTTGGCCAGCTGCATTAACGACAGCTTTGCCCGCTACCGCTGGTGCCCCAACATCATCGGCCCGCAATCGGGAGGTGCCGTCGAAGGCCTGCCGGTGCATCTGTACGAATCGCTGGGCCAGCTGCAGGCCAAGATCCCTACCGAGGTACTGATTTCCGACCGCAAGGAGTTCGAGCTGGCCGAAGAGGGCTTTATCGCCCTGACCATGCGCAAGGACAGCGACAACGCCGCGTTCTTCTCAGCCAACTCGGTGCAGAAGCCGAAAAACTTCCCCAAGACACCCGAAGGCCTGCAGGCACAGACCAACTACAAGCTCGGCACCCAACTGCCCTACCTGTTCATCGTCAATCGCCTGGCCCACTACATCAAGGTGCTGCAGCGCGAGCAGATCGGCAGCTGGAAGGAGCGACGGGACCTTGAGTCCGAACTCAACAAATGGATCAAGCAATACGTCGCCGACCAGGAAAACCCTTCGGCCGATGTGCGCAGCCGTCGGCCGTTGCGTGCTGCCAGGGTCGAGGTCTCGGACGTGGCGGGTGATCCGGGCTGGTACCAGGTCTCGCTCGCCGTGCGCCCGCACTTCAAGTACATGGGCGCGAACTTCGAAATTTCCCTGGTAGGCCGGCTCGACACGCAATGAGTGGTTTCTTCGATCGCTTGATGGCGGACCCGTCCGCCATCCGGGAGCCCGCTGCGCGCGCGGCCGGCATCACTGGCCCACCGGGGGGCGGCGCAGCCGATACTGAACAACAGGAACCGTCCATCCTGGAGAACGTCGGTTCCATGGCCATGGCTGCGGTGCCTTATCTCGTCCCGTTCGTGGGGCTGGGGATGGCCATACGTGACATCTTCAACCCGCCCGTGACCACACCGGCCGACCCAGGCTCGGAGCCCGCTGAAGGAGACAAGATCAGCTGTTCGCGCCACCCGCCCCTGCCCGACACCTTCATTGCGCAAGGCTCGGACAAGGTATTCATCAATGGCCAACCCGCAGCGCGTTCAGGTGACAAGACCACCTGCGATGCCACGATTGATGTGAATGAAAACGTATCGCCCAATGTGCGCATGGGTGGCGGTACGGCGACGGTCCGGGACATTCGCAACGGCAAGAGCAAGATTGCGATGTTTACCGGGATCATTGCGGGGATGCTTATCTCCCGAAGGTTTGGCCGCATCAAAGGGTGCACATTAGGTAACCCGGTTGCCGTTGCCACAGGGAGCAAGCTGCAGGAGGGGCCGGAGGACATCGATTTCAATCTCCCAGGCTTGCTGGGCATCCAATGGGCACGGCGCTACGACAGCAGGGACATGCGCAGCGACGGTCTACTGGGGATGGGTTGGAGTGTCCCCTATGAAGTGGAGCTGGCCCGCGTCCCACATCCTCAAGGCGGTACGCTTTGGATCTACATCGACAACGACGGTAACCGACTGGAACTGGGCCGCCTCAGTGCCGGTGATGCCTTCATCAGTGCCGTGGACGGCTTGGCCTTCTTCCAGCTGGAGGACGGCCAGACCGTTGTCGAAGATATCAATGAAGGGCTTTATCGGGTCTTCGATACCGACCCGCTGAATCCGAAACGCTCACGGCTGATCAGGCTCGGCGACCGCAATCTCAATTGCCTCGACCTGCTGTACGACGAACAAGGGCGCCTGAAAGCCCTCTATGACAAGTACGGCCAAACGGTCGTGCAGCTTCACTATGCCGCCAGGCATCCCCAGCGTGTCAGTGAGGTATCACGGGTGTTCCTGAATAACGGTGGAACACCGACGGTAGAACACAGCGAACTGCTGGTCAGCTATCGCTACACCGACAACGGGCAACTGCATGAGGTATTGGATGCGACGGATCAACGAGTCCGCCGCTTCACTTACACCCCCGAGGGCTATCTCAATAGCCATCAACTGGCTAGCGGTGCTGTCCGCGAATACGAATGGGCGCGCTTCGCCATTCCTGAAACGCGCCCTGCCCCCAAGCGCCTGGACGGTACACCCTACCGCTTGCCTCCACTGCTGGAGCCCCAACCCGATCACGAGTGGCGGGTGATTCGCCACTGGGGCAGCGATGGTGAAGAGTACCGGTTCGAGTACAACCTGGAAGCCGGTGAAACCCTCGTCACGGACAACCTCGGCCGCCGTGATCACTACTACTGGGGGCCACTGTACGAGGTCTATAAGCACATCGACCCTCAGGGCAACTGCTGGCTGGCGGAAGTGATCGCCGGACAGTTGATCAAGCGCATCGACCCACAAGGAGGCGAATGGCGCTACAGCTACGACGATATCGGCCGCCTGATCGAAACCCGCGATCCCCTCGGCCGCCGCGAACACATCAAATACCTGCGACATTGGGCACTGCCCGTCCAGGTCACCGATACAGCCGGGCGAACTCGGCAATACGGCTACGACAGCCACGGCAATCTGCTCTGGCAGCAGGACCCGCTGGGGCGCGAGACACAGTATCAATACAACCCGGAAGGCCGTGTTACCCAGGTCACCGATGCCCTCGAAAAGAGCAAGTACCTGAGCTGGAACACGTGCGGTCAGTTGCTCAGCTACCGCGACTGCAGCAATGCCCAGACGCTGTATCACTACGACGCCCATGGCCGCTTGCGTGAAAGCATCAATGCCCGGGGTGAACACACCCACTTTCGCTACGACGCACGTGGCTATCTGGTCGAAAGCGAACGCCCGGACGGCCGCCTCGATCGCTACGAAATTGATGTGGCCGGCCAGCTGACGCGCTATATCGACCCAGCACAGAAAACCCTGCAATTTCGCTACGACTCCAGCGGCCGATTGGTCGAACGCACCGACGCCATGGGCTACAGCGTGAAGTTCCGCTACGACGCCTATGGTCGGCTACTGCAACTCACCAACGAGAATGACGAGTCATACCGCTTCGGCTGGGACGAACTGGACCGGCTGGTGGCACAAAAAGACCTGGATGGCAGTGGCCGCCTCTATGCCTACAACGTGCTGGATGAGGTCATTCGTCTTACCCATGTGCCCTCGCCTGACGAGCAGCCGCCCCTGTCCGATAATGCCCCGCCGACACGAACGACCGCCATCCGCCATGACTTCGAGCGGGATGCCATCGGCCGGCTTGTCAGCAAGCGCACCGAAGATGGCACCACCGACTACCGCTACGACGCGGCCGACAATCTGCTGTCCATCACCTTCACAGACAACCAGGGCAAGAAGCAGCAACTCGATTACACCTACGACCCCAACGGGCAACTGCTCAGCGAAACCAACAGCGCTGGCTTGCTGCAGTACCGCTACGACGAACTGGGCAACCTGCAGACGCTAGGCCGTGTTACCTAGGTCACCGATGCCCTCGAAAAGAGCAAGTACCTGAGCTGGAACACGTGCGGTCAGTTGCTCAGCTACCGCGACTGCAGCAATGCCCAGACGCTGTATCACTACGACGCCCATGGCCGCCTACGCGAAAGCATCAATGCCCGGGGTGAACACACCCACTTCCGCTACGACGCACGTGGCTATCTGGTCGAAAGCGAACGCCCGGACGGTCGCATTGACCGTTATGAGGTCGATGTTGCCGGCCAGCTGACGCGCTACGCCGACCCTGCCCAGAAAACCCTGCAATTTCGCTACGATCCCAGCGGCCGGCTGGTCGAACGCACGGACGCCATGGGCTACAGCGTGAAATTCCGCTACGACGCCTATGGTCGGCTACTGCAACTTACCAACGAGAATGACGAGTCATACCGCTTCGGCTGGGACGAACTGGACCGGCTGGTGGCACAAAAAGACCTGGATGGCAGTGGCCGCCTCTATGCCTACAACGTACTGGATGAGGTCATTCGTCTTACCGGCCTTGTCGTACTTGAAATCCTCGACCTGCGTGGCCTGCCAGTTGGGGCGTGACTGCTGAACGGTTTGCAGCTGCTCGTTGAGGTCGTAGCCGTAGCGGTTGTGTCCCGCATAAGTCTTGCCCGTGTGGGGTAGGTCATGAAAGCGGCCGATGATCTGTTCGAGATGCGCGTTTTCGTCATTGGCGGCGTTTGTCATCCCACGGCGCTGTGTCTGGGTCAGTACCTCGGCAATCAGGTTGTCGCTGGCATCGTAGCGATAGGCCTTGTCCAGCAGCGGCAGCACTTCAACCGGGGCGTCGCGGTAGTGAATAGCCTTGCCGGCCAGGCGACCGCTGGTGTCGTAGCGTGTGCGGGTGACCAGTTTGCCCTGGGTCCGCAGGACCTCGTCGTGCACCGCATCGCGCTCGAAATCGCTGATCACCCGGCCGTTCAGGTTGATCTGGTGCAGGTGCCCGCTGCCGTAGTACAGGTGGTTGAGTTCGCGTTGGTCGGGCAGGACTAGCGTCTGCAGGTTGCCCAGTTCGTCGTAGCGGTACTGCAGCAAGCCAGCGCTGTTGGTTTCGCTGAGCAGTTGCCCGTTGGCGTCGTAGGTGTAGTCGAGTTGCTGTTTTTCTCCTTTGTTGTCAGTGAAGGTGATGGACAGCAGATTGTCGGCCGCGTCGTAGCGGTAGTCGGTGGTGCCCTCTTCAGTGCGCTTGCTGACAAGCCGGCCGATGGCGTCCCGCTCGAAGTCATGGCGGATGGCAGCCGTCCGTGTCGGCGGGGCGTTGTCGGACAGCGGCGGCTGCTCGTCAGGCGAGGGCACATAGGTAACCTGTTCGACGGCCCCAAGCTAAACGGCCTGATCAAGCACAACCGGGTGTTGGTTTATCAGGACAAGCGCTATCGCTACGACCGCTTTGGACGGTTGTGCGAGAAGCGGATCGGCAGCAACTGGGTGCAGTATTTCGAATATGACGCCGAACAGCGGCTGGTTTGCGTGGAGCAGTACCGCAGCGGCGAGCGTGAGCGGGTGGTGTTTGCCTATGACCCGCTGGGGAGGCGGATCAGCAAGGAGGTTTATCAGAGGGACTATCCAGAGCCGCGTAGGCGGGTGTTGTTTCACTGGCAAGGGTTGCGCTTGCTTCAAGAGGTGCAGAGCGGGCTGGCTAGCTTGTATGTGTATGCCACTCCGGACAGCTATGAGCCGCTAGCACGCATTGACGGAAAATTGGGTAGTGAAACGACACATTACTTTCACACCAACTTGGCAGGTCTACCAGAGCAGCTAACTGACTCTAGTGGCCTGACTATCTGGACCGCTCATGAGTTACTACAAAATGCCTGGTTAAAAAATCACCAATTTATAACAAACAGAAAGTCAGGTATTGCAAATACAAATCCAGCAATAGCATTACAAGAAAACACAATGCACAAAAACATATCGAAGCCACAAGCAAAGTACAGCCTACACAACCCGGAGACTTTGAAAAAACAGAGCGCAATACAAAACATAAATAGAAACACTGCAATAACACGCAGAGGCATATACGAGGATCTAGTAAAAACAGAGGCTGGGACCCTCAAAACGCTAAAATATTTGCCACCGAAAAAGCAATGGAACTCAGACAAAAATCAATAAAATTCACTAACAAACATGGATTAACAAAATGCCCATAAACAACCTAATCGCCAAAATTGATAAAAATTCATTCGACAAGAAAACTGGCAGGATCGGAGGAAACATTCCGACCATCCTCACAGGCATGGAGCAAAGTTTTGAAAACTATAATTTCTACGCATCATTCCAAAACCCTGACGACAAAAATAAGTATATATCAGTTTTAATCCCGAAAGATTACTCAAACATGATTGACAAAAATATATACCCCAACTGCTCAATAAAAGTATTCTCCCACGACTTCTCAGAAGAAAGCGAAAACGAAAACCATACGATAAAGCACCTTAACAAATCATACATTACAGACTATTGCGAAGTAGCCTCGGATGAGTTTAACTTTATAACTCGAGCGGAGACCCCCTTGTTAATACAAGACGAACCATTCTACTATAACGACCTGAGAAGAGATAATTACAGCTTTTTCATACAAATTGATGAAGATTATTATCCAGACAACTTAATTAGCGGAAACTATATATTCGGATATGGCTCACTTTACTTGTATAGAAATAACGATACCGGAATCATAATCGCAGGGTTTTGGCAGTTCTCATAGCCACATGAACTACGTACGTTCGCGAGTCCCTAGAAATATTCCCAAAGAAACGTATGCGACTCATGAACCCCACCTACTACAAAATGGAGCAGTACCAGGTTAAAACTTCCGAACCTATTTCGTCGCTACCCCGCTAAAAAAAATCGTAAGGCACCACGACTCGCCAGCCCATCTCGGGGCATGTATAAAATGCCCGAAACGAACGACCGCCATCCGCCATGACTTCGAGCGGGACGCAATCGGCCGGCTTGTCAGCAAGTGCACTGAAGATGGCACTACCTAACAAAAATTCGAATACCAGCCCCCCGACAATACACGAGAGAGATTGAAAAAATATTCTCTGAAACCAAGCCCTCGTGAGCAAAATGGTCATTCGGCGATGGAGGAAGCGCTGTACGAACCCACCATCCTGCGCCAGTTTGCCCCGTCATCGCCTGGAAAATCCGTTGATTCGTGCGTCAATCCAGATACGCAAGACAAGGCAACAGGACCAGAGAGTAACGCTTCAGCCGCTTGCCCGATTCGCCTTGGCCTACCTGAGGAATCAAACCGTGAATCCCCTCGCCAGCAAAACCGAAGCTCAGAAAAGCAGGCTGATTGAGCAGGGCTTCCAGGTTCAGCCTTGCACCTGCGCTGACGCATGCTGCCTGCAGGCCATGCGTTTCAAGGGGTAGAGGGACATTGTGTGAATTTTCTTCCAAACCGCCGCGGCGCCACTTCTATCGAAAGCGTTCAACCCCACAGCGTCCATCGTTGAAACAAAGGAGTAGCCGTTGTTCCGCACCGTGCCACCCGTTCATATCTGGCACTGGCGATGACGGAACCTGAAGAGCAAGCCAGCGTCATAGCCTCATGCAGCAACTCGGCATCAGTGGACTCGATGCCGCCCTCCGCATGACTCAGGATGGAAACGGCGCACCGGTTTCGAGCCGTTCGATCTGGAATTGCCAGGAGCAACAACATGCGCAAACGGATGAGTGCAACCAACCTAAAGTGGGCCTGCGGCTGGCTCGCAGCCGCGGTTTTGGCACTGTGCTGGTGGCTGCCGCTACCTTTTCGTTCCACCGCCGATGATGGCCCGCAGCAGATCTACGGCAACCCCGAAGCGCGCTTCACCATCACCCTCTACGCCGACCTCGAATGCCCGCGCTGCCAGGCCTACCTACCGCAACTGCAACGCTGGATCGTCACCAACGATCACGTCAACCTGGCCTGGCGTCACCTGCCCCTCCCCCAGCATGAACCGGCCGCAAGTCGGGAAGCGCGACTGATCGAATGCATGGGCCAGCGTGGGGGGCGCGAAGGCGTTTGGGGGGCGGTGCTCTGGGTCTACCTGCATGCTCAAGGCAACGGCCGTGGGTTGGCTGCTGGACACGACTATCCGGACATCGGCCCGTCCCTGCAACGCTGCCTGGCCGGCGAACGGGCTGCCCAAGTCGTGGACACGCAAAAAGCGCAAGCCTTGGAGAACGGATTCAACGCCACCCCCACGTTGCGCCTGACCGACAATCACACCCAGCACACCCTGATCCTGGAAGACCCAATCGATCCCGATGCCTTGCTGTCCGCAGTGGACCTGTTGAGCGCACCCGAGATCTTTGAAATGCCCGCTGACGTGATCAGCGATATGTCCAGGTAGCACACGACGTCACGGCCAGGGCGCCGCGTTGTGGTGTTTGTACTTGAATTTCGTGGAGGGCGGGGTATTGAGGCAGAATGCATTCGAACGAAAAAAGGCCCCGAAGGGCCTTTTTTCAACGACTTACAGACTTCGACTGAAACCTGTAGATCTTTATTTGGAGCGGGAAACGAGACTCGAACTCGCGACCCCGACCTTGGCAAGGTCGTGCTCTACCAACTGAGCTATTCCCGCGTCGTGATGGGTGCCATTCTAGCGATTTCTAAAACAGCGTCAACCCCTTGATTCAAAAAACTTTTATTTTTTTTCCGAGCCTTCGCGCAGGTGCGGCCAGGCGGCCAGCAGGTAGTGCACCATCGACCACAGCGTCAGCCCCGCTGCCACCAGCAGCAGCCCGTAGCCCAGGATCACCCAGAAGGTCACCACCGGCGGGTTGCCCAGCAGGATCACCAGCGCCAGCATCTGCGCCGCAGTCTTCCACTTACCGAGGTTGGACACCGCCACATGCGCCCGCGCGCCTAGCTCAGCCATCCACTCGCGCAGCGCAGACACCACGATCTCGCGGCCGATGATGACCGCCGCCGGCAGGGTCAGCCAGAAGTTGGCGTGGGTCTGCACCAGCAGCACCAGGGCCACTGCCACCATCAGCTTGTCGGCCACCGGGTCGAGGAAGGCGCCGAACGGCGTGCTCTGCTGCAGTCGACGGGCCAGGTAGCCGTCCAGCCAATCGGTGGCGGCGGCTACGGCGAATACGCTGCTGGCGGCCATGTAACTCCACTGATAGGGCATGTAGAACAGCAGAATGAAGCACGGAATGAGCAGGACGCGTAGAACGGTGAGCAGGTTTGGAATATTCATCGGTACGACTGGCTGCAAGTTGAGCCCGGCATTCTACTCGCTATGCAGGCTGGCATAAATCGACTCGGCAAGCTTTTTACTGATGCCGGGGGCTTTGGCGATTTCATCGATACTGGCGCGGTTGAGCTCCTGCAGGCCGCCGAAATGTTTAAGCAGGTCGCGGCGGCGCTTGGGCCCTACCCCGGCCACATCTTCAAGGCTGGAGACTCGACGAGCCTTGCCACGACGGGCCCGGTGGCCGGTGATAGCGAAGCGGTGGGCTTCGTCGCGGATCTGCTGGATCAGGTGCAACGCCGATGAATCGCCCTTGAGGGTGAATTCGTGATGCACATCGTTCAGGTACAGGGTTTCGAAACCCGCCTTGCGTGTGACGCCCTTGGCCACACCCAACAGGGTGAGGTCGGTGAAGCCCAGCTCCTGCATCACATCGCGGGCCATGTTCAGCTGGCCCTTGCCGCCGTCCACCAGCAGCACATCGGGCAGCTTGCCCTCGCCGTCCTTGATGCGCCCATAGCGGCGGGTCAGGGCCTGATGCATGGCCGCATAATCGTCACCTGCGGTGACGTCTTCGATGTTGAAGCGGCGGTAGTCGGACTTGATCGGCCCTTCGGGGCCGAACACCACGCAACTGGCCACGGTAGCTTCACCACTGGAGTGGCTGATGTCGTAGCATTCCAGGCGTTGCGGCACTTCATCCAGGCCCAGCACTTCGGCCAGGGCTTCGAAGCGCGCAGCCATGTGCTGGCGGTTGGCCAGGCGGGCATTCAACGCCTGCTCGGCATTGGTCACGGCCAGTTGCTGCCAGCGGGCGCGAGTGCCACGCACCCGGTGGCTGATGGTCAGTTCGCGGCCACGCAGCGTGTGCAGCGCTTCGGTGATGGCGTTGAAATCTTCGTGAACAACATTGACGATCAACTCGCCGGGTAGCTCGCGCTCTGCGTTGCCCAGATAGTACTGGGACAGGAATGCGGCCATGACCTCGGCCACCTCCTCCTCGATGCCCACCTGCGGGAAGAAGTTCTTGCTGCCCAGTACTCGCCCGCCGCGCACGCTGATCAGGTGCACACAGGCACCACCCGGGTTGACGAAGGCGGCGATGACGTCGACATCGCCGCTGCCGCCCTCGATGTACTGTTGGTCCTGCACGCGGCGCAACAAGGCGATCTGGTCGCGCAGCTCGGCGGCTTTTTCGAAATCGAGGGCCATGGCGGCCTTTTCCATCTCGGCGTTCAACTCATTGCCCAGTTGCTGGCTACGCCCTTCCAGAAACATCACCGAATGACGAACGTCCTCTGCGTATTCCTCGGCAGTCACCAGGTCGGTGCAGGGCCCTTTGCAGCGTTTTATCTGGTACTGCAGGCATGGCCGGGTGCGGTTGGCGTAGTAGCTGTCTTCGCACTGACGCACAGAAAAAGCCTTTTGCAGCAGGCTGAGGCTTTCGCGAATGGCCCCGGCGCTGGGGTACGGGCCAAAGTAACGGCCCTTGGCCTTTTTCGCCCCACGGTGAATGCCCAGGCGCGGGAACTCGCCATCGGACAGAAACACGTAGGGGTAGGACTTATCGTCGCGCAGCAGGATGTTGTAAGGCGGCCGCCACTCCTTGATCAGGTTCTGCTCCAGCAGCAACGCCTCAGTTTCGTTGGCGGTGATGGTGGTTTCAACCTGGGCGATGCGCGCAACCAGCGCGGCGGTCTTGGGCGCAAGGCCGGTCTTGCGGAAATAGCTGGCCAGGCGCTTCTTCAGGTTCTTGGCCTTGCCCACGTAAAGCAGCCGGGCTTCGCCGTCGAACATCCGGTAAACGCCCGGGCGACCGCTGCAGGTCGCCAGGAATGCGCTGGCATCAAAGACTTGGGACATGAGGTTTTACAGGCTTGCGTCAACCATACCGTGGCGAACGGCCAGCAAGGTCAGTTCGACGTCGCTGGTGACCGAGAGTTTTTCAAAGATCCGATAACGGTAAGTATTGACGGTCTTGGGCGAGAGGCACAACTTGTCGGAGATGATCTGCACTTTCTGGCAGCCGACGATCATCAGGGCAATCTGGATTTCCCGTTCGGACAACGCGTCGAACGGAGACCCCTGCGGCTGGAACGGTTTCAGCGCCAACTGCTGGGCGATCTGCGGGCTGATATAGCGCTGGCCGGCAAAGGCCAGACGAATGGCCTGGACCATTTCGTCAAGGCCTGCACCCTTGGTCAGGTAGCCGGCAGCGCCGGCCTGCAACAAGCGTGTGGGGAACGGGTCTTCCTCGCACACCGTCACCGCCACTACCTTGATGTCAGGGTGGCTGCGCAGCAGTTTGCGGGTGGCCTCCAGGCCGCCGATGCCGGGCATTTTCACATCCATCAGCACAACGTCCGGTTTCAGCTCCCGGGCCAGTTTCAGTGCCGACTCGCCGGAATCTCCCTCACCCACCACCTGCAGGCCGTCGATGTCGGCCAACATCCGTGTAATACCGGTTCGTACCAGATCGTGATCATCGACCACTAAGACCCTAATCAAGCACACACCTCGTCAGCAGGGCGATTGGATCCCGCCACCTTAACAAAATTTTTCACGGTGGGCCTAACGCATTGCTTCCTTCAGAAACGACTGACGTTCGACAGTAAGCGGCCGCACTATTTGCCGGGGCTTGGCGTCGTTGGCCAACCGCCCCAAAAGGTGCAAGAGCGCCGCCTGATCATCCGACCGCAATTTCCGAAAAGCCCCCAGCAAACCGGACTCATCCGTGTTCAAACCTTCGTGCGCTGCCGGGGTGCGCAGGCCGCTGAGGACATACAACGCATCCACGCCCCGGGTCGCCAATGCCGCCAGGTAATCTAGCCGCGGCGTGCGTTCACCGCTTTCGTACTTGCCTTGAGCGTTGGGCTCGACCCCACCGATATCGCCAAATACACGCTGGGTCATACCCAGCCGCTCACGTTCTTCCCGCAGCCGCATACCGATTCCATTCATAGGGGCTTCTCCTTTTCCCTTATCTGCTCAAGTACGGCCTGCCCGCCTGCAGGCAGCCGTAAAGCTGTGGATCCACTATGCCCATGCTCTGCGGTCGCGACAAGCCATCATTTAGCTACTACGTTGATATCCCGCTGCATCCGTACAAAGCATTCGTCTTCACCCATTTCGACGAAGCCGTGACGCTGGTACAGCAGGCGGGCCGGGTTGCTGCGGAACACCATCAGCCGCAACAGAGGAAGGTGCCGCTGCCTGGCCCACAGCGCCAGTTCTTCCAGCACCCAGCTACCGACCCCTCGCCCACGGTGCTCAGGCAACAGGTGCAACTCGCGGATGAACAGCGCCTGGCGGTCCTGGCTGAGGCTGCAAAAACCCAACAGCGTGTCGCCTTCTATCACCAGCCACTGCTCGCGCCAGCCCCAGGCCGCGTCGAAGGCGTCCTCGATCCACAGCAGGTCGAATTCACGGTAGTAGGGCAACATGGCGCGGCGCGTAAGGTCGCGGGCGAAGGTGCAGTGGATGTCTTGGGCGGGAATCAACTGTAAGAACATCGCATCGCACTCATTGGGCATAACAAACTGGCGAACTGCCAGGGCCACTCCTGTCCAGTTCGTTTTCCAACCAGTCGGCCAGCACCCGGGCATTGTTGTGCTCGCTGTCCTTGCCGGCATAAAGCAATGTCAGCGTCCCCTTCCTGGCCAGGTCCAGCAGCGGATACCAGTGCTCGGGGTGGGCCGCCAGCGCTTGCTGGTAACGCTGGGTAAAACCGGCAAAATCCACGTCTCCCTGGTGGAACGCCTTACGCAATTCGTTCGAAGGTGCCACTTCGCGCAACCACTGCCCATGAAGGTCTTCCTTGCGTTTGTTGCGCGGCCACAGGCGGTCGACCAGTACACGCTGGCCATCTTCATCCTCAACCGCATCATAGACACGCTTGCAGCGAATCATGGGTGTCTCCTGCCATTACCGTCCGTCTTGAGCCTAGATAATTCATTGATCGAGGTCACGGCCGGGTTACGAATTGTTTCTATGCTCAAGGCCTTCGGCACTTTCGCCCAACGCCAACCGGAGCCCCCATGGCAACCCCGTCAGTGGCCAGCAGCCCACTACTGGCCAAACACGACGCTCGCCCGCAGCTCTCCCACAAACCTGGGCGTGCCACCTTAACGTTGTTCTTCAGCCTGCTGCTGGCTGGTATCGCCTACACCGCCTGGAGCCTCAAGCAGGATGTGACCGCAAGCGGTACGGTCATCACCACGGCCACACCGTTCCTTCTGCTGGGCCTGGCGCTGCTGATTGCCCTGGGCTTCGAGTTCGTCAACGGCTTCCACGACACCGCCAACGCGGTAGCCACCGTGATATACACCCATTCGTTGCCGGCGCCGGTCGCAGTGGTGTGGTCTGGGCTGTGCAACTTCCTGGGCGTGCTTTTTTCCAGTGGCGCGGTGGCCTTCGGCATCATCGCCTTGCTACCGGTAGAACTGATTCTACAGGTGGGTTCTTCGGCCGGCTTCGCCATGGTCTTCGCCCTGCTGCTGGCGGCGATCATCTGGAACCTTGGCACTTGGTGGCTGGGCCTGCCGGCATCATCCTCGCACACCCTGATTGGCTCGATCATCGGCGTGGGCGTGGCCAATGCGCTGATGCATGGGCGTGACGGCACCAGCGGCGTGGACTGGGCCCAGGCCAGCAAGGTGGGTTATGCCCTGCTGTTCTCACCGCTGATTGGTTTTGCTTGCGCAGCCCTGTTGCTGCTGGCCCTGCGCGCGCTGGTCAAACGCAAGGCGCTGTACCAGGCACCGGAAGGCCAGACACCGCCACCGTGGTGGATCCGCAGCCTACTGATTCTGACCTGCACCGGGGTCTCTTTTGCCCACGGTTCCAACGATGGCCAGAAAGGCATGGGCCTGATCATGCTGATTCTGGTCGGCACCCTGCCGATGGCTTATGCGCTGAACAAGACCATGCCCAACGGGCAGGCCCTGCAGTTTTCCGCTGTCGCCGAGGTGACCCGCCAGGCACTGGTACGCAGCGACCCGCAAGCGGCCCCGGCTGACCAGCGCCAGGTACTGACCCTGTTCATTGCCGAGCCCAAGGCCAGCCCGCACCTGGTACCGGCGTTGGCGGCGCTGACCGGGATGATCGGCGAAGAGGTCAAAGGCTATGGCTCGCTCAAGCGCGTACCGGCTGAAGCCATGGCCAACGTGCGCAACGACATGTATCTGACCAGTGAAGCCATCCGCCTCATGGAGAAAAACCACCTGGTGACATTCGATGCCGACACCCGCAGCCAAGTGCAGTTGTTCAAGGCCCAGCTGGACGACGCCACCCGCTATATTCCGTTGTGGGTGAAGGTGGCTGTAGCCATCGCGCTGGGGCTGGGGACCATGGTTGGCTGGCGACGTATTGTAGTCACCGTTGGCGAGAAGATCGGCAAGACCCACCTCAGCTATGCCCAAGGCGCATCGGCCGAAGTGGTGGCGATGTGCACCATTGGCGCGGCGGATATGTTCGGGCTGCCGGTGTCGACCACGCATGTGCTGAGTTCGGGGGTGGCCGGCGCCATGGTGGCCAATGGGTCGGGGATTCAGAAACGCACTTTGTTCAATCTGCTGATGGCCTGGGTGCTGACCCTGCCAGCGGCAATGCTGTTGGCTGGCAGCCTGTACTGGCTGCTGAACCACATCTTCTGAACCCGTACGCCGCCTTCTGTAGGAGCGGGTTTACCCGCGAATACGGTAGCGGCGGCAACGGTGAACGGCGGGTGGAGATTGGCCAGCAGGCCCGGCCCTTTCGCGGGTGAACCCGCTCCTACGGGCGACCGCGCAGGCCTTTCAACGTTTGCACAAGGCAGTTGTCCCTACACAGGTTGATCAGCCCGGGATTTTCAGGCCACGCTGCACGGCTGGCCGTTCGAGGAAATTCGCCAGCACGCGCTGCACTTCCTTGAACTGGTCGAAGCCCACCAGGTCACGGGCGTTGTAGCGCTCCACCAGGTTACGCACCCAAGGGAAGATGGCGATGTCGGCGATGCTGTATTCCTCAGCCATCCACTGCCGACCTTTCAAATGCCGATCCAGCACGCCCAGCAGCCGCTTGGACTCGTTGACATAGCGGTCGCGCGGGCGCTTGTCTTCATATTCCTTGCCAGCAAAGAAATGGAAGAACCCGACCTGGCCGAACATCGGCCCGATGCCGCCCATCTGGAACATCAGCCACTGCAGGGTCTGGTAGCGCTGGGCGGGGTCCTGGCTGAGCAGCTGGCCGCTCTTCTCCGCCAGGTACTGCAAGATCGCCCCCGATTCGAACAGCGCCAGCGGCTGACCGCCCGGCCCGTTCGGGTCGAGGATGGCGGGGATCTTGTTGTTCGCGCTGAGCGAGATGAACTCGGGGCTCAATTGGTCGTCATTGTCGAAGCTCACCTTGTGCGCCTCGTAAGCCAAGCCAATCTCTTCGAGCATGATCGACACCTTCACCCCGTTGGGCGTCGGCAACGAGTACAACTGCAGGCGTTCGGGGTGTTTGGCGGGCCATTTGCGGGTAATGGGGAAAGCACTGAGTTCGGTCATGATCAACCTTGCCAAGGGAATGAACCTGTCACTCTAGAGACATCCCCAGCCGCTGACCATCACCGACCACTCATCAGCGTTGGCAGCTCAGGCCTGGCCGTGGGCCTTGAGCTTGAGCTTTTCGGTATCGACGCGGACAAACACGGAGTCGGCAGTCACAGTCAGTACATCCTCTGCCCAGACTTCGCAGATGACCCGGCTCTTGCGCCCCACTTCGCCTTCGACACGCGCCTTGAGCAACAGCTCGACGCCCATCGGCGTAGGTTTCAGGTAGGTCAGGTTGAGCGTGCCGGTAACGCAGTCGATACGCGGCAGGCTGCCCGGTTCTCGGCCTTCGTTACGGTAGTGGTAGGCCATCGCCGTCCAGTTGGAGTGGCAGTCAACCAGCATCGCCAGCAGGCCACCGTAAACCAGGCCAGGCCAGCCAATGAAGGTGCTGTCGGGCGAGTGACGGCACACCAGGTGAACACCGTCGGCGTCCCAGTGGCTTTGCAGGTGCAGGCCGCTGGGGTGGGAACAGCCGCAGCCATAGCAAGTACCCTCAGGGGCCGCGAGGGCTTGAAGGGAAAGTGTGTGATCAGTCATACGCTTCCTGTGCTTGTTGGAATGGGGGCGCGCAACGCCCCCATTAAAGCAGAAACATCAGGCCGTCTGGGCAACCATCTTCGCACGCCGCTGGGTCAGCGAAACCAGCAAAATGAACGCGGTCACCCCGGCAGTCATCAGCGTTTCGTAGCGATAGGCATCGCTGAACAGCATGTAGCCCAGCACCATGACGATGGTGCCTATCACCAGCCAGGTCAGCCATGGGAACAGCCACATCTTCAGTTCCAGCGGACGCCCTTCACGCTCGGCACGGGCACGCATGCGCAGTTGCGACACGGCGATGACCAGGTACACCAGCAAGGCGATGGCGCCGGTGGTCGACAGCAGGAAGCCAAACACTTTGCCCGGGAACACATAGTTGACGAAGCAGCCAGCGAAGCCCGCCAGGGTGGAGAAGATCACTGCCACGGTCGGCACGCCGGAACCGGAGATGCGCTTGGTCACGCTCAGCGCCTGACCACGCGCGCCCAGCGAATAGAGCATGCGCGACGCCGTGTAGAGCCCCGAGTTCATGCAACTTGTCACCGCCACCAGCACCACCAGGTCAACCAGCAACTTGGCGCCCGGCACGTTCAGCACTTCCAGTACACGCTGGAACGACCCTACCGCTTTGAGCCCGGGGTCGTTCCAGGCCACCAGCGACACCACCAGGAAGATCGACGCCAGGTAGAAGATGGCGATGCGGTACACCACCAGGTTGGTGGCGCGGCGAATCTTGTCTTTCGGGTTGGCGGTTTCGTCAGCCGCGATGGTGACAATTTCGGCACCGAAGAACGAGAAGATGGTGATCAGCACGCCCCCAAGCACCGTCCCGAACCCATTGGGCATGAAACCAGCGCTGTCCCACAGCCGGCTCACCCCGGATACCTCTGCCAGCGGCCAGAAGCCGAACACCGCCAAGGTGCAGACCCCGATGAAGCCAATGATCGCGACCACCTTGACCAGCGCGAACCAGTACTCGAAGGCACCGAAGTTCTTCACGCTGACCAGGTTGGTGCCCGACAGCACCAGCATGATCAGGAAAGCGAACAGCCAGGACGGCACGCCAGGGAAGTAGGCATGCAGGATGTCAGCACCGGCAATGGCCTCCACCGGAATGATCAACACCCAGAACCACCAGTACAACCAGCCAATGGTAAAGCCCGCCCAAGGCCCGATGGCCTCCGAGGCGTAGGTGGAAAAAGAGCCGCTATTGGGGTTTGCGATGGCCATTTCACCCAGCATGCGCATCACCAGCAAGACCAGCAGGCCAGTCATGGCGTAGGAGATGAGGATGGCCGGGCCGGCGGTGGCAATGGCGTTGGAGGACCCGATGAACAGCCCGGCGCCGATGATGCCGGCAATGGAGATCATGGAAACCTGACGGGAAGTCAGGCCGTGCTGCAGTGAGCGCTGTTTCTTGTTGTCTTGCGAAGCCATGAAGAACCCTCGAATGGGTCGGCCGCAGCAAAGCGGCTGAAGGTCTGAGCAGAATTCTTATAAATTTCTGATGTGTGTTGTTGTTGTTTTGCAGAGGACCGAAGCGGGTATTGACCTCCTCTTCGCATGACCGGTTGTAATCGTTGATCCAGGTCAGTATTAATCTATAGGCCGGGGTCAACAAACGACCTTTTCGAACCACATAATTCCTTTATGGAATGAACTCCTTCCTTTTTTGCTCGGTATTCGCCCGTCATGTCCAAACGCCTGATGCCTTCGACCACCGCCCTTCAGTGCTTCGAAGCGGCCGCTCGCCACCTCAGCTTCACCCGCGCGGCCCAGGAACTGCACCTGACCCAGAGCGCCGTCAGCAAGCAGGTCGCGCAGCTTGAGGACATGCTCTCGCACTCGCTGTTCCAGCGCATTCGCCGGCGCCTGCACCTGACCCCGGCCGGCGCGCTGTACCTCACCGAAGTGAACAAGATCCTCACCCAGATCGACATATCCAGCCGCTACATCCTCAGCTACGGCGACGAAACCGAAGTGCTGCGCATCGCCACCCAGCCGACCTTCGGCGCCCGCTGGCTGGTGCCCCGGCTCAAGGGTTTTGGTGACCGCTACCCACGCATTCACCTGGATGTGCGCAACGAGCTGGAGCCATTCGACCTGGTACAGGCCAAGGCGGACGTCGCCTTTTTCTTCGGCCAGGGCACCTGGCCCGGGGCGACCTGCATCGAGTTGTTCAGCGAAGAAGTGGTGCCGGTGTGCAGCCCGCAGCTGCTGGCCAGCCACCGTTTCGACAGCGCCCAGGCGCTGACTGAGCACCGCCTGTTGCAATGCGTGTCGCGGCCGGAGGCCTGGCATGAATGGTTCCTGGGGCTTGGGTTGCATAGCCAGAACAGCTACCACGGGCCGCGCTTCGACACGTTCTACCTGTGTATCCGCGCGGCCATCTCCGGCTGCGGCATAGCCCTGATTCCCCGCTATCTGGTGGCCGAAGAGCTGAGCGAAGGCAAGCTGGTGGTGGCCTGGGACCACCCTGTGGCAAGCAACGGGAGGCACTTCATCGCGCATGCCGAGCATGCGGCCGAAGTGCCCAAGATCAGGGCCTTCGTGCAGTGGATCCGGGAGCGGGTGGCTGAAGGCGATTGATTTGACCTGCCCCGGCCTCTGGCAGGAGCGGGCTTGCCCGCGAAGAGGCCGGCACAGCCAACCCAAAAAACCGGCTAGATCACGAATCCATGGAATGATCGCAATCGAATAATTCGTTTGCGGAATAACCCGCCGACACGCTTGGATAATAAGAAACTCGAACAAGGTCCGCGTGCCCCATGAACCAGGAAAGTATCAGCCAATCCATTGCCATCGTTCACCCGATCACACTTTCCCATGGCCGTAATGCCGAAGTCTGGGACACTGACGGCAAACGTTACATCGACTTCGTCGGCGGTATCGGCGTGCTCAACCTGGGCCACTGCAACCCCGCTGTGGTCGAGGCCATCCAGGCTCAGGCCACCCGCCTGACCCACTACGCCTTCAACGCGGCCCCCCACGGCCCGTACCTGGCCCTGATGGAGCAACTGAGCCAGTTTGTGCCAGTCAGCTACCCACTGGCCGGCATGCTCACCAACAGCGGCGCGGAAGCGGCGGAAAACGCCCTGAAAGTGGCCCGTGGCGCCACCGGCAAACGCGCCATCATCGCGTTCGACGGCGGCTTCCATGGCCGCACCCTGGCCACCCTGAACCTCAATGGCAAGGTCGCCCCCTACAAGCAGCGGGTCGGCGAACTGCCCGGGCCGGTGTATCACCTGCCCTACCCCAGCGCGGATACCGGAGTTACCTGCGAGCAAGCGCTCAAGGCCATGGACCGCCTGTTCAGCGTCGAGCTGGCGGTGGAGGACGTCGCGGCGTTCATCTTCGAGCCCGTGCAGGGTGAAGGCGGCTTCCTTGCCCTGGACCCGGCCTTCGCCCAGGCCCTGCGCCGCTTCTGCGACGAGCGTGGCATCCTGATCATCATCGACGAGATCCAGTCGGGCTTCGGCCGCACCGGCCAGCGCTTCGCGTTTCCGCGCCTGGGCATCGAGCCCGACCTGCTGTTGCTGGCCAAGAGCATCGCTGGCGGTATGCCGCTGGGTGCAGTGGTCGGGCGCAAGGAATTGATGGCGGCGCTGCCCAAGGGCGGCCTGGGTGGCACCTATTCGGGCAACCCGATATCCTGTGCGGCGGCCTTGGCCAGCCTGGCGCAGATGACCGACGAAAACCTTGCAACCTGGGGTGAACGGCAGGAACAGGCCATCGTCAGCCGCTATGAGCGCTGGAAGGCTTCGGGCCTGAGCCCGTACATCGGCCGCCTGACCGGCGTGGGCGCCATGCGAGGGATCGAGTTCGCCAATGCCGATGGCAGCCCGGCACCGGCACAACTGGCCAAGGTGATGGAGGCCGCCCGAGCCAGGGGCCTGCTGCTGATGCCCAGCGGCAAGGCGCGGCACATCATTCGCCTGCTGGCACCGCTGACTATCGAGGCCGAGGTGCTCGAGGAGGGGTTGGATATCCTCGAGCAGTGCCTGGCAGAACTGAACTGAGGCTTACAGGCCGAGTTCTTCCGGGGTAAGCATGTCGGACTCGAAGGCGATCCAGCCGCCTTCCAGTTCGGCATGGCCGTTGACGATCGGGCCGTAATAGGTCAGGCCGTTCTGCAGGGTCACGCAAATGTGCGTGGCCGGTTTCTCAGGGGCCGCGAGCGTACCGACGAAATGCACCTTCTTCAGGGTTTCGGTCACCGCTTCCAGGCCCACGCACATCTTGGGGTTTTCCGAAGCCTCGGTATCTCCGCCACGGTCTTCGGCGCTGATGGTCACAGTGGCGATGTACGGGTACTTGGTGCTCAAACGGGGTTACCTCGGTGGGTGTATAGGCGTACGGGCGCGTAGAGTACGGCAGGCCGTCTCTGTTGTCTCTACTGGCCTCTTCGCGGGCACGCCCGCTCCCACAGCGATCGCATGTTGCTTGGGGTATGCAGGGCACCTGTGAGGGGCGGGTCTGCCTGGGAAGAGCCGGGCCTGCAACAGGTGATCTGAATGCCCCGATCTGTTAGGGTGCCCGCCGATGCACGCCACACCACACGAGGATCCCGAGTGAGCGCCGAAGAACCCCTGATCGCCGACCTGTTCGAAGTCGACAAACGCCTGTCCCTCAAGCCCGTCGTGGACTTCAACAGCTACCTGCGCAATGCCTTCGGCGAGGGCCCATGCCGCTGCCACCGCTGCGTAGAAGGCGCCGACCAAAGCACCTACAGCCACGCACATAACTTCACCTTCGAAGGCCGCCAGTGGCACCGCCGGTTCGCCACCACCGCCGGCAGCGACGTCGCCCAGGTGTTGAAAAAAGCCTGGCTGTCGTACACCAAGGCTGATCTCAACCTGGTCGGCGCGCTGGACCTGACCACCCTCAAGACCTTCACCGAGGCCGCCCTGCACACGCGCCTGCTGGCCTTGCTGCCGGCCAGCGGCCTGGCCCGTGAAGTGGATGGCCAGTGGATGCTGCAAGCCCAGGCCGACTGACGGCCCGGTGGCAGGGCAGGATTCCACCGGTCTGCTAACTTGGTGGAATCCGTCCACCCACAGGTAGTCCGCCATGGCCCGCACAACGCCCATCGAGCTGTACCGCAATATCGGCATCGTCGCCCACGTGGATGCCGGCAAGACCACGACCACCGAGCGGATCCTGTTCTACACCGGGGTCAACCACAAGATGGGCGAAGTGCACGATGGCGCGGCGACCATGGACTGGATGGCCCAGGAGCAGGAACGCGGCATCACCATCACCTCGGCGGCGACCACAGCATTCTGGCAAGGCTCGACCAAGCAGTTCGCCCACAAGTACCGTTTCAACATCATCGACACCCCAGGCCACGTCGATTTCACCATCGAGGTGGAGCGCTCATTGCGCGTGCTCGATGGCGCGGTCGTGGTTTTCAGCGGCGCGGACGGCGTCGAGCCGCAGTCCGAGACAGTCTGGCGCCAGGCCAACAAGTACCACGTGCCACGCTTGGCCTACATCAACAAGATGGACCGCCAGGGGGCCGACTTCCTGCGCGTGGTCAAGCAGATCGATCAACGTCTGGGGCACCACCCGGTGCCCATCCAGCTGGCCATCGGCAGCGAAGAAAACTTCATGGGCCAGATCGACCTGGTGAAGATGAAGGCCATCTACTGGAACGATGCCGACCAGGGCACCAGCTACCGCGAAGAAGAAATCCCCGCCGAACTGAAGGCTCTGGCCGACGAATGGCGCGCGCACATGATCGAAGCTGCGGCCGAGGCCAATGACGAGCTGACCATGAAGTTTCTCGATGGCGAGGAGCTGAGCATCGAAGAGATCAAGGCCGGGTTGCGCCAGCGCACCATTGCCAACGAAATCGTGCCCACCATCCTCGGCTCATCGTTCAAGAACAAGGGCGTGCCGCTGATGCTCGACGCGGTGATCGACTACCTGCCCGCCCCGTCGGAAATTCCTGCCATCCGCGGCACCGACCCGGATGATGAAGAAAAGCACCTGGAACGGCACGCCGACGACAAAGAGCCGTTCTCGGCACTGGCTTTCAAGATCGCCACCGACCCGTTCGTCGGCACCCTCACCTTCGCCCGCGTTTATTCCGGCGTGCTCAGTTCAGGCAATGCGGTACTCAACTCGGTCAAAGGCAAGAAGGAACGCATCGGCCGCATGGTACAGATGCATGCCAACCAGCGTGCCGAAATCAAGGACGTGTGTGCCGGCGATATCGCCGCACTGATCGGCATGAAGGACGTGACCACCGGCGACACCCTGTGCGACATGGACAAACCGATCATTCTCGAACGCATGGACTTCCCCGACCCGGTGATTTCCGTCGCAGTAGAGCCGAAAACCAAGGCCGACCAGGAAAAAATGGGCATCGCGCTGGGCAAGCTGGCCCAGGAAGACCCCTCATTCCGCGTGCGTACCGATGAAGAGACTGGCCAGACCATCATCTCGGGCATGGGCGAGCTGCACCTGGACATCATCGTCGACCGCATGCGCCGCGAGTTCAACGTCGAGGCCAACATCGGCAAGCCGCAGGTGGCCTACCGGGAAAAAATCCGCAATACCTGCGAGATCGAGGGGCGTTTCGTGCGCCAGTCCGGTGGCCGTGGCCAATACGGCCATTGCTGGATCCGTTTCGCCCCCGGTGATGAAGGCAAAGAAGGCCTGGAGTTCATCAATGAGATCGTCGGCGGCGTGGTACCCCGCGAGTACATCCCGGCCATCCAGAAGGGTATCGAGGAGCAAATGAAGAACGGCGTGCTTGCCGGCTACCAACTGATCAACCTCAAGGCCGCCGTGTTCGACGGCTCGTACCACGATGTCGACTCAAACGAGATGGCCTACAAGATCGCCGCGTCAATGGCCACCAAGCAGTTGTCGCAGAAAGGCGGCGCAGTGTTGCTGGAGCCGGTGATGAAGGTAGAGGTGGTGACGCCGGAGGAATATCAGGGCGACATCCTCGGCGACTTGAGCCGACGTCGCGGCATGATCCAGGACGGTGATGAAACACCGGCTGGCAAGGTGATACGTGCCGAAGTGCCGTTGGGTGAAATGTTCGGCTACGCCACCTCGATGCGCTCGATGACCCAGGGCCGGGCCAGCTTCTCGATGGAGTTCACCCGCTATGCCGAGGCCCCGGCGAGCATTGCCGATGGCATCGTCAAGAAGAGCCGCGGGGAGTAAGCGGTTCTCCTGTGCCGGCCTCTTCGCGGGTAAACCCGCTCCTACAGGATGGCCGCAGGCCCAAACATTGTGCGCCCCCCTGTAGGAGCGGGTTTACCCGCGAAGAGGCCGGCACAGACCGCAACAGTTTTCAATGCTGCTCGCCCGCCCGCTTCAACAGCTTCTTGCACCGCTCCGACAAATGCACCACGCGCAAATGCTTGCCCGCCTTGGCATAGCGCTCGCGCAGGGTTTTCAGCGCCGCAACGGCCGAATAATCGACAAAGCTCAAATGCTGGCAATCCAGCGTGACCTGGGCCGGGTCCCCGGCCGTGTCGAACTGGTTGAGGAACGAGGTGGTCGAGGCAAAGAACAGCGTGCCATGCAGTTGATAACACTTGCCGCCCTCCGCGTCCTCATGGGTGTCGGCATACAGCTCCCGCGCATGCTGCCAGGCAAAGTTGAGCGCCGCGATGATGATACCGAACAGCACCGCCATGGCCAGGTCGGTCAGCACCGTGACCACAGTCACCGCAACGATCGCCAGCACATCATTCACCGGCACCTTGTGCAACACCCGCAACGACGCCCAGGCAAAGGTCTGCTGGGCCACCACGAACATCACTCCGACCAGCGCCGCCAGTGGAATACGCTCGATCAGCGGCGACAGGAACAGCACGAACAGCAGAATCATCACCCCGGCCACCACCCCCGACAACCGCCCCCGGCCATTGGAGCTGAGGTTGATCACCGTCTGCCCGATCATCGCGCAGCCGCCCATGCCGCCGCACAGGCCCGACACCATGTTCGCAGCGCCCAATGCCACACACTCGCGGTCCGGGAAGCCACGGCTCTCGGTGATTTCGTCGGTCAGGTTGAGGGTGAGCAGGGTTTCCAGCAGGCCGACCATGGCCATCAGCACCGCGTAGGGGGCGATGATCTTCAGGGTTTCCAGATTCCAAGGCACATCCGGCAGCGCCAGCCCCGGCAGGCCACCGGCGATGTGCGCCATGTCGCCCAGGGTGCGGGTAGGCAGCCCGAGCACGTACACCACCAGGCCAACACCGAGGATCGCCACCAAGGCCGGCGGCACCGCGCGGGTCAGTTTCGGCAGCACATAAACCACCGCCATGGTCAGCGCCACCAGGCCGATCATCAGGTACAGCGGCGTGCCACTGAGCCAGTGTTCGCCGTCCTTGAAATGCTCCAGCTGAGCCATGGCGATGACGATGGCCAGGCCGTTTACGAAGCCAAGCATGACCGGGTATGGCACCAGGCGCACCAGTTTGCCCAGACGCAGCAGGCCGAACAGGATCATCACCACACCGCCCAGCAGCACCGTGGCCAGCAGGTACTGCACGCCGTGCTGCACCACCAAGGCGACGATCACCACCGCCATCGAACCGGCAGCGCCGGAGATCATCCCCGGCCGCCCGCCGAACAGCGCCGTCAGGGTACAAATGATGAACGCGCCATACAGGCCCATCAGCGGGTTGAGGTGGGCCACCAGGGCAAAGGCGATGCACTCGGGGACCAAGGCGAACGAGGTGGTGAGGCCGGCGAGCAGGTCGGCGCGTAGTCGGGCGGGCTTCATGGGCTTCCTGTGGTGCAGTCCTGACGGACGTTAGAAAAACGAGGGGCGCGATGTTACGGAATTTGTCTGACAGCGGCCACCGCTCAACGCACCCGTTCCAGGCTCTGCACGGCCAGGTCCAGCGCACGCTGCATGTCCAGGCGCGCCGAACGGCCCAGGTCCGGGTCGTTCAGGCGGCCACCACGCTCTGAGGGCAGGATCGGCGCCGTCAGGTCTTCGGCATCCATCGCTTCGAAATCCTGTTCGGCGCCCAGGGTCAAGGCACTGCGCCGCAACAACATGCGCACCTGTTCCGGGGTAAGTGCCGGGTTGATCGACAGCATCGTCGCCACAGTGGCAGTCACCAAGGGTGTTGCGTACGACGTGCCGCAATGCGCAGCCTCGGCAGACACGGGGCGTATGCAGGCAGCAGCACTGACATCCACGCGCATGTCGATATTGGAACTGTGACGCTTGCGCACATGATCGTGGGCCTCAACTGCCGTAGCCTTGCCACTGCGCTGATGCCCGCCCACCACCAGCAATTGTTCGGTGATGAATGACGAAGGCAGGCGATATTCATCGGTCCCCGACCAGGACGCACCATTGCCCGCCGAATTCACCACCACCACATCAGGGTGCTCCTTGCGCAGCCAGAGGAAGAACTCCTCAAGCAACTCCTCGTAGCCACTCATTGCCAGCCCGGAGCGCACCAGCGAATCGACCTCATCACCCTTCACATTGCGTGCCCCGACCCGGTGAATGCCCCAGCTCCAGTTCAGCACCCGCACGCCATCTTCGACCAGGTTCACCGAGGCAGCGATGTTGGCGGTGATACCGGCATCCGAGTTGCGCTCTACCATCACCTCGAAGCCAGGGCTGTGCTTGCCCAGCCCCGGCAAAAAGCCCTCACCCTGCGCAGCGAGAATGCCTGCGACGTGGCTGCCGTGGCTTGCCGGGCGGTTACCGTCGCGAGCGTAGAGGCATGTCTGGCCTTGTTCGCAGCCCCCTCGATAATGGCTGAACCCCGGGGCGTCAAAGTCCACTTCGCGCTCGATTACCCCGACCCGCACGGGCTTCACCGGCAAGCCAGAGGCGGCAATCCGGCGCCGGTAGAAATACAGCGCGTCCATGAAGCGGTTGGCGGCCCATTCGTCCGCCTGGTCGATGGCCCGGGTGCCGCGCCCATTGCCCTCCTCCCCGCGCTCGGGGGCGGATTCTTCGACAATCACGGCATCCACGCTGACTTCACTACCCATGCGCAGGACCATCGCATCGCGCTGCACCAGGTCCTCTACCGGCAAGCGCAGCTGGTAGACATTCAGCGGCGGTATGGCACCGACAACCTGGGCGCCGTATTTACCGGCGATGCGCCGGGCCTCGCCGAGGCCGTCGTATTTTTCTTCGATCAACAAGCTGACCAGATCGACATAGGTGGTCAGGCCGTCCATGTTCTTCGCCACTTCATCGGGCCCTGCGGCGATCACATGACTGCGTTGGCGGCTCAGCCATACCGGGTTGCTGGTGCGGCCGCCATCGGCCAGCCAGAGCGGGGCGCTGCGCTGGGCTTCTCTCGCCAGTTTCAACGTTAGCCGGTCACCTTGGCGCTCGATGTCGGCTTCTGACAGCCGCGTACCGCCGAGCCATACCGTTGGCAGATTTGCCCGGAGCCCTTCGACACGCAGGCACCATCGCTGCTGGCTATCGCTGAACAAGTCGCCGCAACGCTGCAGCTGCTTGATGCGCAGCGTGTCCGCTGCAGCCTGTGCACCAAGACTGCAAAGCCACAACAGCAAGATCAGGACACCCTTCATGCAATCACCCCACGCGCTCCCTGTGAGTGCGACTTACGGGGCACCTCAAAGGTTCACCTGTGGCTGACAACTGCCTGGTCGCGGGCGAGCCATTCGGCCATGGAAGTATCCTCCAACGCGTACTCGCCACGATTGGCCTTCCATACCAGCTCCTTGTCGCGCAGGGCATCAAGGGCCTTCTGTACGTTTGCCGTGTTGACGTTGGCTACCGCCTGGGCCTGCTCCAGCTTGCGGCTGACCTCAACCAGGGTTTGCTCGGTAAACGGGGAAAACGGCTGCCGGCCCAGCGTGCGCTCGGCCATGACCTCTAGCACGGCCTGCTGCAACGGCGTAAGTTCGTTCCAAGCGCTTTCGTAGTCACTCCACACCCCAGCTTGATGGTTCAGCGCCCCATTGCGCAGCAGTTCACCCAGGTTGCCCGCCTCACCCAGGCCGACGCTAACTTCGGCCAACAGTTTGTTGAGCATTTCCGGGCGCCGGCCGACCAATTCGAACGCGTATGCCAGGTCCTCTACCTTGAACTGGTTACTGTCGGCCAGGCGACGGTTCCACAAGGCGGTGATGAATTCGACATATTCACGCCCCAGCAACGGAAATGGCGTGATGCTGGCACCAAAGAATGGCTGCTTGCTCTTGAGTACCAGGTTGGCCAGCTTGTCGCGACTAGAGCCCGTGAACACCAGGCGCAAGCCGTCCGGACGGTCGCCACGGTTAAGGTGGTCACGCGCGGCTTTCAGCGCGAACATCGCATTAAGGCCATCTTCGCTGTTAAGGGCGTGCTGAGCCTCGTCGATGATCAGTACTACCAACTGCCCTGATACTTGATGCAACACGGCAAGCGCCTGGGCCAGGGTAGTCCCCGCAGGCAGTTGCGGGCGGGTGAAATCCCAGCTCAGGGTGCGCAGCAGGTTGATCTTGTCGATACCGGCCTTTTTCGCGGTCCTGGCCAGCGCACCTTCGAATCTGGCCAGCGCAGTACCGATGGCGCCGCTGATGAGCTGCGCAGGGGCGGCGTCGCGATCCGACCACAGGTCGACGTAAACCGGTAGCCAGCCGCGCTGTACGCATTCCGGTATGAAGTCGTTGTTGAGGAAGGTGCTCTTGCCCGTACGCCGGGGCGCGGCCAGGAACATGCCCGAGCTGTAATCGACCAACGACTCGCCGGCCAGGTCTTGGGCCAGTGCGGTGGCCAACTGATTACGGCGTAGGAGCGGGCGAACGGGAGACATGCAATTAACCTCAATTATCTTGCCTACTATAATTTATAGCCTACAAGATAAACCAGGATAATACGACCGTCCGCAACAGTGCCGGCGTGATCCAGATCCGGCAAAAAGTCAGCAAATTTGCCATCATGTTGATTCCACCTGCGGAGATCATGGACATGCCGCTACGCCCCCTTTTCACCTCCCTGTTGCTGGTCGCCAGCCTCACCGCCCATGCCGCCACCGAGGTGGTGCCACTTCAGCATCGCAGCAGCGCCGAACTGCTGCCCGCCCTGCAGGCCTTCATCGGCAAGGACGGCACGGTCAGCGCCTTCGAGAACAAACTGATCGTCAACGCCAGCCCCGAGCGCATCGACGACCTGCGCGCCCTGCTGCAACAGCTGGACACCGCGCCCAAGCGCCTGCTGATCAGCGTCGACAACAACGACAGCAACTTCCAGGACAACCGCGGCAACGCACGCGTCATTCACTACGGCACCAGCAACCGCGACGGCGGCATGCAACAGGTACAAGCCAGCGAAGGGCAACCGGCACTGATCCAGGTGGGCCAGAGCATCCCCATTACCAGCACCAGCACAGACGGCTATGGGCGCATTCAAAGCAACACCGAATACCGCAACGTGACCCAAGGCTTCTACGTAACCCCGAGCCTGAGCGGCGAAACGGTTCGTCTGCAAATAAGCAGCAATAATGACCGTATCAGCCATGAACGTGCAGATGTAGTGAAAGTACAAAGTACCGACACGACAGTCACGGGTAAGCTCGGCGAGTGGATCACCCTGGCGGGGTTCAACCAGCAGAGCCAAGCCGACCGCAGCGCGTCAAGCCACACGTACAGCACCCAACGGGGTGAAAACATGACATTGCGTGTCAAAGTCGACCTTGTCGACTGATCCCAGGCAATTCAAGGCTTCGACCAAAGGCCTTGAAACTGACTGCCAAGTCGCATTAGACCAAAGATGTAGTAAGTACAAAAAAGCACTACAAAACATTTGACAGGGTCTTTTTCCCAAGGGCATGATGGCCTCGCTCCCGCTAATCAGGGGCCCTGGCAAGGGCCTTCGGGGCGCGCTCCTTCCACCCCAGGAGGCGCCTCGTGTCTATACGGCCCACAAGGCGGTTCGACGGGATTGCGACTGCAACGAAGAAGTTGTCCCGAGGGACGGAAGCGCATCACCGCAGTACTGGCAATCGCGTAGCACCGCAGCAAGGCAACCACGAGCCGACCTGCCGGAGCGCACCTTCGCCTGGCCTGCCCAACCTTCCCCTTCGAGCCTTCGCGTTCGCCGCCGCATTCCTGCGAACAGGACAGCCGCCAGGCACCTGATCTGCTCCGAGCATCAGCACAATTAACCCAAGATCGATGCGACGAGGTTTATTTCCATGGCACTGACACGCGAACAGCAAATTGCAGCCCTCGAGAAAGACTGGGCCGAAAACCCGCGCTGGAAAGGCGTGACCCGTACCTACACCGCCGCTGATGTCGTTCGCCTGCGTGGCTCCGTGCAACCTGAGCACACCTTTGCGCGTCAGGGCGCAGAAAAACTGTGGAAGCTGGTCACCGAAGGTGCCCACCCGTCCTTCCGCCCCGACAAAGATTTCGTCAACTGCATGGGCGCCCTGACCGGCGGCCAGGCTGTACAACAGGTCAAGGCCGGCATCCAGGCCATCTACCTGTCCGGCTGGCAGGTTGCCGCCGACAACAACTCGGCCGAGTCGATGTACCCTGACCAGTCGCTGTACCCGGTCGACTCGGTACCGACCGTGGTCAAACGCATCAACAACGCGTTCCGCCGCGCCGACCAGATCCAGTGGAAAGCCGGCAAGAACCCGGGCGACGACGGCTACATCGACTACTTCGCGCCCATCGTGGCCGACGCCGAAGCCGGTTTCGGTGGCGTACTGAACGCCTACGAGCTGATGAAGAACATGATCGAAGCAGGCGCCGCCGGCGTGCACTTCGAAGACCAGCTGGCCTCGGTGAAAAAATGCGGCCACATGGGCGGCAAGGTGCTGGTGCCGACTCAGGAAGCCGTGCAGAAGCTGGTGGCCGCTCGCCTGGCCGCTGACGTGTCGGGTGTACCGACCATCATCCTGGCGCGTACCGATGCCAACGCCGCCGACCTGCTGACCAGCGACTGCGACCCGTACGACCAGCCGTTCGTGGTTGGCGAGCGCACCCGCGAAGGCTTCTACAAGGTCCGCGCCGGCCTCGACCAGGCCATTGCCCGCGGCCTGGCCTACGCCCCGTACGCCGACCTGATCTGGTGTGAAACCGCCAAGCCGGACCTGGACGAAGCCCGCCGCTTCGCCGAGGCGATCAAGAAGGAGTACCCGGACCAGATCCTGTCGTACAACTGCTCGCCTTCCTTCAACTGGAAGAAAAACCTGGACGACGCCACCATCGCCAAGTTCCAGCGCGAACTGTCGGCCATGGGTTACAAGCATCAGTTCATCACCCTGGCCGGCATCCACAACATGTGGCACGGCATGTTCAACCTGGCGCACGACTACGCCCGCAACGACATGACCGCCTACGTGAAGCTGCAGGAGCAGGAATTCGCTGATGCCAGCAAGGGCTACACCTTCGTGGCGCACCAGCAGGAAGTGGGCACTGGCTACTTCGACGACATGACCACCGTGATCCAGGGTGGCGCTTCGTCGGTGACTGCACTGACCGGTTCGACCGAGGAAGAGCAGTTCCACTGATAGTGGGTTGCCGTTGAACAAAGGCCCGGGGCTTGTGAAAGCTCCGGGCCTTTGTTTTTACCCGAGAAAGGGCCGGGCCTGCTGGCCAATTTTTACCAGCCGTTCACCGTTTCCGCCGCTACCGTATTCGCGGGTAAACCCGCACCTACACTGATCGGGAGGAGACACACATCGGCGATTGGGCGCAGGCCGCTGCAGGAACGGGTTCACCCGCGAAAGGGCCGGCACAGGCCACAGCAAAACCCCGGATCAGGGCTATGCTTGTGGCAGCCCAGCAGCAAGGACCGCCCATGCCTCGTCCAAGCCACCTGATGATTCTCGCCCTGACCGCCGCTGCCCTCTATATATATGCACTGGCCAGCGACAACACCATGCTCGCCCTGATGGCCAAACCCATCCCGGTGCTGGCCTTGATTGCCTGGCTGCGCAGCACCCCGGTTTCGCCTTATCGCACGTGGATCTCGATCGGCCTGGGCTTCTCGGTACTCGGTGACATCCTGCTGGCCATCCCCGCCGACCTGTTCGTGTTCGGCCTGGCCGCCTTCCTTTGCGCCCATCTTGCTTACCTGCGCGGCTATTGCGGCATTACCCTGCGCCCCGCCCTGCCCGCACTGATCTTCAGCGCAATCACTGGCATCGCGCTGCTCGGCGTACTGGCCAACAACGGCCTCGGCCCGTTGCTGATCCCGGTAGCACTCTACGCCCTGGCCATCAGCGCCATGCTCTGGCGCGCACTGGCCTGCGGGGGAGTGGCAGCACTGGGTGCCGGCCTGTTCGTGTTCTCCGACAGCCTGATCGGCATCGACCGCTTCATCAGCCCGTTCGCCGCCGCACCGTACCTGATCATCCTCGCCTACTGGCTCGGCCAATGGGCCATCGCTTCATCAGTCGGTCATCGCTCAACCGATAAAGTATTGACCCAGAGCGGTGCGCGCAGGACCGAGAGCTGCTAGAACAAGGGTTTTTTGCAATTGCAAGTAGGGGGAATCGCCAGATGAACTTTACAAGGCGCAGAACAGCGAAATTCGAGCGCAGCAGTTCAAATGATATTAATTATCATTACAGGGTTTGCAATTCGTTACCCGCTGCAAGAAACATAATTAACAAAACCGCGCGTAATGCCCGAATTTCAAGGCTCTCAGCCAGTTACGAACGGTTTTTGTACTTAATCCTACGAATAAATTTGCGACAGAAATTTTACTTGCACCAGGTTTACCCATAAAATCAGCGCGATTGATCCGGCTGCGACATTTGGTCACTGCATGTGCGACGCCAAGTCGCCGCTCTACACTTATTTCAGACTGCAGAGCTGGGTCTCTGTATAAGGATTTCTAGCATGTCCGATTCGGCAGGACTCATCGCCCACAACTGGGGCTTTGCCATCTTCCTCCTGGGTGTCGTCGGCCTGTGCGCCTTCATGCTCGGCCTGTCCAGCCTGCTCGGTAGCAAGGCCTGGGGCCGCGCCAAGAACGAACCCTTCGAATCCGGCATGCTGCCCGTCGGCAGCGCTCGCCTGCGCCTGTCCGCCAAATTCTATCTGGTCGCGATGCTGTTCGTGATCTTCGATATCGAAGCCCTCTTTCTCTTTGCATGGTCTGTGTCCGTCCGCGAAAGCGGCTGGACCGGATTCGTCGAAGCACTCGTTTTCATAGCAATTCTGTTGGCAGGTCTTGTCTACCTATGGCGCGTCGGGGCACTTGATTGGGCTCCCGAAGGTCGCCGCAAGCGGCAAGCGAAGCTGAAACAATGAGGCTTTGGCATGCAATACAATCTCACCAGAATCGATCCGGATGCGCCCAACGAGCAGTACCCGGTCGGTGAACGGGAAACCGTCACCGATCAACTGCTGGAGGACCAGGTCCACAAGAACATCTTCATGGGCAAACTTGAAGATGTGCTGCGTGGCGCGGTCAACTGGGGCCGCAAGAACTCCCTCTGGCCGTACAACTTCGGCCTGTCCTGCTGCTACGTGGAAATGACCACGGCCTTCACGGCACCCCACGACATCGCCCGCTTCGGCGCCGAAGTCATCCGGGCCTCGCCGCGTCAGGCCGACTTCATGGTCATTGCCGGTACCTGCTTCGTGAAGATGGCGCCGATCATCCAGCGCCTCTACGAGCAGATGCTCGAGCCGAAATGGGTCATTTCCATGGGTTCGTGCGCCAACTCCGGTGGCATGTACGACATCTACTCGGTCGTTCAGGGGGTCGACAAGTTCCTCCCCGTGGACGTCTATGTGCCTGGCTGCCCGCCACGCCCTGAGGCTTTCCTGCAAGGCTTGATGCTGCTGCAGGAGTCGATCGGCCAAGAACGACGCCCGCTTTCCTGGGTTGTTGGTGATCAAGGTATTTACCGTGCCGAGATGCCAGCCCAGAAAGACCTGCGTCGTGAGCAGCGCATTGCAGTAACCAACCTGCGCAGCCCCGACGAAGTCTGATCCAGCGACCTGCCGCCCGCTCCCGAAGGAGCCGGCGGCCTGGCTTCATTCTTAACGTTGACCCAAAGCGACCGAGACCATGACAGCGGACAACGCTATTTTCATTCCGCCCTACAAGGCTGACGACCAGGATGTGGTCGTCGAACTGAACAACCGTTTTGGCGCCGACGCATTCGTCGCCCAGGAAACCCGCACCGGCATGCCCGTGCTGTGGGTAAAACGCGCCCAGCTCAAAGAGGTGCTCAGCTTCCTGCGCGGCGTCGCCAAGCCTTACAGCATGCTGTACGACCTGCATGGCGTCGACGAGCGCCTGCGCACCCAGCGCCGTGGCCTGCCAGCCGCCGATTTCAGCGTGTTCTACCACCTGTTGTCGATCGAGCGTAACAGCGATGTGATGATCAAGGTGTCGCTCAGCGAAGGCGACCTGAACCTGCCGACCGTGACGGGCATCTGGCCAAACGCCAACTGGTACGAGCGCGAAGTCTGGGACATGTTCGGCATCGACTTTGCCGGCCACCCGCACCTCAGCCGCATCATGATGCCGCCGACCTGGGAAGGTCACCCGCTGCGCAAGGACTACCCTGCTCGTGCGACCGAGTTCGACCCCTACAGCCTGACCCTGGCCAAGCAGCAGCTTGAAGAGGAATCGGCACGCTTCAACCCGGAAGCCTGGGGCATGAAGCGCCAGGGCGCCAACGAGGACTACATGTTCCTCAACCTCGGCCCCAACCACCCTTCGGCGCACGGTGCGTTCCGTATCGTCCTGCAGCTGGACGGTGAAGAAATCGTCGACTGCGTACCGGACATCGGCTACCACCACCGTGGCGCCGAAAAAATGGCCGAGCGCCAGTCCTGGCACAGCTTCATCCCCTACACCGACCGTATCGATTACCTCGGCGGGGTGATGAACAACCTGCCGTACGTGCTTGCGGTAGAGAAGCTGGCCGGCATCAAGGTGCCGCAGAAGGTCGACGTGATTCGCATCATGCTGGCCGAGTTCTTCCGCATCACCAGCCACCTGCTGTTCCTGGGTACCTACATCCAGGACGTCGGCGCCATGACCCCGGTGTTCTTCACCTTCACCGACCGCCAGCGCGCCTACACCGTGATCGAAGCGATCACCGGTTTCCGCCTGCACCCGGCCTGGTACCGCATCGGTGGCGTCGCCCACGACCTGCCACGTGGCTGGGACAAGCTGGTCAAGGACTTCGTCGAATGGCTGCCCAAGCGCCTCGACGAATACACCAAGGCCGCCCTGCAAAACAGCATCCTCAAGGGCCGTACCATCGGCGTTGCCGCGTACAACACCAAGGAAGCGCTGGAATGGGGCACCACCGGTGCCGGCTTGCGTGCCACCGGTTGCAACTTCGACCTGCGTAAAGCCCGTCCTTACTCCGGCTACGAAAACTTCGAGTTCGAAGTACCGCTGGCCCACAACGGCGATGCCTACGATCGCTGCATGGTCCGTGTCGAGGAGATGCGTCAGAGTATCCGCATCATCGACCAGTGCCTGCGCAACATGCCGGAAGGCCCGTACAAGGCGGATCACCCGCTGACCACGCCGCCGCCGAAAGAGCGCACCCTGCAGCACATCGAAACCCTGATCACGCACTTCCTGCAAGTCTCGTGGGGCCCGGTCATGCCGGCCAACGAGTCGTTCCAGATGATCGAAGCGACCAAGGGCATCAACAGTTACTACCTGACGAGCGATGGCGGCACCATGAGCTACCGCACCCGGATCCGCACCCCGAGCTACCCGCACCTGCAGCAGATCCCTTCGGTGATCAAAGGCAGCATGGTTGCCGACCTCATTGCGTACCTGGGCAGTATCGACTTCGTTATGGCTGACGTGGACCGCTAAGCATGAACAGCACGCTTATCCAGACAGACCGTTTCGCCCTGAGCGAAACCGAGCGCTCGGCCATCGAGCACGAAATGCATCACTACGAGGACCCGCGCGCGGCGTCCATCGAAGCCCTGAAGATCGTCCAGAAGGAGCGTGGCTGGGTGCCGGACGGCGCCATTCACGCCATCGGCGAAGTGCTGGGCATTCCGGCCAGCGACGTCGAGGGTGTCGCCACCTTCTACAGCCAGATCTTCCGCCAACCGGTCGGCCGCCACATCATCCGCGTGTGCGACAGCATGGTCTGCTACATCGGCGGCCATGAGTCGGTGGTCAGCCAGATCCAGAGCGAGCTGGGCATCGGCCTCGGCCAGACCACTGCCGACGGCCGTTTCACCCTGCTGCCCGTGTGCTGCCTGGGCAACTGCGACAAGGCTCCGGCACTGATGATCGACGACGACACCTTCGGTGACGTGCAGCCGGCTGGCGTTTCCAAACTGCTGGAGGGTTACGTATGACCATTACTTCCTTCGGCCCGGCCAACCGCATCGCGCGCTCGGCCGAAACCCACCCGCTGACCTGGCGCCTGCGTGACGACGGCGAGCCGGTCTGGCTGGCCGAGTACGAATCGAAGAACGGCTACGCCGCAGCCCGCAAGGCGCTGGCGCAAATGTCCGCCGACGACATCGTGCAGAGCGTCAAGGACTCCGGCCTCAAAGGCCGTGGCGGTGCAGGTTTCCCCACTGGCGTGAAGTGGGGCCTGATGCCCAAAGACGAATCCATGAACATCCGCTACCTGCTGTGCAACGCGGACGAAATGGAGCCGAACACCTGGAAGGACCGCATGCTGATGGAGCAACAGCCCCATCTGCTGGTCGAGGGCATGCTGATCAGCGCCCGCGCCCTGAAGGCCTACCGCGGCTACATCTTCCTGCGTGGCGAGTACACCACCGCAGCGAAAAACCTCAACCGTGCCATCGATGAAGCCAAGGCCGCCGGCCTGCTGGGCAAGAACATCCTGGGCAGCGGTTTCGATTTCGAGCTGTTCGTGCACACCGGTGCAGGCCGCTACATCTGCGGTGAAGAAACCGCGCTGATCAACTCGCTGGAAGGCCGCCGCGCCAACCCGCGCTCCAAGCCGCCCTTCCCTGCCGCCGTTGGCGTGTGGGGCAAGCCGACGTGCGTGAACAACGTCGAGACCCTGTGCAACGTCCCGGCCATCGTCGCCAACGGCAACGACTGGTACAAGTCGCTGGCCCGCGAAGGCAGCGAGGACCACGGCACCAAGCTGATGGGCTTCTCCGGCAAGGTGAAGAACCCAGGCCTGTGGGAACTGCCATTTGGCGTTACCGCCCGCGAATTGTTCGAAGACTACGCCGGTGGCATGCGCGATGGCTTCAAGCTCAAGTGCTGGCAGCCAGGCGGCGCCGGTACCGGCTTCCTGCTGCCTGAGCACCTCGATGCGCAAATGTACGCCGGTGGCATCGCCAAGGTCGGCACCCGTATGGGTACTGGCCTGGCCATGGCGGTCGACGACAGCATCAACATGGTGTCGCTGCTGCGCAACATGGAAGAGTTCTTTGCCCGCGAATCGTGCGGCTGGTGCACCCCATGCCGTGACGGCCTGCCGTGGAGCGTGAAGATGCTGCGCGCGCTGGAAAACGGCCAAGGCCGCGCCGAGGACATCGAGACGCTGCTGGGGCTGGTCAACTTCCTCGGCCCGGGCCGTACCTTCTGTGCTCACGCACCGGGTGCCGTCGAGCCGCTGGGCAGTGCCATCAAATACTTCCGCTCGGAGTTCGAGGCCGGCGTGGCGCCAGAAAGCGCTGCCACCCTGCGCCCCGACCTGGCGAAGCCGATCGTGGTCGGCGCATAACAAGATGATTAGGCGGGTGGTCCGTGCCACTCGCCAGCTTACCGGCAGGCCCGAGCAATCGAGGCGTGTCGCAAGCTCACCGATTTCCATTAGCCACGCCCGCTCACGCGGGCCAACGAAGAACTTTGAACAATGGCCACTATCCACGTAGACGGCAAAGCGCTCGAAGTCAACGGTGCAGACAACCTGTTACAGGCATGTCTGTCGCTCGGCCTCGACATCCCTTATTTCTGCTGGCACCCGGCGCTTGGTAGCGTTGGCGCCTGCCGGCAATGCGCAGTCAAGCAGTACACCGACGAGAACGACACCCGTGGTCGTATCGTCATGTCCTGCATGACCCCTGCTTCCGACGGCACCTGGATTTCCATCGACGATGAAGAGTCGAAGGCGTTCCGCGCCAGCGTCGTCGAATGGCTGATGACCAACCACCCGCACGACTGCCCGGTGTGCGAGGAAGGCGGTCACTGCCACCTGCAGGACATGACGGTAATGACCGGCCACAACGAGCGCCGCTACCGTTTCACCAAGCGTACCCACCAGAACCAGGACCTCGGCCCGTTCATCGCCCATGAGATGAACCGCTGCATCGCCTGCTACCGCTGCGTGCGCTATTACAAGGACTACGCCGGTGGTACCGACCTGGGCGTCTACGGCGCCCACGACAACGTGTACTTCGGCCGCGTCGAAGACGGTGTGCTGGAAAGCGAGTTCTCCGGCAACCTGACCGAGGTCTGCCCGACCGGCGTATTCACCGACAAGACCCACTCCGAACGCTACAACCGCAAGTGGGACATGCAGTTCGCCCCAAGCATCTGCCATGGCTGCTCCAGCGGCTGCAACATCAGCCCGGGTGAGCGCTACGGCGAACTACGCCGTATCGAAAACCGCTTCAACGGTTCGGTCAACCAGTACTTCCTGTGCGACCGCGGCCGCTTCGGCTACGGCTACGTCAACCGCAAGGACCGCCCACGCCAGCCACAACTGGCCGACGGCACCAAGCTGGGCCTGGACGCCGCCCTGGACAAGGCCGCCGACCTGCTACGCGGCCGTACCATCGTCGGTATCGGCTCGCCACGCGCCAGCCTCGAAAGCAACTACGGCCTGCGTGAGCTGGTCGGCGCCGAGTACTTCTACTCGGGCATGGAAGCTGGCGAACTGGCCCGCGTACGCCTGGCCCTGAACGTGCTGAACAACAGCCCGCTGCCCGTGCCGACCCTGCGCGACATCGAAGACCACGACGCCGTGTTCGTGCTCGGTGAAGACCTGACCCAGACCGCTGCCCGCGTCGCCCTGGCCGTGCGCCAGGCCACCAAAGGCAAGGCCGAGGCCATGGCCGAAGCCATGAAAGTGCAGCCTTGGCTCGACGCTGCCGTGAAGAACATTGGCCAGCACGCGCTGTACCCGCTGTTCATCGCATCCCTGGCTGAAACCAAGCTGGACGACGTCGCCGAAGAGTGCGTACACGCCGCGCCGGCCGACCTGGCCCGCATCGGTTTCGCCGTGGCCCACGCCATCGACCCGAGCGCCCCTGCCGTCGCCGGCCTGGACGACGAAGCCCAGGCCCTGGCCCAGCGCATCGCCGACGCCCTGGTCGCCGCCAAGCGCCCACTGGTCGTAGCCGGTACTTCGCTGGCCGACCCGGCGCTGATCGAAGCGGCTGCCAACATCGCCAAGGCCCTGAAGCTGCGCGAGAAAAACGGCTCGCTGAGCCTGGTGGTGCCTGAGGCCAACAGCCTCGGCCTGGCCATGCTCGGTGGCGAGTCGGTCGATGCCGCCCTAGACGCGGTCATCAGCGGCAAAGCCGATGCCATCGTGGTGCTGGAAAACGACCTGTACGCCCGCGTACCGGCCGCCAAGGTCGATGCTGCCCTGGCTGCGGCCAAGGTGGTGATCGTTGCCGACCACTCCAAAACCGCCACCGTCGACCGCGCCCACCTGGTGCTGCCGGCCGCCTCGTTCGCCGAAGGCGACGGTACCCTGGTCAGCCAGGAAGGCCGTGCCCAGCGCTTCTTCCAGGTGTTCGACCCGCAGTACCTGGACAGCAGCATCCAGATCCACGAAGGCTGGCGCTGGATGCACGCCCTGCGTGCCACCCTGCTGAACAAGCCGGTCGACTGGACCCAGCTGGACCACGTCACCAGCGCCTGCGCCGAAGCCGCTCCGCAACTGGCTGGCATCGTCAACGCCGCGCCGAGCGCTGCGTTCCGCATCAAGGGCATGAAGCTGGCCCGTGAGCCGCTGCGCTACTCCGGCCGTACCGCCATGCGTGCCAACATCAGTGTGCACGAGCCGCGCACCCCGCAAGACAAGGACACCGCGTTCGCCTTCTCCATGGAAGGCTACTCGGGTTCGGCCGAACCGCGCCAGCAGGTGCCATTCGCCTGGTCGCCGGGCTGGAACTCCCCACAAGCCTGGAACAAGTTTCAGGACGAGGTCGGTGGCCACCTGCGTGCCGGTGACCCAGGCGTACGCCTGATCGAATCGCAAGGCGACCGCCTGAACTGGTTCAACACCATTCCGGGGGCCTTCAACCCGGCCCGTGGTACCTGGACTGCCGTACCGTTCTTCCACCTGTTCGGCAGCGAAGAAAGCTCCTCGCGCGCCGCCCCGGTTCAAGAACGCATCCCGGCTGCCTACGTGGCCCTGGCCAAGTCCGAAGCCGACCGCCTGGGCGTCAACGAGGGTGCCCTGCTGAGCCTGAACGTCGCCGGTGTGGCCCTGCGCCTGCCGCTGCGTATCAATGAAGAGCTGGGCGCTGGCCTGGTCGCGCTGCCGAAAGGCCTGGCTGGCATTCCGCCTGCCATCTTCGGTGCATCCGTCGAAGGTCTGCAGGAGGCAGCACAATGAGCTGGTTCACCCCCGAAGTGATCGATGTGATCCTCACCGTGCTGCGGGCCATCGTGGTCCTGCTGGCGGTGGTGGTCTGCGGTGCGCT
Source organism: Pseudomonas sp. yb_2 (assembly GCF_043103905.1). Classification (NCBI taxonomy): domain Bacteria; kingdom Pseudomonadati; phylum Pseudomonadota; class Gammaproteobacteria; order Pseudomonadales; family Pseudomonadaceae; genus Pseudomonas; species Pseudomonas sp. yb_2. The sequence continues at coordinate 11,394 of NZ_JBICKH010000055.1, read as the reverse complement.
GCTCAGCTTCGTCGAGCGCCGCCTGCTGGGCTGGTGGCAGGACCGTTACGGTCCGAACCGCGTCGGCCCGTTCGGCATGTTCCAGATCGCTGCCGACATGCTGAAGATGTTCTTCAAGGAAGACTGGAACCCACCCTTCGTCGATCGCGTGATCTTCACCCTGGCACCGGTAGTGGCCATGAGCGCCCTGCTGATCGCCTTCGTGGTCATCCCGATCACCCCGACCTGGGGCGTTGCCGACCTGAACATCGGCCTGCTGTTCTTCTTCGCCATGGCCGGCCTGTCGGTCTACGCGGTGCTGTTCGCCGGCTGGTCGTCGAACAACAAGTACGCCCTGCTGGGCAGCTTGCGTGCTTCGGCACAGACCGTGTCGTACGAAGTGTTCCTGGGCCTGGCGCTGATGGGCGTGGTGGTGCAGGTGGGTTCGTTCAACATGCGCGACATCGTTGAGTACCAGGCGCAGAACCTGTGGTTCATCATTCCGCAGTTCTTCGGCTTCTGCACCTTCTTCATCGCTGGCGTCGCCGTGACTCACCGTCACCCGTTCGACCAGCCGGAAGCAGAACAGGAACTGGCCGACGGCTACCACATCGAGTATGCCGGCATGAAGTGGGGCATGTTCTTCGTCGGTGAGTACATCGGCATCATCCTCATCTCGGCGCTGCTGGTAACCCTGTTCTTCGGCGGCTGGCACGGCCCGTTCGGCATCCTGCCGCAACTGTCGTTCCTGTGGTTCGCCCTGAAGACCGCGTTCTTCATCATGCTGTTCATCCTGCTGCGCGCCTCGATCCCGCGCCCACGCTATGACCAGGTGATGGACTTCAGCTGGAAGTTCTGCCTGCCGCTGACCCTGATCAATTTGCTGGTGACCGCTGCGATCGTGCTCTACAACACGCCAGCCGTCGCGGCCCAGTGAGGATTTGACCCATGTTCAAGTATATCGGCGACATCGTTAAGGGCACCGGCACCCAGCTGCGCAGCCTGGCAATGGTGTTCTCCCACGGGTTCCGCAAGCGCGACACCCTGCAATACCCCGAAGAACCCGTGTACCTGCCGCCGCGCTACCGCGGCCGCATCGTCCTCACCCGCGACCCCGATGGCGAGGAGCGCTGCGTAGCGTGCAACCTCTGCGCGGTGGCCTGCCCGGTGGGCTGCATTTCGCTGCAGAAGGCCGAGACAGAGGACGGCCGCTGGTACCCGGAGTTCTTCCGCATCAACTTCTCGCGTTGCATTTTCTGCGGCCTGTGTGAAGAAGCGTGCCCGACCACCGCGATCCAGCTGACTCCGGATTTCGAAATGGCCGAGTTCAAGCGTCAGGACCTGGTGTACGAGAAAGAAGATCTGCTGATCTCCGGCCCCGGCAAGAACCCTGACTACAACTTCTACCGTGTTGCGGGTATGGCAATCGCTGGCAAGCCGAAGGGCTCTGCACAGAACGAAGCCGAGCCGATCAACGTGAAGAGCTTGCTCCCATAAGGACAGAAAGATGGAATTCGCTTTCTACTTCGCATCCGGGATCGCCGTGGTCTCCACCCTTCGGGTGGTAACTGGCACCAACCCCGTGCACGCCTTGCTTTACCTGATCATTTCGCTGATTTCCGTGGCCATGATCTTCTTCGCCCTGGGTGCGCCGTTTGCCGGCGCCCTGGAAGTGATCGCCTACGCCGGCGCCATCATGGTGCTGTTCGTGTTCGTGGTGATGATGCTCAACCTCGGGCCGGCTTCGGTCGCCCAGGAACGGGGCTGGCTCAAGCCCGGTATCTGGGCAGGGCCAGTGATCCTCGGCACCCTGCTGCTGGCGGAACTGCTGTACGTCCTGTTCGTCGCCCCGAGCGGCGCCGGCATCAGCGGTACCACCGTGGGCCCGAAAGCCGTGGGCATCAGCCTGTTCGGCCCGTACCTGCTGGTGGTCGAACTGGCGTCGATGCTGCTGCTGGCTGCAGCCGTCACCGCCTTCCACCTGGGCCGCAACGAGGCGAAGGAGTAAATCATGGGTGCTATCCCTCTCGAGCATGGGCTGGCGGTCGCCGGCATCCTGTTCTGCTTAGGTCTGGTTGGCCTGATGGTCCGCCGCAACATCCTCTTCGTGCTCATGAGCCTGGAAGTCATGATGAACGCCTCTGCCCTGGCGTTCGTCGTCGCCGGTGCCCGTTGGGTCCAGCCCGACGGTCAGGTGATGTTCATTCTGGTGATCAGCCTGGCAGCCGCCGAGGCCAGCATTGGCCTGGCCATCCTGCTGCAGCTGTATCGCCGCTTCCACACTCTCGACATCGATGCTGCCAGTGAGATGCGCGGATGAACCTTCTCTTCCTGACTTTCGTCTTTCCCCTCATCGGCTTCCTGCTGCTGTCGTTCTCGCGCGGACGGTTCTCGGAGAACCTGTCCGCCCTGATCGGCGTCGGCTCGGTAGGCCTGTCGGCCGCCACGGCCGCCTACGTCATCTGGCAGTTCAACGTCGCCCCGCCTGAGGGCGGCGCGTACAGCCAGCTGCTGTGGCAGTGGATGTCGGTGGACGGCTTCGCGCCGAACTTCACCCTGTACCTGGACGGCCTGTCGGTCACCATGCTCGGCGTGGTGACCGGTGTCGGCTTCCTGATCCACCTGTTCGCATCCTGGTACATGCGTGGCGAAGCCGGCTACTCGCGCTTCTTCTCGTACACCAACCTGTTCATCGCCAGCATGCTGTTCCTGATCCTTGGCGATAACCTGCTGTTCATCTACTTCGGCTGGGAAGGCGTGGGCCTGTGCTCGTACCTGTTGATCGGTTTCTACTACAGCAACCGCAACAACGGTAACGCGGCACTCAAGGCATTCATCGTCACCCGTATCGGCGACGTGTTCATGGCCATCGGCCTGTTCATCCTGTTCGCCCAGCTGGGCACCCTGAACGTGCAGGAACTGCTGGTGTTGGCACCGCAGAAGTTCCAGGCTGGCGACACCTGGATGGTGCTGGCCACGCTGATGCTGCTGGGTGGTGCGGTCGGTAAATCGGCGCAGCTGCCATTGCAGACCTGGCTGGCCGACGCCATGGCGGGCCCGACTCCGGTTTCGGCACTGATCCACGCCGCAACCATGGTGACCGCGGGCGTGTACCTGATCGCCCGTACCAACGGCCTGTTCCTGCTGGCGCCGGAAATCCTGCACCTTGTAGGTGTGGTCGGTGGCGTGACCCTGGTACTGGCAGGCTTCGCTGCGCTGGTACAGACCGATATCAAGCGTATCCTCGCCTACTCGACCATGAGCCAGATCGGCTACATGTTCCTGGCCCTGGGCGTGGGTGCCTGGGACGCGGCGATCTTCCACCTGATGACCCACGCCTTCTTCAAGGCCCTGCTGTTCCTTGCCTCCGGTGCGGTGATCGTTGCCTGCCACCACGAGCAGAACATCTTCAAGATGGGCGGCCTGTGGAAGAAACTGCCGCTGGCCTACGCCAGCTTCGTGGTCGGTGGTGCGGCACTGGCGGCCCTGCCGATCGTGACCGTAGGCTTCTACTCCAAGGACGAGATCCTCTGGGAAGCCTTCGCCAGCGGCAACACCGGCCTGCTGTATGCCGGCCTGGTAGGCGCGTTCATGACCTCGCTGTACACCTTCCGCCTGATCTTCATCGCCTTCCACGGCGAAGCCAAGACCGAAGCCCACGCTGGCCACGGCATCAGCCACTGGCTGCCGCTGGGCGTGCTGATCGTGCTGTCGACTTTCGTCGGCGCCTGGATCACCCCGCCGCTGGCCGGTGTGCTGCCGGAAAGCGCCGGCCATGCCGGTGGCGAAGCCAAGCACGCGCTGGAGATCACCTCGGGTGCCATCGCCATCGCCGGTATCCTGCTGGCCGCCCTGCTGTTCCTGGGCAAGCGCCGCTTCGTCAGCGCCGTCGCCAACAGTGGCATCGGTCGCGTCCTGTCGGCCTGGTGGTTCGCTGCCTGGGGCTTCGACTGGATCTACGACAAGCTTTTCGTCAAACCGTACCTGCTGATCAGCCACATCCTGCGCAAGGACCCGGTTGACCGCACCATCGGCCTGATTCCTCGGATGGCGCGTGGTGGCCACGTGGCCATGAGCAAGACCGAGACTGGCCAACTGCGCTGGTACACCGCCTCTATCGCCGTGGGTGCCGTGCTGGTGCTCGGTGCCGTGGTAGTGGCTGCGGTATGACTATGAATCTTGCGACTTTGCCAAAGGAAACCAACCCGTCATGATTTTGCCTTGGCTGATCCTGATCCCCTTCATCGGCGGCTTCCTCTGCTGGCTGGGTGAGCGCTTCGGCGCCACCCTGCCGCGCTGGATCGCGCTGCTTACCATGTCCCTGCTGCTTGGCATCGGCCTGTGGCTGTGGGGTACCGGCGACTACACCCTTGCTCCCGCACCGGGCGCCGAACCGGCCTGGGCACTCGAATACAAAGTCGAGTGGATCAAGCGTTTCGGCATCAGCATCCACCTGGCCCTGGACGGCCTGTCGCTGCTGATGATCCTGCTCACCGGCCTGCTCGGTGTGCTGTCGGTACTGTGTTCCTGGAAAGAGATCCAGCGCCACGTCGGCTTCTTCCACCTCAACCTGATGTGGATCCTCGGCGGCGTGGTCGGTGTGTTCCTGGCCCTGGACCTGTTCCTGTTCTTCTTCTTCTGGGAAATGATGCTGGTGCCGATGTACTTCCTCATCGCGCTCTGGGGTCACAGCTCGGCAGACGGCAAGAAGACCCGGATCTACGCGGCGACCAAGTTCTTCATCTTCACCCAGGCCAGCGGCCTGATCATGCTGGTGGCGATCCTGGGCCTGGTGCTGGTCAACTACAACACCACTGGCGTGCTCACCTTCAACTACAGCGACCTGCTCAAGGCCGAGTTGCCAGCCGGTATCGAGTACGTGCTGATGCTGGGCTTCTTCATCGCCTTCGCGGTGAAGCTGCCGGTGGTGCCGTTCCACTCCTGGCTGCCTGACGCTCACGCCCAGGCACCGACCGCAGGCTCGGTGGACCTGGCGGGTATCTTGCTGAAGACCGCGGCCTACGGCCTGCTGCGCTTCGCTCTGCCGCTGTTCCCGAACGCCTCGGCCGAGTTCGCGCCGATCGCCATGACCCTGGGCCTGATCGGTATCTTCTACGGTGCCTTCCTGGCCTTCGCACAAACCGACATCAAGCGCCTGATCGCCTTCTCCAGCGTCTCGCACATGGGCTTCGTGCTGATCGGTATCTACTCCGGCAGCCAGCAGGCCCTGCAAGGTGCGGTGATCCAGATGCTGGCCCACGGCCTGTCGGCTGCGGCGCTGTTCATCCTGTCCGGCCAGCTGTACGAGCGCCTGCACACCCGTGACATGCGTCAGATGGGTGGCCTGTGGCACCGCATCGCCTACCTGCCGGCCATCAGCCTGTTCTTCGCAGCGGCATCGCTGGGCCTGCCAGGCACCGGCAACTTCGTCGGCGAGTTCCTGATCCTGATCGGCAGCTTCGTGCATGTACCGTGGATCACCGTGATTGCCACCACCGGCCTGGTGTTCGGTTCGGTGTACTCGCTGATCATGATCCACCGCGCCTACTTCGGCCCGGCCAAGACCGACACCGTGCTGGCCGGCATGGACGGTCGCGAACTGATCATGGTTCTGGGTCTGGCGGTATTGCTGATCCTGCTGGGCGTGTATCCGCAGCCGTTCCTCGACACCTCTGCCGCCACCATGAGTGGTGTGCAGCAGTGGCTCGGATCCGCTTTCACTCAACTCGCTTCGGCCCGGTAAGAGCGCTATGGAATTCACCACTCAACACTTCATCGCATTGGCGCCGATGCTGATCACCACCATCACCACGGTGGTGGTGATGCTGGCGATCGCCTGGAAGCGCAACCACTCGCAGACCTTCCTGCTGTCCACCGTGGGCCTGAACCTGGCCCTGCTGTCGCTCCTGCCGGCGCTGAAGGTCGCGCCGCTGGCGGTCACATCGCTGATCACCATCGACAAGTTCGCCTGCCTGTACATGGCGATCATCCTCGTGGCGACGCTGGCCTGCGTCACCCTCGCCCACGCCTACCTCGGCGAGGGCGCCAAGGGTTTCCCGGGCAACCGTGAAGAACTGTACCTGTTGCTGCTGATGTCGGCCCTCGGTGGCCTGGTGCTGGTCAGCGCCAACCACCTAGCCGGCCTGTTCATCGGCCTGGAGCTGTTGTCGGTACCGGTCTACGGCCTGGTGGCGTATGCCTTCTTCAACAAGCGATCGCTGGAAGCTGGCATCAAGTACATGGTGCTGTCGGCCGCAGGCTCGGCTTTCCTGCTGTTCGGCATGGCCCTGCTGTACGCCGACGCCGGCAGCCTGAGCTTCGACCAGATCGGCAAGGCCCTGGCTACCACCAGCATGCCAAGCCTGGTGGCCCAGCTGGGCCTGGGCATGATGCTGGTTGGCCTGGCCTTCAAGCTGTCGCTGGTACCGTTCCATCTGTGGACCCCGGACGTGTACGAAGGCGCTCCGGCGCCGGTCGCCGCGTTCCTGGCAACCGCCAGCAAGGTGGCAGTATTCGCCGTTGTCGTACGCCTGTTCATGCTCTCCCCTGCTGCCAGCAGCGGCGTGCTCAGCACCGTATTGGCGGTGATTGCCGTAGCCTCGATCCTGATTGGTAACCTGCTGGCGCTGACCCAGAGCAACCTCAAGCGTCTGCTGGGTTACTCGTCCATCGCCCACTTCGGTTACCTGGTCATCGCGTTGGTCGCCAGCAAGGGCCTGGCCCTGGAAGCCATGGGCGTTTACCTGGTCACCTACGTGATCACCAGCCTGGGCGCCTTCGGCGTCATCACCCTCATGTCCTCGCCATACGGCGGCCGTGACGCCGATGCCCTGTACGAGTACCGCGGCCTGTTCTGGCGCCGCCCGTACCTGACAGCGGTACTGACCGTGATGATGCTGTCGCTGGCGGGTATCCCGCTGACCGCCGGCTTCATCGGCAAGTTCTACATCATCGCTACCGGCGTCGAATCGCACCTGTGGTGGTTGGTCGGTGCGCTGGTGATCGGTAGCGCCATCGGCGTGTACTACTACCTGCGCGTCATGGTTACCCTGTACCTGGTCGAGCCGAACCTGCGTCGTCACGACGCCCCGCTCAAGTGGGAACAGCGCACCGGCGGTGTCATGCTGCTGGCTATCGCCATTCTCGCTTTCGTACTGGGTGTGTACCCGCAGCCCCTGCTGGAGATGGTTCAGCAAGCGGGCCTGCAACTGATCGGTTGATCACCCCGGCAGCCCCGGTAACAGAAAACACCCCGCCTAGGCGGGGTGTTTTTTTATCTGCACGTTTTGCTACCTGCGCCCACGGGTGCCTCACTCACTCGGACTGCCCTGGCCTGCGCCCGGCAAGGCGGCCTTGCGCAAATCACCATTGGCCGAAGGCAGGTACACTTCCGGGTTGGGCATGCCGCTGGGGGAGAGTTCATGGGTCATTTCGAATTCGGCGCGCACTGACCAGCCACACGCCTCGGTGGTGCATTGCAAATAAGCGATTCGCAGGAAAATATGGCGCCCTTCGCTAGTACGTATGCGCATCCGGCTGTGGCAATGCGGGCAAACCAGCTTGTAAGTACTCACGGCAAGTACCTGCTAGCATTGTCCAGGCTAGCCTGTGTGTCAGTATTGGCTGCAACTGTGGGTGTATTCTTCAATTTGATGGTTCTCATTGCAGAAGTGCTCCTTAAAACGCAGGGCTGTATTCATAACGAGTAGTTTAAGCCCATGGAATATCATTAAACCAGTCATGGATATTTGTTATGAGTACTCACATACTTGCTGAGGTGCTCACGCGCCTTAAGCTTCTTACTGGCGCAAACACTGATGCCGAGCTGTCACGTGCACTGTCGGTCAGCCCGCAAACGCTGAGCAGCTGGAAGGTTCGCGAAAGCATTCCTTACTCACTTTGCATAGATATCGCTAAAAAGCATGCATGCTCACTGGACTGGCTATTGCTGGGCCAAGCCGAGCACAACGCCGCCCCAAGTGATGTGGGTTGGGAGTGCGACATGCTCGAACGGCTGCGCACGCTCTCGCACAGCGATCGCCAGGCCATCCTGCTGTTCATCAAGGACAAACAGCGCATCCAGCAGTTGGAACAGCAACTGAGCGAGCTCGGCGGCGCAACCAGTGGCTAACCCCGACGGCGCCAGCGCTGGATGAGTTCGCGTGGGTCGAGTGTATCCAGCCAGACCATGACCTTGAGGCTGATGGGGATCACCACCACAGCGGCCACGAATGCCGCCATGCCCCGGGTCAGCAAAGGCACCAATGACGAAACCAGTGGCTCGAACAAATGGCCCACGCCCACGGTCACGAATAGCAGCAGGAGTTTCTTGGCCAGTGTCAGGCGCCTGGCCTCACTGGTGATCAATCGATCGCGTGCCGCGCTCACCAACAATGCTCCCAGCAGCGCGGCGAACAGCACATCGCCATCAACCCCCAGGAACGTCACCAATGCCGGGGCCAGGTGGTCGAAAACAGATCGCTCAGGCATGGACTTGCCCTCCGCGCGGAACAGGCAGGCAGGCGGTTGACCCCAGGCTATACATGACCGCCGCTTCGACAAAACGGATGTAGCACACCCGCAAGGCACGCCCATGATCATGCCCGGCCACATCCTCGAGCCGCTTGTAGCCCCGCTCTCGCAGCACTGACCGCCAGCGGGCGAATTCCCTTGCTGCCTCGATGGCTGCGCAGCGCGCGGCCACTTCCAAAGCCGCGTCACTGACAGACCGCGGCAGTTGCAGGTGCTCACGCAACCTGCCCAGATCCACCCGCGGCCAGAACGGGTCATGGCAATCGGCAAAGCGCGGTAGCCGAGGATCGTTGCTCATGCGCTACCCCCTTACTGCTCGGCCAGCATGCCGTAGCGAATGGCCTTGATCACAGCGGCCACCCGGGTAGGCACTTCAAATTTGCGCAGGATGTTGGATACGTGAAAATTCACCGTCGACTCCTTGCATTCAAGGATCTGGCCGATCTCCCACGAGCTCTTGCCATAAGCACACCACAACAGCACTTGCTGTTCACGTGGCGTCAGGCGAACCGGGGCGTCCGCCAGGGGTTGCTGCGAGTGTCGAGCGTTGTCAGTCATGTTTGAACTCCACGGGTGATTGAGCGGGGCATTGCTGCCTACCTGCAGTCACCTTACGAAGCACAGGCCACCTGCCTCCACCGCCGTGGTTTGTAAAGAACTTTCGTACAAGACCGTATGACGAAGGATGCGCACGATTTGCTGACTTTCTGCGTGCTCCAAGCCGCATTTCGCTCGTCTCAACGCCGTTGTCCATTCGCCTTTCGCCTGGAGTCGTACAATGCGTTCCGATTTACCCCTCTCATCCTGCCTCGGCCTGCTGGCGGCACTGGCTGCCACCCAGCCCGCCCTGGGGGCATCCGCGGTCGAACTGGGCCGGGTGCTGATCACCGATGAGGAGCAGAACGAGCTGACGGCAGCCGGCGAGCGCCTGCGTGAAATACCGGGAGCCAGCAACCTGGTGGACATGCAGCGCGTGGGGCAAGGCCGAGTGGCCAGCAACCAGGACGTGCTGGCCTACCAGCCAGGGGTGTTCGCCCAATCGGCAGGTAACGATGGCATCAAGCTGTCGATACGCGGCTCGGGCCTCAACCGTGCGCCGGGGGCGCACGGTTCCGGTGTCTACACCATGTTCGACGGCCTGCCGTTGACCGGCCCGGGCGGCACGCCTTACGAACTGTTCGAACCGCTGTGGCTGAGCCGTGCCGAAGTGCTGCGTGGCGCCAATGGCTTTGACCAAGGCTCCCTGGCCTTGGGCGGTGCGATCAACTACGTCACCCACACCGGCTACGACGCGCCTGCACTGCAAGTACGCTACGAAGTCGGTAGCCGCGGCTATCAGCATCGGCACATCAGTTCGGGCCAGGTGCTGGGCAACCTTGACTATTACGTGGCCCTGACCGATTCGGAATATGACGGCTACCAGGCGCACAGCAGCGGCAGCGCCAAGGGCATTGCCGCCAATGCCGGTTACCGCTTCAACCCCAACCTGGAAACCCGCTTCTACCTGCGCTATCGGGAAACTGAAAACGAACTGCCCGGCCGCCTGACCAAGGACCAGATCAAGCACCACCCGCGCGCGGCCAACCCCAACTATCTGGCACGCGACGACAGCCGCCCGCAACCAGGCAGCACCTGGGTGGGCAACAAGACGACCTTCTACCTCGAAGACGAGGCACGCCTGGAAGCCGGCCTGGTCTATCACGACTACCCGATGGACCTGCGCGAAGGCCCCATGCGCCTGAAGGTCGCCAATACCGATGTCAGCGGCACGCTGAACTATTTCCGCCGCGACACACTGTTCGGCCGCGAGAGCAAGACCACCGTCGGTTGGCGTACCACCAAGCACCTGCCCAACAGCGGCGCTTCGCAATTTACCCGCAATGGCGATGTGTTCGGCGAGCGCACCCGAGACTTCACCTACCAGGGCTCGGACACCGTGCTGCATGTTGGCAACGACCTGGAACTGGTCCCCAACCTGTGGCTGAGCACCGGCCTGGCCATGATCTACACGCGCCGCGAAAGTGACGTGACCTACCCCTCTGAAGGCGGCAAGGTGAGCATGCATGACTGGGACTATGCCCCCCGCCTGGGGCTGCGCTACGACATCCGCCCGGACTTGCAGGTGTACGGCAACCTGAGCCGCTCGGTAGAGCCGCCACACCCGTGGTCGCTGATCTGGAGCGCGCCCAGCACAGGCGGCAAGCAGATCCAGCCGATCGAGATGCAGAACCAGACAGCCACCACCCTGGAACTGGGCGCCCGTGGCGACTCGGCGCTCGGCCGCTGGGACCTGGCCTGGTACTACTCGCAAGTACGCCACGAACTGCTGGCCGTTGAGGTAGTGCCGAACTTCACCTCGGAATTCAACGCCAGCGCTACCGTGCACCAAGGCGTGGAAGCCGGCCTCGACAGCACCCTGTGGGAGCGCGCGGGCACTGGCAAGCTGAGCTTGCGCCAGGCCTACACCTTCAGCGACTTCCACTACCGTGATGACGACACGTTTGGCGACAACCGTCTGCCCGGCATCCCCATGCACTACTACCAGGCCGAGCTGCGCTATGACTGGCCGAACGGCTTCTATGCCGGGGTCAATACACAAATGGCCTCGAAGGTGCAGGTGGACTATGCCAATAGCTTCCACGCCGATGAATATGCCTTGCTCGGTGCGCGCGTTGGCTGGGACTCACCGAAACAGGACTGGCAGACCTGGCTGGACCTGCGCAACCTGACCAACCAGCGCTATGCAGCGACCGTGACGCCGGCCTACAACGACGCCGGCAAGGACAATGCCCGTTCGACACCGGGCGAAGGGTTTGGCGTATACGCGGGGGTTTCCTACAGCTTCCGCTGACGGGTGGGCGCGGGTTTACCCGCGAATGCGTC
>NZ_JBICKH010000054.1:0-101307 GCF_043103905.1 Pseudomonas sp. yb_2 | reverse complement strand
GAGTGGTGGGTGATGACGGGATCGAACCGCCGACCCTCTGCTTGTAAGGCAGATGCTCTCCCGGCTGAGCTAATCACCCTTCGTCTCGGTGTGGCGCGCATTCTACGGAGCGCCCCGCACCCTGGCAAGCACTTTTTAAACTTTTTGCAAAAAAAACCTCAGGCCTTTCAAAGACCTAGCGTTGTCGGGCGATTCTTTCATGCATAAGCCACTGCTGGCCCTCTGACAGGGCTGGCCTGAATTCACCGCTCGGAGAATAATGCCCGCCTTATGCATTAAGGAGAGATTGCCCCTCATGTGGTTCAAGAACCTGCTGACCTACCGCCTGACCCAGGAAGTTCCGTTCGAGCCTGAAGCGCTGGAAGCCGCCCTGGCCAGCAAGCCGGCCCGCCCCTGCGCCAGCCAGGAGCTGACCACTTATGGTTTCGTCGCGCCGTTCGGCAAAGGCGAAGACGCTCCCCTGGTGCATGTCAGCGGCGAGTACCTGCTGATTGCCGCGCGCAAGGAAGAACGCATCCTGCCGAGCAGCGTGGTCAACGACGCGGTCAAGGAGAAGGTCGAAGAGATCGAGACCGAGCAAATGCGCAAGGTCTATAAAAAGGAACGCGACCAGATCAAGGACGAAATCATCCAGGCGTTCCTGCCGCGTGCGTTCATCCGCCGCTCGATGATTTTCGCTGCCATTGCCCCGCGCCTGGGCGTGATCCTGGTCAACTCGGCCAGCGCCAAGCGCGCCGAAGACCTGCTGTCGACCCTGCGTGAAGTGATGGGTTCGCTGCCCGTGCGCCCGGCCACGGTGAAGATTGCGCCAGTGGCCACCATGACCGACTGGGTCAAATCGCAGCAAGCCGCCGAAGGCTTCTATGTGCTGGACGAGTGCGAACTGCGCGACACCGCCGAAGATGGCGGTATCGTGCGCTGCAAGCGCCAGGACCTGACCGGCGAAGAGATCCAGCTGCACCTGAGCACCGGCAAAGTGGTGACCCAGCTGGCCCTGGCCTGGCAAGACAAGCTGTCGTTCATCCTCGACGACAAGATGGTCATCAAGCGCCTGAAGTTCGAAGAGCTGCTGCAGGAGCAGGCCGAGCAGGACGGTGGCGATGAGGCTGCGCAGCAGTTCGATGCCAGCTTCCAGCTGATGATGATGACCTTTGCCGAATTCCTGCCGGTGCTGTTCGAGGCGCTGGGTGGGGAAGAGATCCCGCAAGGGGTCTGATTGGTATGAAATGCCGGTGCTGGCCTGAATCGTTTTCTGCCAGCACCGGCCTCTTCGCGGGTAAACCCGCGCCTGCAAGTGGTAACCCCTTGCAGGCGCGGTCTTGCCCGCAAGGCCGCAGACAGGCACCATGGTGCCCACGGTGAGGACGACCTCACGACGCACCGCGTGACCACTCCGGGGACGGCCCCATCATTCAAACGATGGAGACACACTCATGTCCTGGATCATCCTGTTTTTCGCCGGCCTGTTCGAGGTTGGCTGGGCCGTCGGCCTCAAATACACCGACGGTTTCACTCGACCGCTACCCACTGTCCTTACCGTCGGCGCCATGGTCATCAGCCTGGGCCTGCTGGGCCTGGCCATGAAGGAGTTGCCGCTGGGCACCGCCTATGCCATCTGGACCGGCGTAGGCGCAGTCGGTACGGTCATCGCCGGGATCATTCTGTTCGGCGAGTCCATGGCCCTGGTGCGGCTGGTCAGTGTGGCGCTGATCGTCTGCGGCCTTGTCGGCCTGAAAGTCAGCGCCAGCTAACCCCTATCGCAGAGGGCCGCGCAGGCGGCTGACCTGTTCGCGCAACACCTCAGGCTGCGCCGCCTCCACCGGGACGGCGGCGCCTGCCACGATGGTCACCCGCGACCACAGGCGCTTGAAGAAGCCCTTGGCCGGGTCGCGGCTGAAGAAGCTACCCCACAACCCCTGCAAGGCCAGCGGAATCACCGGTACCGGCGTTTCTTCGAGGATGCGGCTGACCCCACCCTTGAAGACATCGATTTCGCCATCGCCCGTCAGCTTGCCTTCCGGGAAGATGCACACCAGTTCACCATCCGCCAGGTATTCGGCAATGCGCGCGAAGGCCCGCTCGTACGTCGCCTGGTCTTCGTTACGCCCGGCAATCGGGATGGCACCGGCAGTGCGAAACACGAAGTTGAGCACCGGCAGGTTGTAGATCTTGTAGTACATGACAAAGCGGATCGGCCGGCGTATGGCCCCGCCCAGCAGCAACGCATCGACGAACGACACGTGGTTGCACACCAGCAACGCTGCACCTTCGTCGGGGATGCGCTCAAGGTCTCGGTGCTGCACGCGGTACATCGAATGGCTGAGCAGCCAGATCAGGAAACGCATGGTGAACTCGGGCACGATCCTGAAGATATAGGTGTTGACCGCGATATTGAGCAGCGACACCACCAGGAAAAGCTGCGGGATGCTCAGCTTGGCCACGCCTAGCAGGATGATGGTGAGCACCGCCGACACCACCATGAACAAGGCATTGAGGATGTTGTTGGCCGCGATCACCCTGGCGCGCTCGTCCTCGGCCGTGCGGGCCTGGATCAACGCATACAGTGGTACGATGTAGAAGCCGCCGAACACACCCAGGCCAATGATCGACAGCAAGATCCACCAGGCCTGGCTCATGCCCAGCAGTGCCAGCCAGTCGTGCGGCGCTGCTGCAGCCGGTACATCACCGGAGTGCCACCACCACAGCAGGCCGAACAGGGTCAGGCCGAACGAGCCGAACGGCACCAGGCCGATTTCCACCTTGCGTCCACTGAGCCGCTCGCACAACAGCGAGCCCAGGGCAATGCCCACCGAGAACAGGGTCAGCACCAGGGTCACCACCGTGCCATCACCGTGCAGCCAATCCTTGGCATAGGCCGGGATCTGCGTGAGGTAGATGGCGCCGACAAACCAGAACCACGAGTTGCCGACGATCGAGCGCGACACCGCCGGCGGCTGGCCCAGGCCCATGCGCAAGATCACCCACGACTGCTTGAAGATGTTCCAGTCCAGCGGCATCTGCGGCGAGGCGGCAGCCGCCCGAGGGATCCAGCGGCTGGCGAGGTAGCCGAGTACCGCCGTGCCGACCACGCCACCGGCTACCACCGTTGCGTAGCTGTCGGCCGACATCATCATGCCCGCGCCGATGGTGCCGGCGAGGATGGCGAGGAAGGTGCCGGTTTCCACCAGCCCGTTACCGCCCACCAGCTCTTCCTCGCGCAGGGCCTGCGGCAGGATCGAATACTTCACCGGGCCGAACAGCGCCGAGTGGGTTCCCATACCGAACAGCGCCACCAGCATCAGCGCCAGATGGTTGGTGACAAAGCCCAGTGCACCAATCGCCATGATCACGATTTCGGCCAGTTTGATTGCCCGGATCAGCGCATCCTTGGCGAACTTCTCGCCAAACTGCCCGCCCAGCGCCGAAAACAGGAAAAACGGCAGTATGAACAGCAAGGCACACAAGTTGACCCAGATCGATCGGTCACCATCGCCCAGGCTGAGCTTGAACAAAATCGCCAGGATCAGCGACTGCTTGAACAGGTTGTCGTTGAAGGCACCCAGCGACTGAGTGATGAAGAACGGCAGGAAACGCCGCTTGCCGAGCAAGGTGAATTGCGAAGAGTGACTCATCGTCCTTGGTCCTGAGGGCTTTTCAATTGGAGGCTCGCCAAGCGCGCCGGGCCACAAATCTGCATGGGAAATGCGCTGGCTGGCAAGCACCGGCTCAGGCATGACCACGCAAGCTTGCGTTCAAGGACCTGCTGGCAGTTGCAGCACTGGCGCTAGGTCACTCGAAGCCAAACAACGCCCGCGCGGTATCCAGCAACAGTGCCTGGCGCAACTGCGCTGAACAACCCAAGGCCTCGAACTGTTCGACAGCGCTGCCGAAACTGACCTCCGACTCATGCTGGGTATGCGGCCAGTCACTGCCCCACATCAACCGCTCTGCGCCGTAATGGGCTTCCAGCGCGCACAGCGCCTGACGGGCGAATGCCAGGTTCTCCTCCGGCGAGCCCTGCAGCCTGTAGATGCCGGACACCTTCACCCACACCTTGCCCCGACCGCTCAGGGTCAGCAGTTCGGCAAACCCCGGCTGGCCCAGGCCACGGCGGGCATCCGGGCGGCCGAAATGGTCAATCACGATGTCCAGCCCATAGGGCTGCAATGCCCGCACCAGCACTGGAATGTCCGCCACCTGACGGTGCAGTTCCACGTGCCAACCCTGCTCGCCGATGCGCTCCAGCAGGGGCCGCCACTGCGCGCCGGTCAGGTCAGGCATGTCTTGCCCCATGAGGTTGAGGCGTACCCCCCTGACTCCCAATCGGGCCATTTCCGCCAAGGTCGCCTGCTCGACATCCCGCTCCAGCATCACCACCCCGCGCAGTTGCCCTGGCACGGTCTGCAAGGCGCTGAGCAGGTAGCGGTTGTCGGTACCCAGGAAGCTGGGCTGGACCAGTACGCCATGGCTGAAACCATGGGCCCGCAGTTGGCCCAGGTAGTCGCCCAGCGGCGCATCGTAGTTGGGCGCATAACGCCGCTGGCTGGCCAGGTTCAGCCCACGGCTGAACACGTGGGCGTGGCTGTCGATGGCAGTCAGGTGCAAAGCGGGTGCGTCGGGCATGGTTCTCATACAAACAGGTTCAGGTTACTTGGCGACGGCACCGGCCGTTTCCGGCGCAGGTGCAGATTCAAGGTTGCGGCCACGGGTTTCGGGCAGGCACAGGGCTGCAATCACCGCAACGCCATAGGCGATGCCGGCATCGATGCCGATGGCACTGCCCAGCGACATCGACTCGCTCATGTGCCCGACCAGGAACGGGAACACGGCCGACAGCACGCGACCGAAGTTGTAGCAAAAGCCCACCCCGGCGCCGCGCACGTCAGCCGGGTACAGCTCATTGAAAAACGCACCCAGGCTGGCCGGGATGCCGGCGGCGAAAAAGCCCAGCGGGAAGCCGAGGAACAGCATCTGCGTATTGGTCAGCGGGAAGAACACGTAGGCCTGCACGGTCAGTACACAGCACAGGGCGAACAGCAGGATGTTCTTGCGCCTGCCAATACGGTCTATCAGCAGGCCGCTGACCACGCAGCCGCACCAGAAGGCCAGGATGATCACCGCCAGGTAACCGCCCGAGTTCAGCACCGAAAGGTTGCGCTCTGTCTTGAGGAAGGTCGGCAACCAGGTCATCACCGCGTGGTAGCCACCGTGGGCACCCAGGCCGAGCAAGCCGCCCAGCAGGGTCACACGCAGCAGTTCAGGGCGGAAGATGCCAGCCATCGACTGCAAGAAGCTGGAAGGGATGGCTTTTTCTTTCTGCAGGCGCTGGAAGCTGTCCGGCTCAGGCACGTTGCGGCGTACCCAAATGATCAGCAGCGATGGCAGCAGACCGACGAAGAACATCACCCGCCAGGCAAACTCCTGCGGCACCAGCGAGTAGATCAGCATAAACAATGCCACCGCCAGGCCCCACCCCACAGCCCAGGCACTCTGCACTGTACCCATGACCTTGCCGCGATACTTCGGGTTGATGGTTTCGGCCATCAGCACAGCGCCGGCTGCCCATTCGCCACCGATGCCAAAGCCTTGCATGGCCTTGACGAACAGCAACGGGTAGAAGCCGGTGACGAACGCCGAAAGAAAGGTGAAGAACGAAAACCAGAGAATCATCCATTGCAGGGTACGCACGCGACCATAGCGGTCGGACAGTGTGCCACCCAGCCAGCCGCCGATTGCCGAGGTCACCAGGGTCAGGCCACTGATCAGGCCGGCATCGCCCTTGGTCAGGGAGAACGCGGCGATCAGCGCGGGGATGGCCAGGCCGAACATCTGCACTTCCAGCGCATCGAGCGACCAGCCGCCGAAACAGGCCCAGAATGTCTTGCGTTCCCGTGAGGTGATCTCGCGATACCAGCTGAACATGATTGTTATCCTTCTAGTCGTGGGTGTGACGGGCAGGCGAAGCCACTGCGCCGTGGCAGCACGGCGCAGACAGGTGAAGGGTGAAGCGACCGGTTTAACGAATGTCGATGCGGTAGCGGAAGTGCTGCGCATGGCCGCGCGAGCGGCGCCATTCCAGAGGTTTGCCGGCGTAATCGCGGGCCAGGCGCTCGATCACGACCACCGGGCTGTCGGCCGGCAGTTGCAGCAAGCGGCCATGCACCGCGTCGACCGCTTCGGCGGTCAGGGTTTCTTCGGCGTAGGCGACCACCTGACCGCACAGCGCTTCGTAGATCGGGTACAGCAGCGGGCCCTCGCTGTTCAGATCCACGTCCAGCAGCGGCTGGAAGGTTTGGCGCGGCAGCCAGATTTCTTCGGCCAGCACCGGCTGCGCGCCGAGCAGACGTGTGCGAATGATGCGGATCACTTCTGCCTCCCCTGCCAGGCCCAATGCCTCGGCCACCGCGGAAGGCGCCGGCAGCGACTCGATGGAGAGAATGCGGCTTTCCGGCACTATGCGCTCGCCATTGGCGGCCTCGAAACGGAAGAAGCGGAACAGCGACGACTGGAACTGTGGGCGGCGAATGAAGGTGCCGCGGCCCTGCTGGCGCTCCAGCACGCCTTCGGCCACCAGGACATCGACGGCCTTGCGCACGGTACCGATCGACAGGTCGAACTCGGTGGCCAAGGCTGCCTCGGTCGGGATCGCTTCCCCCGGGCGCCAGCGGTTGTTGGCAATTTGCGCGACCATGTGGTCGCGCAGTTGTTGGTAGCGGGGCAGTCGAGCATCACCGGTCAATGGGTGCATGGGTCTCGCTCTCGTCTTGTTATATAAACATATATATGAATTTTTCGAGAGTATTCCCTGAGCCTGTCGGGCTGTCAATCCTCCGCCTGTCGCCCTTTGGTAGGCGAAACAGCCTTGTGTCGGGAGGACCGCATGTGGCTTATGCTTGTGCTCGGCAAACCCGCACAACAAGGACGTGGCAATGCTCGCCGCCATAAAACGCTACCCGCACACCGTTCGCCTGCTGCTCACCACCACCTTCACGCTTACCGTCGCCCGCGCCCTCACCCTGCCCTACCTGGTGGTTTACCTGGCTGACAATTTCCAGCTGCCGATCAGCCAGATCGGCCTGCTGATCGGTGGCGCGCTGATCGTTGCCTCGCTATTGAGTCTGTACGGTGGTCATCTGGTCGACACCTTGAGCAACCACACGCTGGTCAGCGCCAGTACCCTGCTGTTCGCCCTGGCCTTCGTCGGCGCGGTCGCCAGCCGTTCGGCACTGCCGTTCTTCTTTTGTCTGGTGTTGATCAACCTGGCCCTGGCAGTGGTCGACATCGCCGCCAAGGCAGGCTTCTGCGCGTTACTGCCGGTGGATGAGCGGGCCGAGGTATTCGCCATCAAGTACACCCTCAGCAACGTCGGCTACGCCGCCGGCCCGTTGCTGGGCGTGGCCATGCTTGAACTGAACGACCATGTGCCGTTCCTCGCCTCTGCGCTGCTTGGCCTGGCCATGTGCCTGGCTTATTGGCGCCTGGGTGATCGCAGCCTGCAGGCCAGCGCGCCGGACAAACCTGCGGCCGGCTTCGGCCAAGTGGCGCTGGGGCTGGCGCGGGATCGTCGGCTGGTGTGCTTTACCGTGGGCGGGGTGCTGAGCGCGGTAGTGTTCGGCCAGTTCACCGCCTACCTGTCCCAGTACCTGGTGGTCACCAGCAACCCGGCCGAAGCGGCACGGCTGATCGGCTATCTGGTCACCACCAACGCCGTGACGGTCATTGCCTTGCAGTACCTGATTGGCCGGCGTATCAGCCGCCAGCGCCTGATGCCGTGGCTGTTGGCCGGCATGGGCCTGTTCATCGCCGGCTTGCTGGGTTTTGCGCTGGCAGGCTCGGTACTGGCCTGGTGCCTGGCGATGCTGGTGTTCACGCTGGGCGAAATCATCGTGATCCCGGCCGAGTACATGTTTATCGACCTGATCGCACCGGAGCACTTGCGCGGGGTGTATTACGGCGCGCAGAACCTGTCCAACCTGGGGGCGGCGCTGGGCCCGGTGATGGTGGGTTTTGCACTGGTACACCTGTGGCCGGGGGCAGTCTTCTACCTGCTGGTGTTGTCGGTGATACTGGCAGGGGTGTTCTATTGGTTGGGTACCCGAAGGGGTTGATGTTGCCTGTTCCGGCCCATTCGCGGGTGAACCCGCTCCTACAACCATCGTCTGCGCTGACGAAGCGGCACTTGCGTGCCAGACTGATTGATCGGGACCGCGTTACCTTTTTGCTTCGGAGTCTTCATGTCGTTGTCCAGCGGGCTGATCGCCGTGGTCGCCCTGGCCTATATGGCCATCATGTTCGCCATCGCCTTCTATGGCGACCGCCGCAGCACGCCATTGCCGCCAAAGCTGCGTGCCTGGGTGTACAGCCTGTCGCTGGCCGTGTACTGCACCAGCTGGACCTTCTTCGGCGCGGTCGGCCAGGCCGCCGAACAGCTTTGGGCGTTCCTGCCCATCTACCTGGGCCCGGTACTGCTGCTGATCTTCGCCCCTTGGGTGCTGCAGAAGATGGTGCTGATCAGCAAGCAGCAGAACATCACCTCGATCGCCGACTTCATTGCCGCGCGCTACGGCAAGTCGCAGACCCTGGCAGTGGTGGTGGCACTGATCTGCCTGGTCGGTGTGCTGCCGTATATCGCCTTGCAGCTCAAGGGCATCGTACTGGGCGTGAACCTGCTGATCGGCGCCAACGCCGACGCCACCGGCACCCGCGTGCAGGACACCGCGCTGGTGATATCGCTGGTACTGGCGCTGTTCGCCATCGTCTTCGGTACCCGCAGCCTGGATGTGACCGAGCACCACCGCGGCATGGTCCTGGCGATCGCCTTCGAATCGCTGATCAAGTTGCTGGCGTTCCTTGCCGTGGGCATCTTCATCGTTTTCAACCTGTTTGACGGTTTCGACGACCTGTTCAGCCAGGCCCGCCAGTCGATCCACTTGCAGGACTATTGGAAAGAAACCATCAATTGGCCTTCCATGGTGGTGCAAACCGCCGTGGCGATGATGGCAATCATCTGCCTGCCCCGACAGTTCCACGTTACCGTGGTGGAGAACATCGAACCGCAGGACTTGCGCCTGGCGCGCTGGGTATTCCCGATGTACCTGGCACTGGCCGCGCTGTTCGTGGTGCCGATTGCCCTGGCCGGGCAGATGCTGCTGCCCGGCACGGTGATCTCCGACTCGTTCGTCATCAGCCTGCCCCTGGCCGAGGCGCACCCGAGCCTTGCCCTGCTGGCGTTCATCGGCGGTGCCTCGGCGGCTACCGGCATGGTGATCGTCGAGGCCGTGGCGTTGTCGACCATGGTGTCCAACGACATGCTGCTGCCCTGGCTGCTGCGCCGCAACAACGCCGAGCGGCCTTTCGAAGCGTTCCGCCACTGGATGCTTTCGGTACGCCGGGTAACCATCGTGGTGATCCTGCTGCTGGCCTATGTCAGCTACCGCCTGCTGGGTTCCACCGCCAGCCTGGCGACCATCGGCCAGATTGCCTTTGCCGCTGTGACCCAGCTCACCCCAGCCATGCTTGGCGCGCTGTACTGGAAGCAGGCCAACCGTCGCGGTGTGTTCGCCGGCCTGGCCGCTGGCATTTTCCTGTGGTTCTACACCTTGGTGCTGCCGATTGCCGCGCACAGCCTGGGCTGGTCGTTGCAGTTGTTCCCTGGCCTGGCGTGGCTGCACGGCAACCCGCTGAACCTGCCGATCAGTCCACTGACCCAAGGTGTGGTGCTGTCACTGGCGGGCAACTTCACCCTGTTCGCCTGGGTTTCGGTGCTGTCGCGCACGCGGGTTTCCGAGCACTGGCAGGCCGGCCGGTTCATTGGCCAGCAGACCAGCGCGCGGCCCAGCAGCAAGCCGCTGCTGGCGGTGCAGATCGACGACCTGCTGACCCTGGCCTCGCGCTTTGTCGGGGAAGAGCGCGCACGGCAGAGCTTCATCCGCTTTGCCTACCGCCAGGGCAAGGGTTTCAACCCTAACCAGAACGCCGATGGCGACTGGATCGAGCACACCGAGCGCCTGCTGGCCGGGGTGCTCGGTACCTCGTCGACCCGCGCGGTGGTCAAGGCGGCCATCGAAGGCCGCGACATGCAACTGGAAGACGTGGTGCGCATCGCTGACGAAGCCAGTGAGGTGCTGCAGTTCAACCGCGCCCTGCTGCAAGGCGCCATCGAGAACATCAACCAAGGCATCAGCGTGGTCGACCAGAACCTGCACCTGGTGGCCTGGAACCGCCGCTACCTGGAACTGTTCAACTACCCGGACGGACTGATCAGCGTTGGGCGACCGATTGCCGACATCATCCGCTACAACGCCGAGCGCGGCCTGTGCGGCCCCGGCGAGGCACAGGTGCATGTGGCGCGGCGGCTGCACTGGATGCGCCAGGGCCGCGCGCACTCCTCCGAGCGGCTGTTCCCCAATGGCCGGGTGATCGAGCTGATCGGCAACCCGATGCCGGGCGGTGGCTTTGTCATGAGCTTCACCGACATCACCCCGTTCCGCGAGGCCGAGCAGGCCCTGCGCGATGCCAACGAACGCCTTGAGCAACGCGTGGCGGAGCGCACCCACGAACTGTCGCAGTTGAACCAGGCGCTGTCCGAAGCCAAGAGCCAGGCCGAAGCGGTGAGCAACTCCAAGACCCGCTTCCTGGCCGCCGTCAGCCATGACCTGATGCAACCGTTGAACGCCGCACGGCTTTTCTCTGCCGCCTTGTCGCAACAGGCCGAGGGCATGAACGAAGAGGCCCGGCAGTTGGTACAGCACATGGACAGCTCGCTGCGCTCGGCTGAAGAGCTGATCAGCGACCTGTTGGACATCTCGCGCCTGGAAAACGGCAAGATCACCCCGGATGCCAAACCCTTCGCCCTCAACGAACTGTTCGACACCCTGGGCGCCGAGTTCAAGCTGCTGGCGGCCGAGAAAGGCCTGGAGTTCCGCCTGCGCGGCAGCCGCCTGCGGGTGGACAGCGACATGAAACTGCTACGCCGGGTGCTGCAGAACTTCCTCACCAATGCCCTGCGCTACGGCAAGAGCCCGATCCTGCTGGGCGCGCGCCGACAGGGCGAGCGCCTGTGGCTGGAGGTCTGGGACCGTGGCCCGGGCATTGCTGACGACAAGCTGCAAGTGATCTTTCAGGAGTTCAAGCGCCTGGACAGCCACCAGACCCGTGCCGAGAAGGGGCTAGGCTTGGGCCTGGCCATTGCAGACGGTCTGTGTCGGGTGCTGGGGCATCCGCTGGAAGTGCGCTCATGGCCAGGCAAGGGCACGGTGTTCCGCGTCAGCGTACCGATTGCACGCCAGGCCGCCGCGGCGCCAAGCACGCCCGTGGAACAACAGGGCGGCCAGCCACTGGCCGGGCTGCAAGTGCTATGCGTGGACAACGAAGACAGCATCCTGATCGGCATGAACAGCCTGCTGAGCCGCTGGGGTTGCCAGGTATGGACCGCGCGCAACCAGGCCGAATGCGAAGCCCTGCTGGCCAAAGGCATGCGCCCGCACCTGGCATTGGTGGACTACCACCTGGACGACGGCGAGACCGGCACCGGGCTGATGGGCTGGCTTCGAGCACGGCTGGGTGAGCCGGTACCCGGTGTAGTGATCAGCGCCGACGGCAGCAAGGAAACCATCGCCCTGGTACATGCATCAGGGCTGGACTACCTGGCCAAACCGGTCAAGCCTGCGGCCTTGCGCGCCCTGCTCAATCGCCATCTGAGCCTGGCTCAGTAACCGCTACCTCGGGCAGCGCCTCATCGGACAGCGCCCGCTCCAGCAGGTCTGCCGGCAAGCTCTTGCTGGCACGGGCGCCCAGCAGCTTAAGCTGCTCGCTACGGCTAACCAGGTTGCCACGCCCTTCGCACAGCTTGTTGCGCGCTGCCGCATAAGCCTTGTCCACCTGCTGCAAGCGGCTGCCCAGTTCGTCCAGGTCCTGAATGAACAGCACGAACTTGTCGTAGAGCCAGCCGGCCCGCTCGGCAATTTCGCGGGCGTTCTGCCCTTGACGCTCCTGCTTCCACAGGCTGTCGATAACCCGCAAGGTGGCCAGCAACGTGGTAGGGCTGACAATCACGATCTGCCGGTCGAAGGCCTCCTGGAACAGGTTCGGCTCGGCCTGCAGGGCCGCCGAAAAGGCCGCCTCGATGGGCACGAACAACAACACGAAGTCCAGGCTGTGCAGGCCTTCGAGGCGGCTGTAGTCCTTGCTCGACAGGCCTTTGACGTGGCTGCGCAGCGACTGCACATGCTGCTTGAGCGCAACTTCGTCGTTGCCGGCAACGAACTGCTGGTACGCCGTGAGGCTGACCTTGGCGTCCACCACCACCTGCTTGTCGCCGGGCAGCATGATCAGCACATCCGGCTGGAAACGCTCACCATCGGCGCTTTTCAGGCTGACCTGGGTCTGGTATTCGCGGCCCTTTTCCAGGCCGGCATGTTCCAGCACACGTTCGAGGATAAGCTCACCCCAGTTACCCTGGGTTTTCTGGCCCTTCAAGGCCTGGGTAAGGTTGGTGGCTTCGTCGGACAGGCGCAGGTTGAGCTGTTGCAGGCGCTCCAGCTCCTTGCCCAGCGAGAAGCGCTCGCGGGCCTCTTGCTGGTAGCTTTCCTCCACGCGTTTTTCGAAGGCCTGGATGCGCTCCTTGAGCGGGTCGAGCAACTGGCCAAGGTGCTGCTGGCTGGTCTGGGCGAAGCGCTGCTCGCGTTCGTCGAAAATCTTGGTGGCCATGTCGGCGAACTGGGCGCGCAAGGTGTCACGGGCCTCCTGCAGGTCTTCCAGGCGTTGCTGGTGGCTTTCCTGCTGTTCACGCAGCTCTGCGTCCAGGCGCGCGGTTTGCGCCTCCAGGCGACGCAGTTCGGCTTCGCGATTGGCGCGCTCAAGGCTCCAGGCGTGGGCGGCATCACGGGCGTTGTCGCGATCGATCTGCAGCAGCTCCAGCTCACGGCCTTGGGCGGCCAACTGGGCCTGCTTGACGGCGTTGGCCTCACTGAGGTCGCTGACCTCGTCGCGACTGGCGTCCAGTTGCGCCTGCAGGCCAGCCTGGGCCAGTTGGGCTGCATTGAGGCGTTCTTCGAGCAAGGCCTGCTCAGCTTGCCATGCGCCCTGGCGGCGCTGCACCTGCATGACCCACACCAGGCAGGGTATTGCGCCTGCCACCAAGCCCAGCAGAATGCTGGCCAGATCCACTGTCATGCTTACCCCGAACGCTCTGATGCAAATTGAGTGCAGCTTATCAGCCTGATGGGTGTGTTGCCTGCATCCGCCTCTTCGCGGGCAAGCCCACTGCGCAAGCCTGAAGGCAGAGGTAATGCCTGCACGGTCGCCCGTAGGGGCGGGTTCACCCGCGAAGAGGCCGGACCTGCTGGCCAATCCCCACCGGCCGTCCACCGTTGCCGCCGCCACCGTATTCGCGGGTAAACCCGCTCCTACCACGGAGGTAAACACACATCAGTGATTGCTCGCGAATGGGCCCGCGCAGGCAACAAGGCTCAGGCAGGAAACCACTGTCGCAGCAACCGCCGCGCTTCCTGCGATCCCTGCCCTGCCGCAAGCTCAAGCCAATAGCGCGCCTGCTCCGGCTCGTTGTGCTGACACAGCCGGGCGTACTCCAGCTGCGCCCGCCGATCCCCTGCGCGGGCAGCCTGACGCAGCAGCTCATGGCCTATACGCCGGTCACGGGCGTTGCCACAATCTCGGCACAGCATCTGCCCCAGGCGGCTCTGCGCCACAACCACACCTTGGCGCGCCGGCTGCTTCAACAAGCGCCCGGCCAGGTGCTTGACCTGAGGGTTGTCGCCCAGGCGCGGACTGTCGAGCAACCACAGGGCCACTTTCAGGGAAAAGCGTTTGGCGGGAGGTGCAGGTGTCGATGCAGCGGGGCTGGAAAGGTGTTTACCGCGAAACTTCATGAGCAACAGGTTTGGTAACTCGAAAGGCGCGCCACTCTACTCTTTTTTTTTCGCCCTGGCCTGTCGATTTCTGAAGGATTGAAAAAAAATTCAATGATCTTTTCTTGACGTTTTCAGGTGGATGACCAACCGGTCTGTTGGAGCATGGCGATTGTCGGACAGTCCATCCCATTGCTGGCACGCCCGTGCTAGAGCAAGCGCTCGGGACAATCCACAGTTCCTGTGGATAACTCGGTGGACAACCCCCTCTCATACCCCTCAAACCCCCGTGAAATGGGGGCTTTGGTCAAACTGACGATTTTTTCACCAGCTAAAAATAGTGTTTTTTTTCATTGACTTAACCACGCAGTCAAGGCATTGGCGAGGCTGCTGGGTGGTGTTGCCAAGCCGTTACAAGCGCTGCCCCGAATGTGAACAAGTGCACCATAAACCTCCATTTGGGTGCACGAAAAGGGCACATCGGACGGCATTTGGGCCATTTGCCCCCTCTTCCCAGCAGCGAAAATTCGCGCCATACTGCGCGGCTCACCTGAACAAACGTAGTGCTTGCCAAACACCTTCGCTTCCGGTAAGGTGCCCCTCGTTAGTACCAAGCTGAAAGTCAATTCTGGCCGCAAGCGTCCTTGCAGGCTCGCTCCCCCCAAGAGCGTCCCTGCTGAAACAAGGACCGGCCCATTCAATGATTCCCTCGCCAGCCTTACGCTGCGCAAGCACGAATCACATGACAGATTGATCAGGATCCCACCTCGACGGCCTAGAACCTTGGCCCCGGCGTGCTGCCTGCCTTCCGAAGTACCTACCAGTCAGCCCAAGCGCCTACATTTGATTGCGCCCCCTCTGGCTGCCCTGTTCCAGTCAGGTTCGTTCGTCCCTTAATAAAGGCGTCACTGGAACGTTTCTATCATGCACGGATCATAACCCCCGTGTTTAAAGCAGGAACCTCCAACAATATGCAAACTCATCATCAGATTCAGGCTGCCATTGGCACCCTCTCCCAGGCCTTCTCGCCGTTGAAGTGCCTTATCGTTGCCCCACGCAAGGGCAGCTTCAGCTTTACCTTGGTAGACGAACACGGCGTTGCCTGCCACACCGAACGCCTGTACCACGAGCAGTACAGCCGCCATGAACCGCTGCAGGCGGTGATCGCCCGGACGCGTCAGTCGCTCACCGCGTGACCGGCGAATACCGGGGTATTCAAGCGCTGAATCCTCCGATCGCAAGACTGCCTGAACGCCTTTGGCGTAATTGCCTTAGGGCATATAGCCCAGAGCATCAGGCAGTAATCGATTTAAAAACAGCTCTTTACACCACGATTATCACACTACACTTCAACTCGAGCGGTGCTTTCCGCTCCCGGCGGGCCTGATCATTCACCAGCTGCCAAGCTCCAGCGCCCGTCCGGCCCTTACCTGCTCGAGGGCATCATGGGTATTGCGGCGAATGAATTGTGTCAGTATGTGATCCGACCCACCCTGGTCTACCTGAACCGTCACTGCGCCAGCGCCGAAGCCTTGCTCCTGGGTATCGCTGCCAGCCAGTCAGCACTCGGCTCAGCCCTGCACGACCGACGCGGGCACGGCCTCTACCGCATCGGCGAACATCGTCACCAGGCGCTCTGGGACGAATTCCTGGCCCGTGACCCCGACCTCGCCAGCCTGGTCCGCGGCCTGGCCAGCCAGCACGCCTTCCTTGGTGGCCCGCACCTGGAGCTCACCGTCAACCTGCGCTATTCCACTGCCATTGCCTGGATGCTCATCGAAGAGCAGGCCACCCCATTGCCTGCGGCGGACGATCTGCTGGCACTGGCGCGTATCTGGCGACAGATTTTCAACCCCCAGGGTCGTCTGCGCGACTTCACCCATGCCTGGCATGCCTGCATAGATCAGAAATTGCCACAGGTATCTTGAGACGCGTCCTACAAGTAAACCGGAAAAAATGGAATTTTGGTCGGATTGTCCTACAAAATCGCTCTAACTCCTGCGATTGAGCCTATAGCGCAGCGCGTGATTTGTTGGTAGCTTTTCGCCCCGGAGATCCCAAGGAGTTTTCTAATAATGAAAAAAGTAATGCTCAAAACCTCCCTCGGCGTAGCCGTTGCGCTTGCTTCCAGCCAACTGTTCGCCAGCGGCTTCGCGCTCAACGAACAGAGCATCAGCAGCATGGGGACAGGTTTCGCGGGACGTTCTTCCTCTGCCGAAGATGCCAGTACCGTATTCGGCAACCCGGCCGGCATGTCCCGCCTCAAGCGCGAACAATTCACCGTGGGCGGCGCTGCCGTCATCGCCAAAACCGACATATCGGGCCCAGGCAGCAACCTCGGGGGGGAAACCGATGGTGACATGGTGCCTGTCGTTGGCGTACCCATGGGTTACTACGTCAAACCGATCGATGACCACTGGAGCGTCGGTTTCGGTATCTACGTACCGTTCGGCCTGGTAACCGACTATGGCAGCGATGATGCCGCGCGTTACTGGGGCAAGAAGAGCCACGTACAGGTTGTCACCTTCCAGCCGACTGTCAGCTATGCCTTCAACGACAAGGTCTCGATCGGTTTTGGCCCAACCATCAACCGCATCGAAGGCGAACTGGGCTCTAGCCTGATCAACCCGTTCACCCCGGGCCGTAACGACGGCGAAGTGAAGATCAAGGGCGACGATACAGCCGTTGGCTACAACATCGGCATCCTGGTACAGGCCACCGACCGCACCCGCGTAGGCCTCACCTACCACTCGATGGTCGACTACGAGCTCGAGGGCAAGACCCGTGTCAGCACCCCGCTGATCGGGCCATTCAACGGCAACAAGTTTGACGCCAGCCTGAAGATCAAGACGCCAGAATCCGTCGACCTTTCGGTTACCCATGAGCTGGATGACCAGTGGACCCTGTACGCAGGCAGCACCTGGACGCGCTGGAGCCGCCTGGAAAACATCACCGTGCAAAACGATGTCCCGGCGCCACTGGCAGGTTCGGCGTTCCAGACCATCACCGAAGAGCAGAACTGGCATGACACCTGGGCTCACGCCATTGGTGCATCGTACAAGGTCAACAAGGAGTGGGTACTGCGTACCGGCTTCACCGTCGACCAGTCGCCAACCAACAACCACGACCGCTCGCCGCGCATCCCGACTGGCGACCGCCGGATTTTCAGCCTCGGGGCCGGCTGGAGCCCGAACGACGACATGACCATCGACGTCGCGTACTCCTACCTGTGGGAGGAAGACACCAAGGTCAATCAGGTCAGCGCAACCAAAGGCAGCTACCAGGCCAAGTACGAGAACAGCGCTCACGGTATCGGTGCATCCCTCACCTACCGCTTCTGATTCCTGTGCGTTACATGAAAACCGCCTTCGTGGCGGTTTTTTCATGCCTGCACTTGCCAGCTGTCGCCCAGGCATTCGCGCAGGTAGTCCATGAAAGCGCGCACCTTGGTGGTCATGGCAAAGCGATCGGCCAGGCACAGGTAGATGTCCATGGGCTCGGTCTGGGCGTAAGCCTGGCTGCTGTCGCAGTATTCGAACAGCGGCACCAAGGCCCCCGATGCCAGGTGCGGTCGCACGATGAACTCGGCCAGACGGGTGATGCCACCATCGTGCAGGGCCATCTGGGTCAGGGCATCGATATCGTCGCTGATCAATACACTGCCGAATTCCGCTTCGAAGCGCAGGCCGTCCCGCATGAAGCCCCAGCGCAGGAAACGGCCATCCACCGGATAGCGAAACACAAGGCAACGGTGCCCGCGCAAGGCCTCGGGCGTGGCAGGTACACCAGCACTTTGCAGGTAACCGGGTGAGGCACAACAAATGAACGGGATGCGGGCGATGCGCCGGGCCAGCAGCTGGTCTTCGAGCTGCGGGGCAATGCGCAGGCTCACGTCAACGTCTTCACGGGCATGGTTAACCCGACGATCAGTCGTTACCAACTCTATCGAAAGTAAAGGGTAGCGGGCACTGAAAGCAGGTATCAACGGCGCCAGCACATGGCGCCCAAAGGCAGAGGTCGAGGCGATGCACAGCCGCCCCTGAGGCTCGCTGTCGGGTGTTGTCACTGCCTGTTCGGCCAGGGCCAGATCACGCTCGATATGCTTTACACGCTCGTAATACTGGGCGCCAGATGGCGTCAGGGCCATGCTGCGTGTGGTTCGGCTGAGCAGGCGTACTTGCAGGTGGCCTTCCAGCCGCGCCAGGTTCTGGCTGACGGCTGCCGGACTGAGGCCGAGAATACGGGCACCAGCAGCGATGCTACCGGCCTCGACCACCTTGATGAAGCAGCGAATGGCGTTGAGCAGGTCCATGGTGAGCGCTTGGATTCGTAAGAATTTCTTTATAAAGAACTCAATGCTGCCGGTCTACAGCTGTAGGCGCGCAGGTTGCTAATCTGCGCTTCCACTCAGCTTTCAGGAGTTCGCATGAGCAATCTGTCCCGGTCGCGCGGTCGACGTAAATTGCACCCGGTCGCTACACCCTACGTTTTCGCGTTCTACATGTCGTCAATCATGGCGCTGTTGATGTGCTTCGTGATCACGGCGGCCAATGCCGGGTTTACCCCTGAGTATCTGGGCAATGTGCTCAAGGCCTATCAGTTGGCGATGCCGGTGGCATTTGTGTGTGTGCTGGTGGTCCGGCCGGTGGTGGTACGGTTGGTGGCTATTACCGTGCATGCACGGTGAAGTGCCCCGCAGCCAGCCACTTCCTGTGCTTGATCTTGATCCCGCAACTTCAGGAGAACGGCCTCCTGAAGTCGCAATCTGCGTCGCCTGAACTGCCTCGCGCTTTAAAGCAACGCCGCAGCAAGCGCAGCCTGGTCACGGCTGTGAGGCAATGGCCTTTTCGATAGCAGCGCGGAACGCGGGATCATCCGGTTTGGTCAGGCTGGAGAAGTTACCGATCACCTTGCCCTTGCGATCGACAACATACTTGTAGAAATTCCACTTCGGCGCACTGCTTTGGCTGGCCAGCTCCGCAAACAGCGGTATCGCATCCTTGCCCCGCACCGCCTGTGTCTTGGTCATGGTGAAGGTGACACCGTAGTTGGCATAGCAAACCTTGGCAGTCTTCTCACTGTCGGCGTCTTCCTGCTTGAAGTCATTGGACGGCACGCCGAGCATTTCCAGGCCTTGCTCGTGATATTCCTTGTACGTCGCCTCGAGCCCCTCGAACTGCGGGGCAAAACCGCAATAACTGGCAGTGTTCACCACCACGAGCGGCTTGCCGGCAAAGCGCTCGCAGAGGTCGACCTGCCCCTTACCGCGCAACTCCGGCAGGCTGCCCTGCAACAACGCAGGGCAATCTGCAGCCCAGCTCGATGTACTGGCAAGCAGGGCCAGCACCGGCACCGTCAACCAATGTGCACGCATGACTCGTTTCTCCCGCATGACAATCCTTGAGCTTGCAGGGTAGCGCCTAACACACACTCATGCCCAGTTGCATCAGCGCCATCCCACCCTGATGCCAGCCCCACCACACCAGTGCCAGCAGCAACAGAGCGGCAATAGCCAACAGGCCGCGTATCAGGTAGCGGTTCATACAGCCTGGGCCTGAAGGCGTGAAACCGGACGTTCGCGCACCGGCCAGTTAAGGGCAGCGGCCAGCAAGCTGAGCAGGATGGAAATCTGCCAGACCAGGTCGTAGCTACCGGTGCGGTCATACACTATCCCACCCAGCCAGCCCCCCAGGAACGCGCCCAACTGATGGAACAGGAACACGATACCGCCGAGCATGGACAGGTTGCGCACCCCGAACACGGTGGCCACGGTCCCATTGGTCAGCGGTACCGTGGACAACCACAGAAGGCCCATGGCAATACCGAACAGGTAAGCACTGAACTCGCTCACCGGCGCCCACAGGAACAGCACGATCACCACCGCACGCAGCAGGTACAACCCGGTCAGCAGGCGCGGCTTGGACATGCGCCCGCCCAACCAGCCAGCGGTGAAGGTACCGACGATGTTGAACAGGCCGACCAGCGCCAGCACTGTCGTACCGGTGGCCGCAGCCAGATGCTGGTCAACCAGGTAGGCCGGCAGGTGCACGCCAATGAATACGACCTGGAAGCCACAGACAAAAAAGCCCAGTGCCAGCAACCAGAAGCCGGAGTGCGTGCACGCCTCGCGCAGCGCCTGGCCCAGGGTCTGCTCGGCACCGTGACTGGGTAACGGGCGATCGCGCAGCAGACAGACGAAAGGCACGATGAACGCCACCAAAAGGCCCAGTACCAGCAACGCTGCCGACCAGCCCAGCCACTGAATCAGGCCTTGGGTGCCCGGCAACATGGCGAACTGGCCGAACGACCCGGCGGCGCTGGCGATCCCCATGGCAATGCTGCGCTTTTCGGCCGGCACTGCACGCCCGACCACACCGAGGATGACCGAGAACGACGTGCCGGACAGGCCGATGCCGATCAGCAAGCCCGCACTCAGCGACAACGACCAGGGCGAATCAGCCAAGCCCATCAAGATCAAGCCGACGGCATAGAGAATACCGCCGATGATGACCACCCGCGCTGCGCCAAGCCGGTCGGCCAAGGCGCCAGCGAACGGCTGCGCCAGGCCCCAGATCAGGTTCTGCAGGGCAATGGCGAAGGCAAACACCCCACGCCCCCAGCCAAAATCAGTACTCATCGGCTCCAGAAACAGGCCAAAGCCGTGCCGTACGCCCAGAGACAGCGCCAGTATCAAGGCCGCCCCCACCAACACCCATCCGCTGGTTCGCCACACCGAAGTCATTGTCGTTATCTCCAGCACATCGCAAGGTTTACGGGTATATACCCGCTTATAGTCGTATCAAATCAGGCCAGTTGTTCCAGCAGTCGCACCAGTTCATCCCGCTGCCCCACCCCGAGCCGTTCAACCAGCTCTTTCTGGGCCTGCTCCCAGGCCGGGTGGGCAACGTGCAGCAGTTGCTTACCCGCCGCGGTCAACAGCACCACGCGGTTACGCTGGTCGTCGCCCTCGCCCAGTGCTACCAGCCCATCCGCCTCCAGCACACGCAGGTTGCGGCCCAGGGTACTGCGCTCGAGCCCCATGGCTTCAGCCAGGGCTGTGATGCTGGGTCGGTCGAGCCGCTGCAGGTGCCGCAGCAGGGAAAACTGGGCGACATTGACCCCGAAGCCGGCAAGGGCTTCGTCGTAATGCCGGCTCACGCCGCGGGCGGCGCGACGCAGGTGGGTACAGATGCATTCACTGGTCAGCATGGATACGTGTATATACCCGCGTACGGAGTGTTGCAAGAAGTTTCACGAAAGATTGAGAAGCGTCAGTCCGGGTTCAAGCGCCTGCGGATCGGCTCGAACTCAACCGTGGCCTTGCGCGCCAAGGGGTCCGGCGCGCCCTGCTCGACCGCCTGCCAGTAGCGCCACGGCACCTTCGCCGTGCCCAGCTCGTAGTCCATGCCATCCCAGTTGTCTTCACGAAAGCTATAGAACGCCCAGTGCAACCGGTTGCGATCCAGCACGACGAGTACATCTTCAAGGTACTGCCGACAACCCGGCAGCCTGCGCATGCAGCCAAACTCGCCCACCACCAGACGAGAAAGCGGCAGCCCCATGGCCTCGGCCCATGCCAGCGGCTGGCGCAAGTAGCCTTCAACTCGCCGCCCATCCCACAGCTGTGTCTGCCCGGCAAAAGATACGGGGCCTGGATAGGCGATGGGCTGTTTGCGCGCCATGTTCGGCGCACTGGTTGCGGCATAGGGCTCATACATGTGCACGCTGTACAGCACTCGCGGGTCTTCCAGCGGCACCGGCCAGTAGCCGAACGCGTCTGCGCCTGCATACCAGCCGGCATCGACCATGATCGGCGTATCAGCGTCTTCTTCGCGGATGGCCGCTATCAGTTGCCGGTACAGCAAGGGCAGATCGCGCGCACCGCCCTGCGCTTGCGCATACCACTGCTGCATCTGCCCGAGTTCGGCATGTTCAGCCAGGCCACCCTGTTTCTCCGGTGCTGGCTCATTGATCAGGTTGTAGGCCGCGATGGCCGGATGACTTTTCAGTTCGCGCGCCATATCTCGCCAGAACGCCGCAGCCTGGGACCAGTAGCGTTTGTCTTGCCACAGGCGATCATCGAACTGGCCCTGGTTGTTTTGCGACCAGCGCATACCCGGTAGCGAGAGTGGCGCGATGACCACCTTGAGCCCCGCCTGGTGCGCCCGGTCGAGGGTGGCACGCAGCACCGCCAGGTCGGCGTCGGACAGGCCTTCATAGGTATCGGCGCTGCCAAGGAGGAAATCACGTTTCACCGGATGCCATTTGTCGTACGACAGCCGCACCCATGTGGCGCCGTACCCCCTCAGGGCATCGAAGTAGGCTTGATCGGGTGGCAGCCGGTTGAAGCTGTTGCCGCCGTGGCGTGGGGTGTCCCAGAACGCCATGAGATCTGCAGCAGTGGCTGGGAGGGTGGACAGGACCAATAGACTGGCAAAGATCCAGTGACGCACGGGAAGCCTACCTGGTTGCTGGGGGGAGGCTGAGGATACGCCGACAAGCAAGAGGCAGGCGCTACCGGACCGTTTCTGGAAGTTACTGGCCCCCTCCCCCCGTATGGCCTGCTGCGAAAGCACTGCAAAGCGGCCCCGAAAGGGCCGTCCAGCTCAAAGCCCCAGCGCCAAACCGAGTACGACGGCCAGCTCCAGCAGCTCCAGCAACGCACCGGCGGTATCACCGGTGGTCCCGCCCAGGCGCCGGCACATCAGATGCCGCAACCAGGCAAACACCGCCAGCGCCAGCAGCACGCTCCATCCGCCCAGGAAGAGGCAGAACAGCACACAAACCAGCAATACCCACCCTGCTGCGCGCCGGGGCATATGTTCGGCCAACGCCTGGCCCAACCCGCCAGGTCGCACATAAGGTGTACAAAGGAACAGACCCAACATCGCCGCCCGCCCGATCAACGGCGCCAGCAGCAATTGCGCCCCGATGCCCTGCCCGACCAGCACCCACAATGCGCAAAACTTCAGCAACAACACCAAGACCAGCGTGACCACGGCAATCGGCCCACTGCGCGGGTCTTTCATGATCCGCAAGGTGCGCTCACGGTCGCCGAAACCACCGAGCCAGGCGTCGGCACTGTCCGCCAGGCCATCCAGGTGCAAGGCACCACTGAGCAGTACCCACAACGTCAGCAGCAAAGCCGCATGCAGCGGCGACGGCGTACCCTGTAGCAGATGACTGGCCAACCACAGCAGCAAGCCGAACAGCAGCCCGACCAGCGGGTAGTACAGCAGCGAACGCCCTACCTCGCGCGGTGCCGGCATGCCCGGCAGGCTCACCGGCAGGCTGCTGAGAAACTGCAGGGCGATCCAGAACGGCAACATCTCAGGGCGCCTCGACCAGTTGCCCATCGCCACCCGGCACCAGCCGCATCAACGCGCCATGGCCAACCTCGACCTGCAGCAACTGCTCCCTGGGCAAGCCACGGGCACGGGCCAGTAACAGCCGCATCACGCCGCCATGGGTCACCAGCAGCACGCGCTTGCCGGCATGCTGAAGGCGCAAACGCTCGACAGCCGCCAGCACCCGTTCGGCAAACGCCTCGACCGGCTCGCCATTGGGCGGTGTGAAGGCGTAAGGGTCGGCCCAGAAACGGCCCAGTGCATCGGCCTGGTGCTCCATGATCTGCGCGGCACTTTGGCCCTCCCAATCACCGAAGTGCAGTTCCTGCAGGGCGGGCTCACGCTGCACAGGCAGGTTCAACTGCGCACCCAGCTCATCGGCAAAGCGCCCACAGCGTTGCAGCGGCGAGCTGACCAGCACCTGCCACGGGCCGGCGTCTGCCACGGCGCCGCGCATTTGCGCCCAGCCCTTGTCGGTCAAGGCATCATCAAGGCTGCCACGCAGGCCGCCCTGTTCCGTTTCACCATGGCGCAGCAAGTCGAGGATCATGCCGGGCGGTCCGCCACCGCGGCCTCGGCAAAGGTCGCCATCTGCCCATGCAGTGCACAGGCCAGGCGCAACAGCGGCACCGCCAATGCAGCGCCACTGCCCTCACCCAGGCGCAAGCCCAAGGCCAGCAAGGGCTCGGCCTGCAGCGCAGCAAGCAAGGTCTTGTGCCCAGGCTCAGCCCCCTGGTGAGCGAACAACAGCCAGGCTCGACACTGCGGGTTGAGGCGCACTGCCACGAGCGCAGCGACACTGCAGATAAAGCCATCCACCAGCACCGTGACACCCGCCTGCGCGCAACCGAGGTAGGCCCCCGCCAACGCCGCGATCTCGAAACCGCCAACACAAGCCAGTGCCTGCAACGGGTCTTCAGCACGCAGGCCATGCAGGCGCAGCGCCCTCTCAATGACTTCAGCCTTGTGCTGCACGCCGGCGTTGTCCAGGCCGGTGCCAGGGCCGCTCAGCTCCGATGCCGGACAACCCAGCAGAACGCTGGCCAAGGCTGCGGCGGCTGTGGTGTTACCGATGCCCATCTCGCCACCGATGAACAGCTGTGCGCCCTGTTCGGCAGCGCGCTGGGCACTGTCGCGACCAGCCTGCAAGGCCGCTTGCAGCTGGTTTTCGGTCATCGCAGGTTGACGGGCAAAGTTGGCAGTACCGGTGCCCAGCCGCAGATGGCGCACGCCGGGCAGTTCCAGCTGCGCGTCAATGGTGCCCAGGTCGACCACGTCCAGGCTGGCCTGCAGCTGCCGCGCCAGCACACTGATCGCCGCGCCCCCGCCGACGAAGTTGCGTAGCATCTGCCCGGTTACCGCCTGCGGATAGGCCGAGATGCCCTCTTCGACCACGCCGTGGTCGCCGGCAAAAATGGTGATGGCGACCTGATCGAGCGTGGGTCGTTCAAGCCCCTGAAGGCCAGCCAGCTGAATCGCCAGCGCTTCAAGTTGGCCGAGCGAGCCAGCAGGTTTGGTCAGTTGCTGCTGACGGGCGCGGGCCTGGTCCATGGCGGCGTTGTCGAGGGGTTGGCAGGCGTCACGCCACCAGGCTTGGGTCATAGTGCAGGTCCTTTGAGGATTAAGGGCAGGCCGGCCACGGTCAGCACGACACGCTGACAGCGTTCGGCCACCGCCTGGTGCAGCCAGCCGGCCAGGTCGACATAGCGCCGGGTCAGCTCGCCCATGGGCACGACGCCCAGGCCGGTTTCGTTACTGACCAGGATAAGGGTGCCAGGTAACTGTTCCAGGCACGCCAGCAGGGCATCACGCTCCTCGGCCAGGCGCTGGTCATCTTCCAGCATCAACAAATTGGTCAGCCACAGGGTCAGGCAATCCACGAGCAGGCAGCGCCCTTCGGCCGCTTCGGCGCGCAGTACCGCGGCCAGGGCCAAGGGCTCTTCGATCAACCCCCAGTCATCCGGCCGGCGCTGACGGTGCAGCAACACGCGTTCGTTCATTTCGCCATCCAGCGGCTGGCTGGTGGCGATGTAGGTCACCGGTAAGCCGCTGGCGCTGGCCAGTTGTTCGGCCAGACGGCTTTTGCCAGACCGGGCGCCGCCGAGAATCAGGTTACGCATGTCAGGCTACCCCACACAGTTGGCGCAACTGCGCGGTGTCCAGGTGCTTTTCCACCAGATCGGCCAGGCGCTCGATGTCGTGTTCGCGCAACGCTTCGTAGTCGATAACCTGCACATCCTCCAGCCCGGCCCAGCGCAATAGCGCGGCACACGACTGGCTGCCTTCGAACAGGCCATGCAGGTAGGTGGCGAGGATCTGGCCATCGGCACTGACAGCGCCATCATGGCGGCCATCAGCCAGTTGGACCGCGGGTTGCGCCAGCGCAGGCCCCGTCGTAACGCCAGCATGAATTTCATAACCGGTTACCGTTGCCGCTTCAAGGCTCAGCGTGCCGGCCACATTGCGCAGTTGCTTCTCGGCTTCGAGCACCGTGGCATAGTTGAGCAGGCCGAGCCCCTGGCTAGAGCCTGCGGCCCCCTCCAGCCCCAGCGGATCATGCACTTCCCGCCCCAGCATCTGCAGGCCACCGCAGATACCGATCAGCTTGCCGCCATAGCGCAGGTGCCGCTCGATGGCCTTGTCCCAACCGCGCTCGCGCAGTTGTGCCAGGTCGCCGCGCACACTCTTGGAGCCCGGCAAGATGATGAGGTCGGCAGCCGGAATCGGCTGGCCTGGGCCAATGAACTGCAAGTCCACCTGCGGGTGCAGGCGCAGCGGGTCGAAGTCGGTGTGGTTACTGATGCGCGGCAGCACTGGCACGATCACCTTTAGCACTCGCTCGTGCTTGACGCCTTGGCGCACATCGATGCCATCTTCGGCTTCCAGGTGCAGGTCGGTAACGTAAGGCAGGACGCCCAGTACCGGTTTGCCGGTGCGTTGTTCCAGCCAGTCCAGCCCTGGCTGCAGCAGAGCAATGTCGCCACGGAAGCGGTTGATGACAAAACCTTTGACCCGCGCCTGTTCAGTGGTCGACAGCAATTCCAGCGTGCCCACCAGGTGGGCGAACACACCACCGCGGTTGATGTCGGCCACCAGGATCACCGGGCAGTCCACCGCTTCGGCAAAGCCCATGTTGGCGATATCGCCGGCACGCAGGTTGATCTCTGCCGGCGACCCCGCCCCCTCGACCATGACCACCGGGTACGCGGCACTCAGCCGATGGTGAGACGCCAGCACCGCTTGCATGGCAGTGGTTTTATAGTCGTGGTAGGCCACTGCATTCATGCTGGTGACCGCGCGACCGTGGATGATGACCTGGGCGCCGGTGTCGCTGTTGGGCTTGAGCAGCACCGGGTTCATGTCGGTGTGCGGTTGTAGCCGGCAGGCCTGGGCCTGCACCGCCTGGGCCCGGCCGATTTCACCGCCATCAGCCGTCACCGCGCTGTTCAGCGCCATGTTCTGTGGCTTGAAGGGCACCACAGCGACGCCCTGGCGCAACAGCCAGCGGCACAACGCGGTCACCAGTGTGCTCTTGCCTGCGTCGGAGGTGGTGCCTTGCACCATGAGGGTCGTCATGCCGTTTCCTTCTGATAAGCCGCCAGGGCCTGGGCCAGGCGCTGTTCGTCCGCCGCGCAGGCAGGCAACCCCAGGCGCACGGCCGCTGGCTGTTCGAACAGCCGTACCAGGATGCCGCGCCGGGCGAGAAATTCATGCAGGCGTGCAGCATGCTCGCTACGCACGTACTGGAACAGGTCGCAGCCACCACTAGGCGCCAGGCCGGCACTGCGCAACACGTGCGCAAGCCGCTGGCTGGCAGCAGCACAGCGTTGGGCCTGCGCGCGCTGGGCAGTCTCATCAGACAGGCTGGCCTGGGCCAGCACCCGGGTCGGGCCGTTGACGGTCCAGGGGCCGAGCAGCTCGGCCAGGCGCAGCAGCAAGCTGTGTTCGGCGGCAACGAAGCCCAGGCGCACGCCGGCCAAGCCGAAGAACTTGCCAAACGAGCGCAGCACGATCAGCCCCGGGCGTTCGGCGCAGTCCACCACGCTGTCCGCCGGGGTGTTGTCCATGAATGCTTCGTCGACCAGCAGCCAGCCACCGCGGGCAGCCAGGCGAGCATGCCAAGCCAGCAGGCGTTCGCGCGACACCCGCTGGCCGGTCGGGTTGTTGGGGTTCACCAGCACCAGCACATCGAGGCCGTCGAGCGCAGCCTCGACTTGCGCTTCATCCAGCGCCAGCAGTTGATGCCCCGCCCGTTGCCAGGCATAGGGGTGTTCGGCATAGCACGGCGTCAGCACGCCAACCCGGGCGGTTGTACGCAGCAGCGGCAAGGCCTGGATCGCGGCCTGGGAGCCGGCTACCGGCAGCAACTGGCGGGCGCCGTAATACGCGCGCGCGGCGTCCTCCAGGCCGTCCTCGGTTTCCGGCAGGCGGGCCCAGGCGTCGACGGGAATCGGCGGGACAGGAAATGGCCAGGGCGCAATGCCGCTGGACAGGTCGAGCCACTGCTCACGGGGGATACCGTATTGCTGCACCGCGCGTAACAGGCGGCCACCATGTTCAAGCATTGATATAGGCCCCCAGGCAGATCACCAGCAGCCACAGCCACACGCCGCGCTGCACCAGCTGCCAGCCGCGCTCGATGGCATCGGCATCGGCCACTGGCCCCTCGCCCAGACGCGGCCGCTCATGCAGTTCGCCGTGGTACACCGCCGGGCCACCAAGCTCCACGCCCAGCGCACCGGCGCCGGCAGCCATCACCGGCCCGGCGTTGGGGCTGTCCCACAGCGGGCCCTGCTTGCGCCAGCAGGCCAGGGCCAGACGGGTCTTGCCCAACAGTGCATAAGTCAGGGCCACCAGCCTTGCAGGTATATAGTTGAGCACATCGTCGATGCGCGCCGCGCACCAGCCAAAGCGCTCGAAACGTTCGTTACGGTAGCCCCACATGGCATCCAGCGTGTTGCTCAGGCGGTACAGCACCACACCGGGCGCACCGGCCACCACAAACCAGAACAACGCGGCGAACACTGCGTCGCTGCCGTTCTCCAGCACCGACTCGGTCGCCGCTCGGGCCACCGCGGGCTCGTCCAGCTCGCGCGTTTCGCGGCTGACCAGGTAGCCAACCCGGCGCCGCGCCTCCGCCAGGTCGCCCTGGCGCAAGGCATTGGCCACCGGCAGCACATGCTCGCCCAGGCTGCGCAGCCCCACGGCGCAGTAAAGCGCCAGCACATCAACCAGCCAGCCGATATACGGCAGCCACGAAAGGACCAGCGCCACCAGGGTCAGCGGCACCACCGCCAGAATCCACGCGCTCACGCCGTGGCTGCGCCAGCCGCGCCCGCCCGCATTCAGGCGGCGCTCCAGGTTGCCGGCCATATTGCCGAACGCCACCAAAGGGTGACGGCGCTGTGGTTCGCCCAGCAAAGCGTCCAGGGCCACCCCGGCCACGGTCAGCAAGGCCACGCTCATTGACGCTCTCCCCATTGGTTTTCGTAAAGCATTTCACTCAGGGGACGCTCTTCGGCCCAGCTTTCCTGCACCAACATCGGCACCGGATAGAACTCGGCGACCGGCCCAAGGCACAGTACCGCCACCGGCTTGGCCCCGGCGGGCATGCCCAGCAGCGCGGCCAGCGCCTGCGGGTCGAACAGCGATACCCAGCCCATGCCCAGCCCTTCGCCACGCGCGGCCAGCCACAGGTTCTGGATGGCACAGGCCAGCGAGGCCAGGTCCATCTCCGGCAGGGTGCGGCGGCCGAAGATGTGAGGCTCGCGGTTGTCCATCAAGGCCGCCACCAGCAGCTCGGCACAATCGTTTATGCCCTCCACCTTCAATTTCATGAAGGCATCGGATCGCTCGCCCAACGCCTCGGCCGTGCGTACCCGCTCCGCCTCAACCAAGGCCTGGATGCGCCCGCGCAGGTCACGCTGGGTGATACGGATAAAGCGCCACGGCTGCATAAGCCCGACACTGGGCGCCTGATGCGCGGCGGCCAGCAAGCGGCCAAGCAGTTCGGGCGCCACCTGGCCACCCGCAAAATGGCGCATGTCGCGGCGCTCGCCGATGGCCCGGTAAATGGCGGCGCGCTCGGCGTCGCTGTAGGCGTGATCATTCATGGTCGCAACAGCGCCGCCGCCGCATCCGGGCAGGAAGGGAAATAGAAGTGCACGTAAGAGGCCGTCAGCCGGCCCAGACGATAAACCGCCTCGTTGCCACGCCCGCCGTTGGGGCTCAGGCCCCGGGCAATCGGTTCCAGCGCAGTGCTGGTCAGCGAATGGTGATAGGTGTGACCGCGCAATGTCCCCTCCGGCAGCTCCACCGCCTGCAGCGCCAGGGCAGCCAGGCGCTTCTGCATGGTCGCCTCACCCGGCAGCAGGCCGAGCAGTTCGGCACGTTCGCCGGCCACGTCAGTCAGGGCATCGAGCAGGTACAGCATGCCGCCGCACTCGGCCAGCAATGGCTTGCCCTGCGCGTGGTGGGCGCGGATCGCCTCGCACATCGGTGCGTTGGCGGCCAGCGCATGGTGATGCAGCTCAGGATATCCACCCGGCAGATACAGGCTGTCTACCGCCGGCAGTTCGTGGTCGTGCAGCGGCGAGAAGAACACCAGCTGGGCACCCAGGTTGCGCAACAGGTCGAGGTTAGCGCCATAGATGAAGGCGAACGCCTCGTCCCGCGCAACGCCTATGCGCACACCGGCCAGCGAGGCAACGCAGGCTTGCGGTTCCGGCTCGGCAAAGCTGACTGGCGGCGGCAACGCCGCATCGCAACTGGCGCCCAGCGCTTCGGCGGCGGCGTCCAGGCGGGTGTCCAGGTCATTCAGCTCGCTGGCCTGCACCAGGCCCAGGTGGCGGCTGGGCAGCTCGATGCCGCGCTCGCGGGACAAGCCGCCATACCAGCGCAAGCCCTCGGTCAGGCTGCCTTCGAGCAGTTGCGCATGACGCAGGCTGCCTACCCGATTGGCCAGCACGCCGGCGAACGGCAGATCGGCCTGGTACCGCGCCAGGCCCAGGGCCAGGGCGCCGAAGGTCTGGGCCATGGCTGTGCCGTCGATCACCGCCAGCACCGGCACGCCAAAGTGGCGTGCCAGGTCGGCGCTTGACGGGGTACCGTCGAACAGCCCCATCACCCCTTCGATGAGGATCAGGTCAGCCTCGCCAGCAGCTTCCCACAGCAGACGACGGCTTTCCTCGGCACCGATCATCCACAGGTCCAGCTGATACACCGGCGCGCCACTGGCCCGTTCGAGAATCATCGGGTCAAGAAAGTCGGGCCCGCATTTGAACACCCGCACCTTGCGCCCGAGGTTGCGGTGCAGGCGGGCCAGCGCAGCAGTGACGGTAGTCTTGCCCTGGCCAGAGGCCGGCGCCGCGATCAACACGGCGGGGCAGTGGCGCGATCGACTCACAGTTCGACGCCTTTCTGTGCGCGGATACCAGCCTGGAAGGCGTGCTTGAGCATGCCCATTTCGGTCACGGTGTCGGCCAGTTCGATCATCTCGGGCTTCGCAGCGCGGCCAGTGACAATCACATGCTGCATGGGCGGGCGGGCCTGAATGTCGGACAGTACCTGGTCCAGGTCGAGGTAACCATGTTTGAGGGCGATGTTGAGCTCGTCCAGCACCACGAACTGTACACCCGGGTCCTGCAGCAACTGGCGCGACACCGCCCAGGCGGCTTGCGCAGCAGCGATGTCACGCTGGCGGTCCTGGGTTTCCCAGGTAAAGCCCTCGCCCATCACGTGGTAGCGCACCTGTTCGGGGAAGCGACGGAAGAACAGCTCCTCGCCGGTGCTGTTGCGGCCCTTGATGAACTGCACCACACCGCATTGCATGCCGTGGCCCAAGGCGCGCGCGAGCATGCCGAAGGCCGAACTGCTCTTGCCCTTGCCATTGCCGGTCAGCACCAGTAGCAGGCCACATTCGTTAGGGGAATTGGCGATGCGTTCGTCGATGACCGCCTTCTTGCGCTGCATGCGCGCCAGGTGGCGTTCGTCGCGTTCGGTGGAATCGCTCATCAGGGTTCTCCGCTGGCTGGCACCACGGCAATGCGCGGCGACAGGTAATAGGCAGGCAAACGGAGAACGCGCAGAGGCCATGGCTGGGCGCCACGGTGCACCGCGCATCACCCTCCGTGATGCCGTTGGCAGTATCAGGCCGGTCTCCGGGCTTGTGAGTGGGCCTTGGCCCTGGCCTGCGCGCCTTCCCGGATGCTGGCATCCAGTGGCCCTGCGCGGCCTTTTACTCATCCACCGTTGCGGGGGCAGCGCCGGAATCGCGCCATGCTGGCGCCCACCGGCTTCCCAGTTTCACCCTGCCCAGTCGGGGCTGGCAGGGCACCTGAAACACGCCGCGAAGGTTAGAGGGTTGCACCGGGAGCGTCAATCGAAGCGGGTGGTCTGGCGGGTGAGCAAACCACCTTGAATCCAGGCAGCCGGTATCGGCCCCGAGCTCGAGGGGCCGCTAAACAGGCATGGATATCAAGGGTTCTGTGCCAGATGCCCTTGCGGAATCACCCGCTTGGCCTGCAGGTAGGCCTTGGCCCAGTAGCTGTTCGACAGGTAGTCCAGGCGCACGGTGCCACCGGTGGAAGGTGCATGCACGAAGCGGCCGTCCCCGACATAGATGCCGGCATGGCTGACCTGCGAGCCGCCACTGGTGGCGAAGAACACCAGGTCACCGGACTGCAGCGAACTGGCATCCACCGTGGGTGCGCGCATGACAATCATCTCTCGCGTCGAGCGCGGCAGGCTGATGCCAGCAGCATCACGGTACACATACTTGATCAGGCCGCTGCAATCGAAGCCGGAGTCCGGGGTATTGCCCCCCCAACGATAGGGCGTGCCAACCAGACCAATGGCGCGAATCAGCACGTCATCGGCAATCGGTGAAGGACTGGGCTGGCTATAGGTAACCTGCGGCTGTACCACAGGGGCCGGCGCAGGCGCACGGCTGGAGCATGCAGCCAGCAAGGCTGCCAAGGAGAGAAATGCGAAGCGCGCCATCTTTACCATGGCCAGAACATCCTGTCTGAGACCGCTGCGCTGCAGCCGAAAAAGAGTTGAGAATTTAGATTAGACGCTTTCTGTAAATGCGCACGGCGGTGAGCTTTTTTTTCAAAGCATCACCGCCGCGGCAGGGTACATCATTTTGATATCAGTTGCGCGCGATGTTGGTCGGCGCCATGGCCAAGGCGCGCTTGGCTTCAATGAAGGTCTTGCTCCAGTAGCGATCACCGAGGCTGTCGATGCGCACACCACCACTGCGGCGGCTGCTGGAGTGGATGAACTGGTTGTCACCCAGGTAGATGCCGGCATGGCTTACCCGGCCGCGGCCATTGGTGCTGAAGAACAGCAAGTCACCTGGCTTGAGCTTGTTGCGGGCCACTTTCGGCGCATCGACGTTGATCATTTCACGCGTGGAGCGCGGCAGCGTCATGCCCGCCTCTTCGCGGAACAGGTAACCGATGAAGCCACTGCAGTCGAAGCCAGACTTTTCCGAGGTACCACCAAAGCGGTAGCGAGTGCCGATCAACGACATACCGCGCTCGAGAATGCTGTCAGCCAGAACCGGCAATTGGTAAGGCTTGCCGCCGGAGAAAGACGCCAGGTCATCTTCGGTGGCCAGCTCTTCCGGCTCGCCGAATACCGACGAGGAAGAGGCTTTGGCGTTGATTGCCGATTGGGCAGTGATCGGGGTGTGATCCTGGGGCTGAGATACCGGGCCTTGGGCCGCGCAGCCAAAAAGCAGGGTCACGAGTGCGAGTGGCACGAGGGGTGCGAAGCGCTTCAGCATGGGCACGACCGTGTCTGTAATCCTTTAGAAGGGTGAAACTATGCCCTCTATCATGGCCATTTGCAAATTTTATCGAAAAAGATGTGACTTTTTTGTTTTACCGCTCTGGCCCAGGGTTTTCAGGGGGTTACCAGCCGAGGGTTTCCTTGAGAAAAGGAATGGTGAGCTTGCGTTGGGCCTGCAGCGACGCCTGATCGAGGCGCTCTAGCAAGTCGAACAACGCGCTCATGCTCCGCGCGCCGCGGGTGAGGATGAAATGGCCGACTTCGTCGGTCAGGTGCAGGCCACGGCGCGAAGCTCGCAGCTGCAAGGCGCGCAGCTTGTCTTCGTCGGACAGGCCACGCATCTGGAACACCAGCGCCAGGGTCAACCGCGACTTCAGGTCCGGCAGCTTGATCGGCAGCTCACGCGGTGATGCCGAGGCAGCCAGCAGCAAGCGTCGGCCGCT
This sequence comes from Pseudomonas sp. yb_2, assembly GCF_043103905.1. Taxonomy (NCBI): domain Bacteria; kingdom Pseudomonadati; phylum Pseudomonadota; class Gammaproteobacteria; order Pseudomonadales; family Pseudomonadaceae; genus Pseudomonas; species Pseudomonas sp. yb_2. The sequence continues at coordinate 67,854 of NZ_JBICKH010000054.1, read as the reverse complement.
GTCGCGCAGGCGGTTGAACAGGTGGAACATGGCCTCTTCCCAATCCGCCTTGCCGGCGATCACATGCAGATCGTCGATGCACACCAGTTCGTACTGGGCCAGGTAGTCGAGCAGTTCTACGCCACGGTCGAGCAATTGCGCCAGCGGCAGGTAGACAGCGGGCTCGCCACGTTGCTGGAAGCGATGGGTGGCGGCCTGCAGCAGGTGGGAACGGCCAACACCCTGCTTGCCCCACAGGTAGATAAGGCTCTCGGTCCAGCCGGCGTCGGCTTCGCATAGCCGCTCGACGTAACCCAATGCCGCAGCATTGGCGCCCGGATAGTAGTTGATGAAGGTGGCGTCATCGCGCAGGCGCACACCCAGGGGCAACTGGATCGGTGGTTTCATGCTCGCGGGCGGTCGATGGGACCGCTGGGGGCCTTTGGTGAACAATCTGCAAAGTCTATACCCGCAACGCGGGGCGCACAATCTCGACTGCAGATAGGGCAAGCAAAATCAACAAGTTGCGCTGCACAAGCGAACGACGGATGCAGGACAAACCGTGCTCAGCGCCCGCGAGATCGGGCGCCGCGAGGCGGCGCTCAATTTCGCGGGCGCGAAACAGCTCAAGACGAAACACGGGGTGTTCAAAGCTCCGGGTCGATGTTCCCGGCGTACATATCCGATTCCTTGTACAGGGCATGCACATGCCGCAGCAGCACCATGATCACCGCCGCCACCGGCAGCGCCAGCAGCACACCGGTGAAGCCGAACAGTTCACCCCCGGCGAGGATGGCAAAGATCACCGCAACCGGGTGCAGGCCGATGCGATCGCCCACCAGCAGAGGGGTCAGCACCATACCCTCCAGCGCCTGCCCAACCATGAACACCGCAACGATGCCCAGCATCGGATACAGGTCGCCACCGAACTGGAACAGGCCAGCCACCAGCGCGGCACCAATGCCAATGATGAAGCCCATGTACGGCACGATGGCCGCAAGGCCTGCAAGCATGCCGATCAGCAGACCGAGCTCGAGCCCCACCAGCATCAGGCCGGCTGAATAGATGACGCCCAGGGCCAGCATCACCATCAATTGCCCGCGCACGAATGCCCCCAGCACTTCATGGCATTCACCTGCCAGGCCCATCACTTGCGGCTCGCGCTGGCGCGGCAGCAGGCCGCGCAGCTTGCCCATCATCAAGTCCCAATCGCGCAGCAGATAGAAGCCCACTACCGGGATCAGCACCATATTGGCCAACCAGGCCACCAACGCCAGGCTTGAGGCAGTGGCCTGGGACAGCAGCATGCCGACGATATCGGTGGTCTGCCCCATGTGCGCGCCGATGGCGGCCTTGATCTTGTCGAATTTCCAGAAACCATCGGCCAGGCCAAGGCGGCCCTGTACCCACGGCAGCGCGACATGCTCAAGCCAGTCGAGCATCTGCGGGGCCAATTCGTACAGGCGCACCAACTGCTTGGCCAGCATCGGCACAAGCACCAGCAACAACGCCAACAGCAACAGCGTGAACAGGCCGAACACCACTACCACACCCCAGGTACGCGAAAGCCCCAGGCGCTCGAGACGATCGACCAGCGGGTCGGCCAGGTAGGCCAGCATGATGCCGACCAGGAACGGCGTAAGAATATTGTGCAGGCTATAAAGCAGCACAGCGATCAGCAGTGCAGCGCCCAGCCAGATCCAGCGACGCATGTCAGTCACGGTAAGCGCCCCTTACCAGCGAAAACGCAAGCCGTCGAACGGCTTGGGTGCTGGCTGCGCAGGCGCGGGCTGCGCAGCTGTGGCGTCCACTGCCGGTGCTGGCATGGCTGGCACCGCCTGTGCCTGCTCGACCGGCACTTCCTGCAGCTTGGCCAGGCCAAGCTGGGCACGCAGCTGTTCACGATTGCCCGTAACCCCGTAGGTCAGGGTAGTGCCTTCAGCCGCCTGCAAGCGTGGGCCATAGGGCTCCAGCACGCGAGCCAGTTCGGCATAGCGCTGCAGGTTCATGCCCTGCACTTGCACCTGCAACTGGCTGCTGGCACCCGGCCGGGTAACGTAGCGCGGCGCCAGGCGGCTGCTTACCGCCATCATCACCGCGTCAGCCAAGGCGGCCTGGTCGGCGCCCTCGGCAGTGCCCTGCTCACGCTGGTCGCCCAGCCACAGCTGCCACTTGCCCTGCCACTTGCCGTCGGCTTCCTGGGCATGTACCGCCAGCAAGGCATCGGCGCCGTAGCGCTCGGAAGCTTCGCGCAGCGGCGCTGGATCGTTGCCTTCGATCTGCTTGGCATTGGCGACCAGCTGCTCCTGCAAGTCGGCCAGCGGCAAGCGCAACGGCAGACCACGGTGCTGGGCGGCGCGGCGCAGGGGTTGGGCACTGGCCTGGCCATCACCGACCAGGCTGCTGCCCTCAACGGTGTCGTTCAACCACCACCCCAGTATCGAGGGCCGGTTACTGCCCCACAGTGCCAGGCCAGCCTTGCGCAAGGCCCGCTCGGTGCTACCTGGGTCGAACTCGACCACTACCGACTCGGGCGGGCCGGCTTCGCTGCCCACCTGGTTGATGATTTGCTGTGGGTCCTTGCGCAGCTCGGCCAATGCAGGGCTCTGCACGGCCTTAGGGTCACCGGTCAGACGCTGCACCAACGTGTCCAGGGCTTTGACTGTGGCCGCGGTACGGGCTTCGGCGCCCGGCCCGGTGACCGGCTCGCGCACCTGATAAAGGCCGGAGACATTTTCAGCCAGGGCAGTGGCCGAGATCAGGGCCAGGCAACCGGCTGCCAGAATATTGAACAAACGCATGGAGGATTCCTGTCCAGTCGAGCTTCAAGCCGTAAGCTTCAAGCTGCAAGAAAAAGCAGGCCGAGCGCCGGGCTGCATTGTCGTGCAGCGTGAAGCTCGTTGCTTGCAGCTTATACACATGCAACCACATCAACCACCCTCCAGCTTTTTTCAACAATTACCGCCCTGCCCGTCGGCCTGAGGATGGCCGCTGCCCGGCAACCCTGATAAAATCGCGCGCCTTCACAGACCACTGACGTTTCAGACCGCCGCCGCTTATCAGCCGGCCTTGGCCGTCATGGTCGTTTTTAAGAATCCCTCCCTCCTAAAGGCCTGGATCAATGAGCAAGCAACCCTCCCTGAGCTACAAGGACGCCGGTGTAGACATCGACGCCGGCGAAGCACTGGTCGAACGCATCAAGGGCGTGGCAAAACGCACCGCACGCCCTGAAGTCATGGGTGGCCTGGGCGGCTTCGGCGCCCTCTGCGAGATCCCGGCCGGCTACAAGCAGCCGGTGCTGGTCTCCGGCACCGACGGCGTCGGCACCAAGCTGCGCCTGGCGCTGAACCTGAACAAGCACGACAGCATCGGCCAGGACCTGGTCGCCATGTGCGTCAACGACCTGGTCGTGTGCGGCGCCGAGCCGCTGTTCTTCCTCGACTACTACGCCACTGGCAAGCTGAACGTTGACGTGGCTGCCACTGTGGTCACCGGCATCGGCGCCGGTTGCGAACTGGCCGGCTGCTCGCTGGTCGGTGGTGAAACCGCCGAAATGCCTGGCATGTACGAAGGCGAAGACTACGACCTGGCCGGTTTCTGCGTAGGCGTGGTGGAAAAGGCCGAAATCATCGACGGCTCCAAGGTTGCCACCGGTGACGCGCTGATCGCCCTGCCGTCCTCGGGCCCGCACTCCAACGGCTACTCGCTGATCCGCAAGATCCTCGAAGTGTCGGCTACCGACATCGAGAACACCCAGCTGGACGGCAAGCCGCTGACCGACCTGCTGATGGCGCCGACCCGCATCTACGTCAAACCGCTGCTGCAGCTGATCAAGAACACCGGCGCAGTCAAGGCCATGGCCCACATCACCGGCGGCGGCCTGCTGGACAACATCCCGCGCGTACTGCCGAAAAACGCCCAGGCCGTGGTTGACGTGGCCAGCTGGCAGCGCCCGGCGGTGTTCGACTTCCTGCAGGAAAAAGGCAACGTCGACGAGCACGAAATGCACCGCGTACTGAACTGCGGCGTGGGCATGGTCATCTGCGTGGCCCAGGACCAGGTCGAAGCCGCCCTGAACGAACTGCGCGCCGCCGGTGAGCAACCGTGGGTAATCGGCCACATCGCCGAAGCCGCCGAAGGCGCTGCCCAGGTCGAGCTGCAGAACCTCAAGGCACACTGATGCCGAGCAAGACCTGCAATGTAGTGGTACTGCTGTCGGGCTCCGGCAGCAACCTGCAAGCCCTGATCGACAGCTGCCAAGGGCAGGACAGCCCGGTGCGTATCCGCGCGGTGCTTTCCAACCGCGCCGATGCCTACGGCCTGCAACGCGCCGCAGCGGCCGGCATCGACAGCGTCGTGCTCGACCACACCCAGTTCGACGGCCGTGAAGCCTTCGATGCCGCGCTAATGGCGCGCATCGACGGCTTTGCCCCGGACCTGGTGGTGCTGGCCGGTTTCATGCGCATCCTCAGTGGCGGCTTCGTGCGCCACTATCAGGGCCGCCTGCTCAACATCCACCCGTCGCTGCTGCCCAAGTACAAGGGCCTGCATACGCATCGCCGGGCATTGGAAGCTGGCGACGCCGAGCATGGCTGCAGCGTACACTTCGTGACTGAGGAACTCGATGGCGGCCCACTGGTCGTACAGGCTGTGGTACCGGTGGCGTCTGATGACACCGTCGAAAGCCTGGCACAGCGGGTACACCATCAGGAACACCTGATCTACCCACTGGCGGTGCGCTGGTTCGCTGAAGGGCGCTTGCGTCTTGGCGAACAGGGTGCATTACTGGACGGCCAGCCACTGGCGGCCAGCGGTCACTTGATTCGATCCTAGGAGAATTTATGCGTCGCGCCCTGCTCTTGGCTCTCGCCGTGCTCGCCCTGCCCCTCCAGGCAGCTGATCTGAAGCCGTTCTCGGCCAGCTACACCGCCGACTGGAAGCAGCTGCCCATGAGCGGCACCGCCGAGCGCAGCCTGGTCAAAAATGCCAACGGTACCTGGGACCTTAACTTCAAGGCTTCCATGATGATCGCCAGCCTGACCGAGCAAAGCACCCTGCGCCTGGAAAACGACACCCTGCTGCCGCAGAAGTATCACTTCGAGCGCGGCGGCCTGGGCAAGGCCAAGAAGGTCGACCTGGACTTCGACTGGAGCACCAAGAAGATCACCGGCAGCGACCGTGGCGATGCTGTCAGCCTGCCACTGAACCGCGGCGTACTGGACAAATCCTCCTACCAGTTGGCCCTGCAGCACGACGTGGCCGCAGGCAAGAAGAGCATGACCTACCAGGTGGTCGACGGCGACGAGATCGACACCTACGACTTCCGCGTGCTGGGCACCGAAAAGGTCACCACCAAGACCGGCCAGGTCGATGCCGTGAAGGTCGAGCGCGTGCGCGATCCCAGCCAGAGCAAGCGCATCACCGAGCTGTGGTTCGCCAAGAACTGGGACTACCTGCTGGTGCAACTGCGCCAGGTAGAGACCGATGGCAAGGAGTATGTGATCGTGCTGCAGGATGGCACGGTCGATGGCAAGCCGGTGAAGGGCAACTGATCGCGCACTGCCTGCAATACCTGAAGCCCCGCCCAGTGCGGGGCTTTTCTTTGCTGCGAAAAAGCCCACCCAGGCAGCATCCCTTCGAGCTTCATGAAACTTGTTTCATGCCTGTTTTACTTACTTAGTCTGCTAACAAACTCTATAAAGAAGACGTGCGACACACTGTCGCAGCCATCTTGAAGAAGTGGAGTTTACCGATGACTGTCCAAGTAACCGAACGCGACGAATCGAGAATGTCCCACGAAGGCCTGGCCGCTGGCGTGCGGATCTGGGATGTGTACCAACAAGGTCAACTGGTGGGCATGTTCCATAACGAACACGAAGCACACCAATACCGCGTTGAGCTTGAAGACCTGGAAAACCAGCGCGCCACACAATGACCCTGCCCATTGCGGCGAACCCCTGACTCGCCTGGGCTCAGTGAGCAACCCCACAATGCTGCGGCATTGCCGGAGCATCGTGGGGTTGCCATGACAGGGCCTACACCGCCCCGAAACGCACCTCTACCGACAGGCTGCCCAGGTTATCGCTCAGGCCAGCCCCGTAACGCCCGTCCAGGTCGTCATTGATGCACAGCTGCAACTCACCTTGCTGGCCACGCGGCAATTGCACCTGGTTGCCGACCAGGAACGGCACGCCGCTGTTGCCGATACGCCCGATCAACGCCCCTTCCGGTTGACCAGGCAAGGCATAGCCGGGCTTGGCGATCAACCTTGGGTTGCCCGCCGCGCCAACCATGCCGGTGGCCGGGTTCGCCGTCCACTGCCCGCCCGTGCATACCGCCAACTGCCAGCTCTGCCCATTGACCTGCATGCCCGTGCCCTGCCATGCCTGGTTGGCCTGCACCTGCACGGTGCGCTTGAGCAGGTCGCTGGCCACCACGTCGGCGGCCTGGAACGTCAACGCGGTGATGGTCAAGGTCGGGTTGGCGGTGCCGGTAGTGGGGAACACGCCGTCGCCGACCAGGAACAGGTTGGGGTGGTCCCAGCTGCGCTGGTCCTTGTCCACCACCGACTTGGTGCGGTCCGAGCCCATGCGGTAGGTGCCCATCAGGTGGCCAGCGCCGTAGAACGCGTAGTTCTGGCCGTCGTACTCGAACACCGTTTGCGAGCCGGGCTCGAGCTTAGGGTTCAGGTCGGTCAGCTCGGTAGCGCCCATCAGCTCGGTGATGATGTACGTAGCGGCCAGGCGCGCCTGCTTGAAACCCTCCTTGGTGTAGTCGGACAGTTCGTAGGTGATCTGCGGCCGAGGCAGGCCCAATCCGTCGGAGAACTCCGTACTCCTCTCCACCCGGCACAGCGCATTATCGGGGTCTTTCTCCACCTGCTCGACCAAGAAGCCCAGACGGAACTGGCGGGTCAGCACGCTGTTGAGCTGCTGCACCAGCGCCTGGCCGGACAACGCCAGATTGCTGGGGTTAGCGCCGCCGTGGTTGGTGCCGTCGATGAAATCACAGACCGAGGTGTAGGGGTCGTTCACCGACCAGTTCCAGCCCTCGTTGCCGATTTCGATACGCCAGGCGGCACGCTGGCTGCGGAACGGGCCATCGCGCATGTCCTCGATCCCCGAGGTAGACAACGGCCCCCGGAACGGGAACAGCGGCTTGCCTTCGGGCATCAGGCCCCAGGCCAGGTACACCGGGTGGTCAGCCAATGCCTGGCCGACCTGGCCGCTGCTGTTGGCAACCCCTTTAGGGCTGTTCGGGCCGATGGAGTTGAGCAGCAGCTTCGGTGTTTCGATCGCGTGGGCGGCGATCACGTAGCGCTTGCCCTGGGCCGTGCCGTTCTGGCGCGTACCATTGTTCTGGTACTGAATGAAATCGATGCCCGTGACCCCATTGGCATCGACCTGCACCTGGCTTGCAACGGTCTGGTAGAGGATGCGCACGTTGCCGGTATCCAGTGCCTTGGCCATGGTCACGGTGGCGTCGTACTTGGCCTGGATCGGGCAGATCGGCGTGCAGCTGGTGTTGCCAGCGCACACCCGACGGCCGTTATCATTCTGCGAGTTGCGCCCGGCCGGGGTTTGCCGGACATTGAGGGTGACACCTGGGTACGGCTTGCCGTCAGGCCCCTTCTCCGGGCTTTGGTACACGGTGCCCGTGACGTGCTTGCCCAGGCCCTGGTCGACCAGCGACGGCGGGATGCCATGCATGCTGTATTTGTAGCCCTGCGGGAAGGTCACGCCCAGGTAGGTCTGCGAGGCGACATCGGCGGACACGCCCATCTCCTCCTCGGCGCGGCAGTAGGCGGTCTGCAGGTCGTCGTAACTGATCGGCCAGTCGACCCCGACGTTGTACGCAGTGCGCATGCGGAAGTCGTTGGGCAACAGGCGCAGGGCCGTGCCCATCCAGTGCCACATGGTGCCGCCGCCTACCCGCTCGTAGGTGCTGGCGAACAGGTGCGGCCCCTTCTGCACCAGGTAGCTTTTCTGCGCCTTGTTGGGGTCTTGGCTACCTGAGGTGATCAGGTCCTGGATGGTCGCCCGTGGCGCGAACTGCGTGGCCGGGGTCTGCTCGCTCTGCTCAGGTGGGTACGGCGACTCGGGCGCCTTGAGCACCGCGGTGTAGAAGCGCTCCAGGTACTCGCTGCGATTCGGTGGAATGGCCGGGCCCGATTCGAGCACCAGCACTTTCAACCCGGCCAGGCCCAACTGGTAGGCCATGACACTGCCGGCCATGCCGGCGCCCACCACGATCACATCGGCGGTTTCGATGTTCTGGGTTTGTACATTGCTCATGGCTGCTGCCCTTCCTTGGCGTCGACACCGGTGAATTGCTTGAGGGTCGGTGGCTGCTCACCCCAGTATCCGAAGTGGAACTGGCTGTAGCCCATGGGGTGGGATTGGGCGATCTTCCACGCCCAACTCTCCTTGTAGGCCTGGTCGGAGACCACACGCGTATCACCCGTGCGGGCGTTGCCCAGGTCGTAGGGTTGGTACCAACTGCCAAGCAGCCACAGCTTCATGATCGAGCGGGCGCCCTGGGCGATTTGCGGGTTCGCGTTATCGAGCACGGCGCTGGCGATTTGCGCGGGCGGCTGGCTCTGGATGCTGGCGTACAGCTCCAGCAGGCTGCTGAACGCCTCGAGGCCCATACCCTGCTGGGCGATGGCGAAGAACACCGGCGGCAGGTTGATCGGGTCGACGGAAGGCGCCAGCAGCTTGGCCGACAGGCCAGTGAGCACCGCGGACAAGCCGATGAAGTTTTGCAGGTTCTGGTCGCTCATGGCATCACTCCTTGGCGCCGGTGGATTGGGCACGTTCAAGCAGGAAAGTGAAATCGGCGAAGCTGGTGCGCGGTGACTGGGTCACGCGGGTGGTCGCGTTGTTGTGGCACTCCATGCAGCTGGACGAGGCCTGCGGGGTGGTGCCCTGGTTGTAGGTCTCCAGGGTGGCGTTGGCCAGGAAGTTCGGCGCAGGCGTACCTAACGGGTTGGTCGGCGACGGCACCTGGCAGTCATCGGCCGGGGCGGTGGGCCACTGGGTGCTGATCAGGTGGTAGTTGGCCCACACCGTGCCCTTGAGCGCGCCTTGCCACTGCGCGTTGAGCTGTTGGGTGGCGGCGGTGATGGGAATTTCACGCACGATCTGCGAGGGGATGGCCTTCTTCGACGGGTCCCACGGTGGCGCGGGCGGCTCGTTCACCGGGCGGTCGCTGGCCTGGGCGTCGTAGAACAGGTAGGGCCCCTTGCGCTCGTTCATTGGCGTGGTCTTTTCCGGCACGTTGCGCACGTGCTCGAACGTCGACCATACCCACTGAGGTGCGCCTTCGGTCTTGTGCACGATGTGCAGGCCTACCAGCCCGACCTTCTGCGCATTGCACGACTCGGGGATCACCGCCCCCTTGTTCGGGTCGGCGTTGCCGGGGGTGTAGACCAGCGCGTCGACGGCGTGGAACTCCTGCGGGTTGTCGCTGCCATCGAGCACTTTCCAGGCCGACTTGACCATGATCGCGCCGACCTGCTGGGCCTTTTGCGAACCGCAGGCGAAAGCGATGCGGTTGTCGGCCTTGCTCAGGAACGCTTGCTGGCCCTCCTTGCTGTACAGGCCATTGTTGACGATGTCATCGAACATCGGCTGGTTGACCATGATCGCGTTGCGCGTGTAAGTGCCGCTTTGGTCAACCAGCGGGCCGGTCTTGAACGGCTGGATGAACTCATCGAGCACACCGGCGACCTTGCCCATCTGTTGCAGCACCGGCAAGTCACCCTTGCCTTGGCAGGCCGCGGGCACGGGCGCCTGCTGGTCCCAGGCGACGGGCTTCTGACCCTTGGGCAGGAAGATCTCGTAGCTTTCTTTCCACGACTCCCACACGGTCTTGCCGGGCGCGCCGATCTTCGCCGAGGTGTTGGCACTGCCGTCGGCGTTGGCGGGCCAGTTCAGGGCGACGAAGGTTTGCCACGACAGCACGTCGAAATCGTGTTGCAGGTTGTCCAGGGTGAAGGGGGGATTGGCGGTGACGTCGAAGGGAATCGCAGGTGACAGCACCGGCGGGCTGGCCGCATCGGCCATGGCGAACGCACTGGTGAAACTTGCACCCAGGCACGCCAGCCGTTTCAGGGTTATTTTCATTGTCGTCTCCTCAGCAGATAAAGCGTCGGGACGACGAGGCGTAATGGCCCTTCCTGGACCGAATGTTCAGCGCTATCCCTGACGCTAAGCTGGAGGCTAGCCGTTGTGCCGGAACCCTAGGAAATGTCCGACGAACGGAGGGAACCAAGACGATAGTACAAGTGACTAACCGCGCCGGTTCGGCGAGCGACGAACCCTTCGCGACGCAAGGCCAGCGTCTTCTAGAGAACGCGCGTGTCGCGAAAGGGCCGCAGAGCGGCCCTGCGATCTTGAATGAACCGCATTAACGCCAAGGCGGGATTTTCGTGCTTACCACATCAGATCATCAGGGATCTTGTAAGCCGCGTACGGGTCGTCTTCGTCCGTTTCCTCGACATGGCTGTTGAGCAGCAGAATACGGCCAGGGTCGCGCTCCTGGATCTTCAATGCGGCCTCACGGGGGATAACCTCGTAACCACCGGCATGGGCTACCACGGCCAGCGCGCCGTTGCTCAGCTTGGTGCGCATCAGGGCGTTGACGGCAATGCGCTTGACCTTCTTGTCGTCGACGAAGTTGTAGTAATCCTCGGTGCTCAGTTTGGGCAGGCGAGTGGCCTCGATCAGTTGCTTGACCTGTGCGGCACGGGCCTTCTGCTCGGCCTTTTCCTGCTGCTGGCGGTTCAGCTCCTGGTCACGCCGGGCTTTTTCAGCCATGGCTTCCTTGGCCATGCGCTGCTGGCTGTCGTCGACTTCGACCTGGCCTTTGTGCTCCATGCGCTTCTGTTTCTTTTCAGCTTTGTTGGTCTGTGAGACCTGTTTCTGGTTGACCAGACCGGCTTTGAGCAATTGGTCGCGAAGGGAAAGGCTCATGAATATTCACTCACTTATGCAACAGCTCAGCCGCAGCTGGGCAGGTTCTTTTCCTGACGTTTGGCTTCCCCCCAAAGGGCATCCAGCTCGTCAAGGTCACAATCTTCAATGGGGCGGCCACTGTCGCGCAATGCCTGTTCGATAAAACGGAAACGTCGTTCGAACTTGCGATTGGCGCGGCGCAGCGCATGCTCTGGGTCTTGCTTGAGGTGGCGGGCCAGGTTGACCGCAGCAAACAGCAAGTCGCCGACTTCATCTTCCAGCGCATCGGCGTCACCGTCGGCCATGGCCTGCAGCACTTCATCCAGCTCTTCGCGGACCTTGTCCAGCACCGGCAACGCCGCCGGCCAGTCGAAACCGACCGTGGCCGCACGTTTTTGCAGTTTGGCTGCCCGCGATAGCGCCGGCAAGGTTGCCGGCACGTCATCAAGCAGCGACAGCTGTTCGGGCTGGCTCTTCTCCGCGCGCTCTTCGGCCTTGATTTCTTCCCAGCGCGACTTGACCTGGGCTTCGCTCAGGCTGGGCGTGTCCACCGGCGCGTACAGCTCGCCAGTCGGAAACACGTGCGGGTGGCGGCGGATGAGCTTGCGGGTGATGCTGTCGACCACGCCATCGAACTCGAAACGCCCTTCTTCGCGGGCCAGCTGGCTGTAGTAGACCACCTGGAACAGCAGGTCGCCCAGCTCGCCTTGCAGGTGCTCGAAATCGCCGCGCTCAATGGTGTCAGCGACCTCGTAGGCCTCTTCGATGGTGTGCGGGACGATGCTGGCGTAGTTCTGCTTCAGGTCCCACGGGCAGCCGTACTGCGGGTCGCGCAGGCGGGCCATGAGGTGCAGCAGGTCGTCAAGGGTGTAGGTCATACAGGCAGGTCCTTCGGTGGTGGCTTCTTCGCGGGCTTGCCCGCTCCCACAGGTACGGTGCAGATTTCAAACCTGCATCCATCCTGTAGGAGCGGGTTTACCCGCGAAGCAGACGCCCCGGTCTCAAGGGGTACGATTACGCCGCGTCTCGATGATGTTCGGCAACTGCGAGATCCGCCCCAGCAGGCGCCCCAGCGCGTCCAGGCCTGGAATCTCGATGGTCAGCGACATCAGCGCGGTGTTGTCTTCCTTGTTCGAACGGGTGTTCACCGCCAGCACGTTGATCTTCTCGTTCAGCAGCACCTGCGACACATCGCGCAGCAGGCCCGGGCGGTCGTAGGCGCGGATGACGATGTCGACCGGGTAGGTCTGCACCGGGATCGGCCCCCAGCTCACCTGGATCATGCGCTCTGGCTCTTTGCCCGCCAGCTGCAGTACCGAGGCGCAGTCCTGGCGATGAATGCTCACGCCCCGGCCCTGGGTGATGTAACCGACAATGGCATCGCCCGGTAGCGGCTGGCAGCAGCCGGCCATCTGTGTCAGCAGGTTGCCGACACCCTGGATCTGAATGTCGCCACGCTTGCCGGTACGCGGCCCGGTAGGCTTGCGCGGCACCAACTCGATCTGCTCGATACGCTCAGGCTCCAGCAACTGCTGGGCAGCGTTGACCAGATGAGCCAGGCGCAGGTCGCCAGCACCGAGCGAGGCAAACATGTCCTCGGCGGTCTTGACGTTGGTCTTCTCGGCCAGGCGCTCGAAATCAACCTGCGGCAGGCCCAGACGACTGAGCTCGCGCTCAAGCAAGGTCTTGCCGGCAGCAACGTTCTGGTCGCGGGCCTGCAATTTGAACCAGTGGACGATCTTGGCCCGCGCCCGCGAGGTGGTGACGTAGCCCAGGTTGGAGTTCAACCAGTCACGGCTGGGGTTGCCGTGCTTGCTGGTGATGATCTCCACCTGCTCGCCAGTCTGCAGGCTGTAGTTCAGCGGCACGATACGGCCGTTGATCTTCGCGCCGCGGCAGTTGTGGCCGATCTCGGTGTGCACGCGGTAGGCAAAGTCCAGTGGCGTGGCGCCTTTGGGCAGGTCGATGGCGTGGCCGTCGGGGGTGAACACATAAACCCGGTCAGGCTCGATGTCGACCCGCAACTGCTCGGCCAGGCCACCGATGTCGCCCAGCTCTTCGTGCCACTCCAGCACCTGACGCAACCAGGAAATCTTTTCTTCGTAGTGGTTGGAGCTGGGCTTGACGTCGGTGCCCTTGTAGCGCCAGTGGGCGCATACGCCAAGTTCGGCCTCTTCGTGCATGCCGTGGGTACGGATCTGCACCTCCAGCACCTTGCCCTCGGGGCCGATTACCGCAGTGTGCAACGAGCGGTAGCCGTTCTCCTTGGGGTTGGCGATGTAGTCGTCGAACTCCTTGGGAATATGCCGCCACAAGGTGTGCACGATGCCCAGCGCGGTGTAGCAGTCGCGGATTTCCGGCACCAGCACGCGCACCGCACGCACGTCGTAGATCTGGCTGAACTCCAGGCCTTTGCGCTGCATCTTGCGCCAGATCGAATAGATATGTTTCGCCCGGCCGCTGATGTCGGCCTTCACGCCAGTGGCGAGCAACTCGTTCTGCAGCTGGTTCATCACGTCGCTGATGAAGCGCTCGCGGTCCAGCCGCCGCTCATGCAACAGCTTGGCGATCTGCTTGTACTGGTCGGGCTCCAGGTAGCGGAAGGACAGGTCTTCCAGCTCCCACTTGATGTGACCGATACCCAGGCGGTGCGCGAGCGGCGCGTAGATGTCGAACACTTCACGCGCGACACGCAGGCGTTTCTCGTCATCGGCGGACTTGACCGCCCGGATTGCGCACGTGCGTTCGGCCAGCTTGATCAGCGCCACGCGCACGTCGTCGACCATGGCCACCAGCATCTTGCGCAGGTTCTCTACCTGCGCCTGCGAGCCCAGCACCAGCGACTGTCGTGGGCTGAGGCTGGCACTGATGGCGGCCATGCGCAGCACACCGTCGATCAGCTTGGACACCACCGGGCCAAACCGCTGGCTGACCTCGGCGAGGGTGACCTTGCCCTCGCGCACCGAGCGGTAGATGACCGCAGCCACCAGGGAGTCCTGGTCGAGCTTGAGGTCAGCCAGAATTTCGGCGATTTCCAGGCCTGCCTGGAAGCTGGACGTACCATCCGCCCAGGAATGCTTGGCCGGGTTGCCCTTTTTCTCTACCTCAAGAGCAAACTCGCAGGCTTCTTTCAGCGCTGCGCGATCCAGTGCCGAATCGACGCTTACCACATGGTCCAACCATGCTTCGAGATTGATACTGCCGTCAGTGTTGACCGGCTGGTGCACTCTCACCTGTACCATCTTTGTTTTACCTTTCCATGCAGCACACCATACGAGTGTGCTGGCGATCACCGTGCGGCCGCCCTTCCGTGGCAACCGCACCAAGGGGCCAGTCAGCTAGCCCGCTTCGAATAACGCCATGGCCTCGACATGCGCCGTCTGAGGAAACATGTCGAGAATCCCGGCCCTTTTTAACCGGTACCCCTGGCCGACCAGCACTTGGGCGTCTCTCGCCAGCGTGGCCGGGTTGCACGATACGTAGACCAGCCTTCTGGCCTTGAGGCGGGCGATGCCTTGCACCACCTCGAAAGCACCGTCGCGCGGTGGATCCAAGAGTACCGCAGAAAAGCCCTCGGCGGCCCATCCGGTGCCTGCCAAAGGCTGCGATAAATCGGCCTGAAAAAACCGTGCGTTATGCACATTGTTGTTCCGGGCATTGGCCGCGGCCCGATCGACCATGGCCTGTACACCTTCCACTGCCACCACCTCACGCGCCTGGCGGGCCAGCGGCAGGGCAAAGTTGCCCAGACCGCAGAACAAGTCCAGCACACGCTCGTCGGCTTGTGGAGCGAGCCAGGCCAAAGCCTGCTCGATCATCGCCGTATTGACCTGGGCATTCACCTGCACGAAATCGCCCGGGCGCCAGGCCAGCTCCAGCTGCCAGGGGGCCAGGGCAAAGCCCAACTGCGCCGCTGGGTCCACGGGCGCCGGCTCACCTTCGCCTTGCAGCCACAGCTGGGCGTTGGCCTGCTCGCAGAACGCTTGCAACCTGGCCTGGTCCTCAGCCGGCAATGGCGCGACGTGGCGCACCAGAACCGCCTCAGCGGTGCCACTGAAAAGCTCTACATGGCCCAGCGCCTGCGGCTTGCTCAACGAACGCAGCACCGTCGGCAAGTGGCGCAAAATGGACTGCAAGGGTTGTACCAGCACTGCGCAATCGTCGATGGCTATGATGTCCTGGCTGGCTTCGGCGCGGAAACCCACCTCCAGCTGACGCGCCTTGACGTCCCAGCGCACGGCGACACGGGCCCGGCGCCGGTAGCCGAATTCCGGCCCGCTCAGGGGGGCAGCCCACGCCTCGGGTTGCACGCCGGCCACCCGCTGCAACTGCTCGGCGAGTGTGCGCTGCTTCAGCGCCAGTTGCGCTTCGTGCGGCAGGTGCTGCAGGTTGCAGCCACCGCAGCGGTCGTAGTAGCGACACGGCGCCTCACGGCGCTCGGGCGCGGCCTGCAGCAACCGCTCCAGGCGGGCCTCGACCACTTTGCCACGGGCGTTGAGCACCCGCGCCTCCACGGCCTCACCGGCCAAGGCACCGCTGACGAACCAGGTACGCCCGTCGAGGAAGGCGATGCCACGGCCGTCACCGGCCAGGCGCTCGATGTCCAGGCGCTGCTTCTTGCCCACTGGGACCTGCGGGGTGCGATTGCCGCCGGCCGGCTGGAAGCGCAGGCCGCTGTTGCTTTTTTTCTTGGACATTTAGCGTGGATCAAACAGGCCAGTGGACAGATAACGGTCGCCGCGGTCGCAAATGATCGCAACCATGACCGCATTTTCCACTTCGCGGGACATGCGCAACATGGCCGCGACCGCACCACCAGAAGACACGCCGCAGAAAATGCCCTCTTCACGCGCAAGGCGACGGGTGGTGTCTTCGGCTTCCTGCTGCGACATGTCGACCACGCGGTCGACGCGGGTGGCGTCGAAGATTTTCGGCAGGTATTCCTCGGGCCAGCGGCGAATGCCGGGAATAGCCGAGCCTTCCATCGGTTGCAGGCCGATGATCTGCACCGCGGGGTTCTGTTCCTTGAGGTACTGCGAGCAGCCCATGATGGTACCGGTGGTCCCCATGGAGCTGACGAAATGGGTAATGGTGCCCTGGGTCTGCTGCCAGATCTCCGGGCCGGTGCTGTTGTAGTGGGCGATCGGGTTGTCGCCGTTGGCGAACTGGTCGAGCACCAGGCCACGGCCTTCGGCCTGCAGCTTCTCGGCCAGGTCACGGGCGCCTTCCATCCCCTCCTCCTTGGTCACCAGGATCAGCTCGGCGCCATAGGCCGTCATGGCGGCCTTGCGCTCGGCGGTGGAGTTGTCGGGCATGATCAGGATCATCTTGTAGCCCTTGATCGCCGCCGCCATCGCCAGGGCGATGCCCGTGTTGCCGGAGGTGGCTTCGATCAGGGTATCGCCTGGCTTGATCTGGCCCCGCAATTCGGCGCGAGCGATCATCGACAGGGCCGGGCGGTCTTTCACCGAGCCGGCAGGATTGTTACCTTCGAGCTTGAGCAGGAGGGTATTGCTGGTTTCGCCAGCGATGCGCTGCAGGCGAACCAGTGGCGTATTGCCGACGCAATCGGCGATGGTTGGGTACTGCAAGGTCATGGCGTATTTCGCAATCCGGACGGCGGGGGTGCCTATCATACCGGCAAACCCTTCGCGGCCATATCACGCAATCTGTAGTGCATATAGCTACAAGCTATAACGGTGTGACATGTGCTGGCTTCTTCGCGGGTGAACCCGCTCCTACAGGGGATTCGCAAGCCTGTAGGAGCGGGTTTACCCGCGAAGAGGCCGGCACATGCAACGGCAACCTCATCCACAAGCGCAACCCGCGTTTGCCATTCTGCGCCCACAAGGTGCCGCCCTGGCGCTGGATGGCACTGCGGGCGATGCTCAGCCCCAGGCCGAAGCCACCATCCCCGGGCCGCGAACCGTCCAACCGCGAAAACGGCGCGAAGATCCGTTCCAGGTCTTCTTCAGCCACCCCGCCACCCTCATCCTCAAGCCACAACCACCAATAGCTGCCCTCACGCTGCCCACCCAACCGCACCACACCCTCGGCCGGCGAGTGGCGAATGGCATTGCGCAAGATGTTCTCCAGCGCCTGAGCCAGGTGGTTGAGGTTGCCCTGCACCCAGCAGTCGGCCGGTACTTCGCAGCGCAGTTGCGCAGGCGACCAGCCGCTCTCGTAGCTGGCATTTTCGGCCAGCAACTCCCACAAGGCGTGGACCTCGATCGGCTCAAGGTTCATCGGCGCACGCTCGGCGTCCTGCCAGGCCAGTTGCAGGGTGTCTTCAACCAATTGCTGCATGCAGTCCACTTCACGGATCAGGCGATCACGCAGACGCTGCAGGTCGGTTTCACCATCGCAGGCCACCCGCAGCCGGCTCAGCGGCGTGCGCATTTCGTGGGACAGGTCGCGCAGCAACTGCTGCTGCATAGCCACCGTGCCTTGCAGCCGCTCGGCCATCTGGTCAAAGGCACGCGCCAGTTCGCCCAATTCGTCATGCCGGGCGATGGTGCGCGAGTCCAGGCGGGCCGACAGCTGATCGGCCCGCCAGGCATTGGCCTGCTCGCGAAGTTGGTTCAGCGGCACGATCAGCATGCGGTACAGGCCTACACACAACAGCAAGGTGAACAGCCCCGGAATGATGCCGTTGGTGACAATGCGCCACAGCAAGCGGTGCTGGCCCGGATTGAAGCGCTGCGGCAGTTCGATCACCAGCATGCCCTGCTCCGGCGCCCCCGGGAACGGTATGCGCACCCACGGCTGGTCGACACTGCGCCGACTCATCGGCCAATCGACACCGCGCAGGCGCGTCAGACGCTGCATGATCTGTGGGTTGAGTGTGGCGCTGTCGAGCGGGCGCAGGTTGATGTCGAGCACCCCGACCCAGCCCCGTTCGCGCTGATGCATGGCCGCCACCCACTGGTCCAGCCCTGCCCGCCCGCCACTGCGCCAGGCCTGTTCAGCTTCGGCGGCATAACCCCGCAAGGTCTGGCGTGCCGGCTCCGAGAGGAAGGCATTCTGGGTTTCCATGTGCCGGCCCCAGGTATAACTGAGGCCGATCATCAGCAGGCAGAAGCCCACCAGCAAGATGGCCAGCTTCCAGAACAGCGAATGGCGGTCGAGCATGGTTCACTCCGCCTCGCTGGCACTGAGCACGTAACCCTTGCCCCACACGGTGCGGATCTGCCGTTCGTGATAACCGATGCCCTTGAGCTTGCGACGGATCTGGCTGACGTGCATGTCCAGGCTACGGTCATGCCGTGAATAGCCGCGCTGCAACACGTGCTGGTACAGGAATGGCTTGCTGAGGACTTCGTCGAGGTTGCGGTTGAGGATGTCCAGCAGGCGGTATTCGCTGGGGGTCAGGCCTGCCAGGCGGCTATTCAGGCGCACGTCGCACAGCCTTTCATCGAACTGCAGCTCGCCGCAGCCGGCTTGCTCCAGCGGGCCCTGATGCCGCCGCTCCAGTGCCACGCGGCGCAGAATCGCCTCGATGCGCACCTGCAACTCGGCCATGCTGAATGGCTTGGGCAGGTAATCGTCGGCGCCGCGCTGAAAGCCGCTGATACGATCCGCCTCGGCCCCCAGCGCCGACATCATGATCACCGGTGTGGTGCTGTGCCTGCGCAACTGCGCCAAGGCGTCCAGCCCATCAAGCCCGGGCAGCAGGATGTCCATCAGCACCACATCGAAAGCCTGGCGGCCAGCCGTTTCCAGGCCCTCCAGGCCATTGCGGCACCAGGTGACCTGGCAGCCGCCACGCTGCAGCTCTTCCTGCAGATAGGCACCAAGCACCGGGTCGTCCTCGATGGCAAGGATGTTGGTGTTGTAAATAGATACAGGATTCATTGGCAACTGCCATGCATTCTCAATTGTGTGATTATTGAGCATTCGCCACCTGCCAGGCAACCGCACTGCGACCAATGCCTCGGCAACGGCGCATAACACGTACTAAAGAGATGCAATGGTGCGGCAGGCGGAGTAACTTCGCGGCTTGGCCGTTACCACTTGACGGCATCCAGGCACATCAGAGGAGGCGAGTGTGCTCGATCGCTTGGGAATCCGCAGCCGGGTACTGCTGCTGGCACTGCTACCGGCCGGCTTGATGGCCCTGGTGCTGGGTAGCTATTTCACCTGGCTGCAACAGAACGACCTGCGCACCCAGCTGCTGCAGCGCGGCAAGATGATCGCCGAACAACTGGCGCCCCTGGCCGCACCCGCCATGGCCCGGCTCGCGCCTGCGCAACTGGAGAGAATTGCCGCACAAACCCTGGAGCAGGCCGATGTGCGCGCAGTGGCGTTTCTGGCCCCGGACCGCACGCGCCTGGCCCACGCCGGCCCGAGCATGCTCAATCTGCCGCCCAGCGGCGGTACCGGCACCCAACTCCTGCAGCGCAGTGGCAACGACGCCACCCGCTACCTGATGCCAGTTTTCGGCCACCACCGCGACCTGGCCACCGACGCCGTGCCGGCCGAAGCCGAGCGCCTGCTGGGCTGGGTAGAGATCGAGCTGTCGCACGACGGCACGCTGCTGCGCGGCTACCGCAACCTGTTCACCAGCCTGTTGCTGATCCTCGCCTGCCTGGCACTCAGCGGCCTGTTGGCGCTGCGCATGAGCCGCACCATCAACGACCCCATCGAACGCATCAAGCACGCGGTCAATCAGCTCAAGGACGGCCACCTCGAAGAACGCCTGCCGACCATGGGCAGCCATGAGCTGGACGAACTGGCCCACGGCATCAACCGCATGGCCGAAACCCTGCAGAATGCCCACGAAGAACTGCAACACAGCATCGACCAGGCCACCGAAGACGTGCGCCAGAACCTGGAAACCATCGAAATCCAGAACATCGAGCTGGACATGGCGCGCAAAGAGGCACTTGAGGCCAGCCGCATCAAGTCGGAGTTCCTGGCCAACATGAGCCACGAAATCCGCACCCCGCTCAATGGCATCCTCGGCTTTACCCACCTGCTGCAAAAAAGCGAGATGACACCGCGCCAGCTCGACTACCTGAACACCATCGAGAAGTCTGCTGACAACTTGCTGGGAATCATCAACGAGATCCTCGATTTCTCCAAGATCGAGGCCGGCAAGCTGGTGCTCGACAGCATACCGTTCAACCTGCGGGACCTGATCCAGGACACCCTGACCATCCTCGCTCCGGCCGCCCACGCCAAGCAGCTGGAATTGCTGAGCCTGATCTACCGCGACACACCTGCTTCGCTGGTAGGCGACCCGTTGCGGCTCAAGCAGATCCTCACCAACCTGGTCAGCAACGCCATCAAGTTCACCCGCGAAGGCACCATCGTCGTGCGCGCCATGCTGGAAGACGAGCACGAAGACTGCGCGCAGTTGCGCATCAGCGTGCAGGACACCGGCATCGGCCTGTCACCTCAGGATGTGCGCACACTGTTCCAGGCCTTCAGCCAGGCTGACAACTCACTGGCCCGCCAGCCCGGCGGCACCGGTCTGGGGCTGGTGATTTCCAAGCGCCTGATCGAACAGATGGGCGGCGAGATCGGTGTCGACAGTACCCCGGGCGAAGGTTCGCAGTTCTGGATCAGCCTCAACCTGCCCAAGGCTCATGACGATGCCGAAGCGCTGCCACCGCAGCCATTGCTGGGCCGCCGTGCCGCCATTGTCGATGGCCACGAACTGGCGCGCCAGGCACTGGAGCACCAGCTGGAAGACTGCGGCCTCAGCGTGAGCCTGTTCGCCTCCTACGACCAGTTGCTGCAGGGGGTGCAGGCCGCCAGCCAGGCCGGCCTGCCCTTCGAGTTCGCGGTGCTCGGTGCCAACCTGGGTAACCTGTCGCCCGAGCAACTGGGCCATTATCATCAGCAGCTCGAGCGTTACCACTGCCAATGCGTAGTGCTGTGCCCGACCACCGAGCAGGCGCTGTACCACCCGTACCTGCCCAACGGCCATGGCCAGTTGCTGTCCAAGCCGACCTGCACCCGCAAGCTGCGGCGCCTCTTGCTGGAGCTGGTGCAACCTCGCCGTCCGCTGGCCGAGGGGAGCAACCCCAACGGCCAGCGACGACCGAAAATACTCTGCGTCGACGACAATGCCGCCAACCTGCTGCTGGTAAAAACCCTGCTCGAAGACTTGGGTGCCGAGGTACTGGCCGT
Organism: Pseudomonas sp. yb_2; assembly: GCF_043103905.1. Lineage (NCBI taxonomy): Bacteria > Pseudomonadati > Pseudomonadota > Gammaproteobacteria > Pseudomonadales > Pseudomonadaceae > Pseudomonas > Pseudomonas sp. yb_2. Next base: position 46,780 of record NZ_JBICKH010000054.1, on the reverse strand, counting down.
CAACAATGGTTATGCGGCGGTACAGGCCGTGCAGGAAGAGTTGTTCGACCTGGTGCTGATGGATGTGCAGATGCCCGGCATGGACGGCCGCGCCTGTACCGAACAGATCCGCCTGTGGGAGAACACCCAGAGCGGCAACCCGCTGCCGATCGTCGCCCTCACTGCCCATGCCATGGCCAACGAAAAACGCGCGTTGTTGCACAGCGGCATGGACGACTACCTGACCAAACCGATCAGCGAACGGCAACTGGCCCAGGTGGTGATGAAGTGGACCGGCCTGAGCCTGGGCACACCGCAGCAGGCGCAGGCCGAGCTGCTGACCAACGGCGACGAACTGAAGGTACTCGACCCCGAAGAGGGCCTGCGCCTGGCCGCTGGCAAGGCAGATCTGGCGGCTGACATGCTTAGCATGCTGCTGGCCTCGCTGGATACGGACCGCGAAGCCATACGCGCCGCCCGCGCAGCCGATGACCGCAATGGCCTGATCGAGCAGGTACACCGTCTGAACGGTGCCTCACGCTATTGCGGCGTGCCGCAGTTACGGGCAGCGTGTCAACGCAGCGAGACCTTGCTGAAGCAGGACAATCCCCAGGCGCAGCAGGCCCTGGATGAACTGGACAGCGCGATCAGCCGGCTGGCGGCACAGGCCAGATTGAGCGCTTGAGGGGATCTGGGCCACGCTGGGCATGCCTTGACAGGCAGTGACCCACCCAAGACATGCATTGCAAAGGAGTTCGACCATGCGCGCCCTGTTGTTCAGCAGCCAGCACTACGATCAGGAAAGCTTCACCAAGGCTGCCGGCGGCACCGCCCTGGAGCTGCATTTCCAGCCCGCCCGCCTGACCCTCGACACCGCCGCCCTGGCAGATGGCTTTGAGGTGGTCTGCGCCTTCATCAATGACGAACTCGACGCGCCGGTGCTGCAGCGCCTGGCCGCCGCTGGCACGCGGTTGATCGCCCTGCGCTCGGCCGGCTACAACCACGTCGACCTGGCCGCCGCCCAGCGCTTGGGGCTGGCCGTGGTGCGGGTGCCGGCCTACTCGCCACACGCCGTTGCCGAGCATGCCGTGGCGCTCATCCTGGCACTCAACCGGCGTCTGCATCGGGCCTACAACCGCACCCGCGAAGGTGACTTCACCCTGCACGGGCTGACCGGCTTCGACCTGCACGGGAAAACCGTCGGGGTGGTCGGTACCGGCCAGATCGGGGCCGCCTTCGCTCGCATCATGGCCGGTTTCGGCTGCCAGCTGCTGGCTTACGACCCCTACCCCAACCCAGAGCTGCTGGCCCTTGGCGCCCGCTACCTGCCCCTGCCCGAGCTATTGCGCGAAGCCCGCATCATCAGCCTGCACTGCCCACTGACCGAGCACACTCGCCACCTGATCAACGCGCAAAGCCTGGCCCAGTTGCAGCCCGGCGCCATGCTGATCAACACCGGTCGCGGTGCGCTGGTCGACACCCCGGCGCTGATCGACGCACTGAAAAGCGGCCAGCTTGGCTACCTGGGCCTGGACGTCTACGAAGAAGAAGCCCAACTGTTCTTCGAGGACCGCTCCGACCTGCCCTTGCAAGACGATGTGCTGGCTCGGCTGCTGACCTTCCCCAACGTGATCATCACCGCCCACCAGGCTTTCCTCACCCGCGAGGCGCTGGATGCCATTGCCGCGACCACACTGGACAACATCAACCGCTGGGCGGCAGGCAATCCACAGAACCTGGTGATGGGTTAATGCTAGGATACGCGGCATTTCTGGAGGACCCATGGTCGAACACGATTTTCGCTACACCCTTTTCAACCCGCAACACACCCTGATCGAGTGCCGCGCTTTGGTGCCGGGCCGCTATCAGGTCACGGGCAACGGCGGTTCGATGCAAAAAGGCGACAGCCTGCTGGTCACGCTCAAGGGCAGCAAGGATTTGTCCATGCGCCTGACCGTGGAAAGCGTGCGCCACCTGATCAACCCACGCGGCCAGTGGGTGGCCGTGGCGAACGGCCCGGTATTCAACGAGCTGGAAATCCTCACCTGGCAGGTCGAGTGCGATCGCTGCGATGCGGTGCTGGGCTTCGAGTTCGCAGTAGACGCCAAGCTCGGCAAGGCAGCTCGTCAGCCGGCTGCCAGCGCCCGTATCGCAGAGCTGGGCTGGGCCAGCCGTGGCGAAAAACACCTGTGTCCGCGTTGCCAGGAGAGCGCCGAGTGAAGAATCTGCTGACCGGCGTGCTGATTGCAACCGGCCTGCTCGGCTGCGCCACTGAACCTTCCAGGCTGCAGCAGGAACGCAGCTACGTGCTGGAGTGGATTGGCGAACGACCACTGATCGACTACAGCCACCTGACCTTGACCCTGGCCAGCGACGGCCGTGCCTATGGCAACGGCGGCTGCAACCACTGGTTTGCGCCTTACACGCTCGATGGCGAACACCTGAGCTTCGGCAAGGTCGGCAAGACCCGCAAGCTGTGCGCACCCGCGCTGATGGAACAGGAAAAGCGCTTCCTGCAGGCGCTGGAAACGGTAGAGCGTTGGGATGTGTCACCGGTGGGGCAGATGCGCTTCTGGCCAGCCGAAGGCAAGCCGCTGCGCTTCTGGCCCGAGGAAGGCTGAGGATTGCCGGGGCCGCGAAAGCGGCCCCGAATGCATCAGGCGCCTTTCAGGGCCTTGATCTTGGCCTGCAACCCTTCCAGAGTCTGCTCGCCCATCAACTGCTCACGCACCTTGCCCTTGTCGTCGATGATGTAGGTCACCGGCAACGCCTCGCTGCGCGGCAGGTCATAGCGCTCGGCCGGGTCCTGGGCAAGCACGGTGAAACCGATACCCAGGGTTTCGGCAGCCTGCTTCAGGTCCTGCCCCTGCAGGCCATCGAAGTTCACCCCCACCACCTTGACGCCATCAGCCGCCCATTGCTTGGCCGCCGCGTTCAGTTCCGGGATTTCGGTACGGCACGGTCCGCACCATTCAGCCCAATAGTTGAGCACCAGCCAGTGCCCTTCGATCTGTTCGGCCTTAACCGTATTACCGTGTTGGTCCACGCCGTAATCGGCACCGCAACCACCGAGCAACAGGCTCGCGGTGATGGCCAGTACTGCTGCCAGACGCCTTGCCATGGGTCAATCCTTCTCGAGTTTTAAAGCAAATTGGTCAGTCGCTGCGGTTAGAATAGCCGCCACACCCAGCTGGATGCGACCCGACATGACTGACCTCACGCTCTATCATAACCCGCGCTGCTCGAAATCCCGCGGCGCCCTGGAACTGCTCGAAGCCCGCGGCCTGGCCCCGACCATCGTGCGCTACCTGGAAACCCCGCCCGACGCGGACACCCTCAAGGCCCTGCTCGGCAAGCTGGGCATCGCCCCGCGTCAGTTGCTGCGCAGCGGCGAGGACGAATATAAAGCGCTGAACCTGGCCGACCCGGCACTGACCGACGCGCAACTGATCGAGGCCATGGCCCAGCACCCCAAACTGATCGAACGGCCGATCCTGGTTGCCGGCGACAAGGCCGTGGTCGGTCGCCCGCCGGAAAAGGTGCTGGAGATCCTGCCGTGAGCGCGCCCTACATCCTGGTGCTGTATTACAGCCGCCATGGCGCGACCAGCGAAATGGCCCGGCACATCGCCCGCGGTATCGAGCTGGCCGGCATGGAGGCGCGTCTGCGCACGGTGCCGGCTATTTCCACCGAATGCGAAGCGGTGGCCCCGGATATTCCGGCCAGTGGCGCGCTGTACGCCACCCTTGATGACCTGCGCCACTGCGCTGGCCTGGTACTGGGCAGCCCGACCCGCTTCGGCAACATGGCAGCGCCACTCAAGTACTTCCTGGACGGCACCAGCAGCCTTTGGCTCGGCGGTGAGCTGGTCGGCAAACCGGCTGGCGTGTTCACCTCCACCGCCAGCCTGCACGGCGGCCAGGAAACCACCCTGCTGTCGATGATGCTGCCGCTGATGCACCACGGCATGCTGGTGATGGGCCTGCCCTACAGCGAGTCGGCACTGCTCGAGACCCGTGGTGGCGGCACGCCTTATGGCGCCAGCCACCACGCAGGCGCCGATGGCAAGCGCGAACTCGACCCACACGAAATCGCCCTGTGCCGCGCCCTGGGCCAACGCCTGGCGACCACGGCCAAGGCCCTGGAGGCGGCGCGTGGCTAGAAAGCCCAAGGCATTGCCGCCGGTCCAATGGCTGGTACCACGCCTGCGCCTGACGCGGGCATTGAGCCTGGCATGCTTCTTCGGCCTGATCGCCCTGCTGGTGGTGAACAACCTGTGGTTCGCCAACCTGCATGGGGCCAGGGTCGAGGTGATCCTGGCGATCGAGCTGGTGCCGTTGCTGTTGCTGTTGCCAGGCATGCTGAAAGGCAGCGCCCGGGCGCATGCCTGGACCTGCTTCGTGGTGAATATCTATTTCATCAAGGGCGTGCTGGCGGCGTTCGACCCGGCGCGGGCGGTATTCGGCTGGCTTGAAGTGCTGGTGAGCCTGGGGCTGTTCATTGCCGGGCTACTGTACGTGCGCTGGAAGTTCCAGCATGAGCGGCGCATGGCGGGCGAAGGCAGTTAGATTTTTCGCGGGCACGCCCGCTCCCACAGGTACTGCACAGGCCTTAAGTGCGGTGCGATTACTGTGGGAGCGGGCATGCCCGCGAATGGGAGCAACACAAGGCTCAATGGTTGACGGTGTGCGCCAGCATCACCGACAACTGGCACAGCGGCCGCCCGCTCTCTGCATGCCACTGGTTGAACGCCTGCTGCACCAGAGCCAGATCGCGCTGGCTGGTTGGCTGCTTGTCGATCACCTTCTGCGCAATCAACGCCGCTGCCATGTCATCGGTCGGGATGAACGTGTCCTTGCCGACCATGCGCAAGAACCGTGGCGCCGACAACCCGCCCAACTGGTTGCCGTGCTTGGCCAGGTACTTCCACAAGCCGACAATGTCGGTCACTGGCCAATCGGCGATGAATGCACCAAAACTGCCATGCGCCTTGGCGATATCCAGCACCATTTGCGCATTGCGTGGCACGCTCTTGAGCTTGCCCAGGTGGCGGATAATGCGCTCATCCTGCATCAACCGCTCCAGATGCTCGGCGCCCATCAGCACCACTTTCTCTGGGTCGAAGCCAAAGAACACCTGCTCGAACGCCGGCCACTTGGCATCCACCAGGCTGTGCTTGAGCCCCGCGCGGAACACGCGCAGGGCCAATGTCGACAGGTAGCGGTCGTCACTGATGTCGCGCAGTTGCGCCGGCGTGCGCGGCTGCGGCAGGAAAGCCTCCAGCGCCTGGGCCGAACCAAAGCGGTTCAGGCAATACTCATGCAACCACTGGTAATCACGCATGGGCTCAGATGTTCAGCACGTCGAGGAAACGCGGGGTAGCGTTTTCGTCGATCTTCAGGCTGGTGAAGTCAAACAGGTTCCGGTCGGCCAACTGCGACGGTGCCACGTTCTGCAGGGCACGGAAGATGCTCTCGGTACGGCCCGGGTGCTTGCGTTCCCACTCCACCAGCATATCCTTGACCACCTGGCGCTGCAGGTTTTCCTGCGAGCCGCACAGGTTGCACGGGATGATCGGGAATGCCTTCATGTCCGAGTAGGCCTGGATGTCCTTCTCGCTGCAGTAGGCCAGCGGGCGGATCACCACGTTGCGGCCATCGTCGGCTCGCAGCTTCGGCGGCATGCCCTTGAGCGCGCCGTTGAAGAACATGTTGAGGAAGAAGGTTTCGACGATGTCGTCGCGGTGATGCCCCAGCGCCATCTTGGTGGCGCCGATTTCGTCGGCGAAGGTGTACAGGGTACCGCGGCGCAGGCGCGAACACAGCGAGCAAGTCGTCTTGCCTTCGGGTACCAGCTCCTTTACCACCGAGTAGGTATCCTTCTCGACGATGTGGTACTCGACCCCCAGCTCCTTGAGGTAGGCCGGCAGTACGTGCTCAGGGAAGCCCGGCTGTTTCTGGTCCATGTTCACCGCAACGATCTCGAACGTGATCGGTGCCACCTTCTGCAGGTGCAACAGAACGTCGAGCATGGTGTAGCTGTCCTTGCCGCCGGACAGGCAGACCATGACCTTGTCGCCATCCTCGATCATGTTGTAGTCGGTGATGGCTTCGCCAGCGAGACGACGCAGGCGTTTTTGCAGTTTGTTCTGGTTGACCGAGAGGGTGCCCATAGCGCTTGGATCCGCGAGGTGTGACAAAAGCCGGCTATTTTACGCACAAACGCGACGCCGCTGTAGGCATTCCGATAAAGACTTCATTGTAATCAACAGCACGGCTTACAGCGCAATTTGCTCTAAAAAGCGCGGTTTATGTAGGTAACGGCTTCCTATACTGCGACATAAGGCCACATTACCGCTTGCATCGGTGTTAGGGCCTCGGGCCGCTTACGCTCCATATTGGGGGGCGTTTGGCAACATTGAGAGGAGTGATCGGCATGATTCATCACGTTGTGGGGCTGTTTACCCATCCCGATCAGGAATGGCGGGAGATTCGTGGCGAAGAAGAAACCATCAGCCACATGTACCTGACACACACCCTGATCCTCGCGGCGATTCCGGCCGTTTCGGCGTTTATCGGCACTACCCAGGTGGGCTGGGTGATCGGTGACCGACCAGCAGTGATGCTGACCATGGAAAGCGCAATCTGGATGAGCATCATGTCCTACCTGGCCATGCTCGCCGGGGTGGCGGTAATGGGCGCGTTCATCCACTGGATGGCCCGCACCTACGATGCCAACCCGTCCATGGCGCAATGCATCGCTTTTGCCACTTACACCGCCACCCCCTTGTTCATCGGCGGCCTGGCGGCGCTTTACCCGCACCTGTGGCTGGGCATGCTGATCGGCACTGCCGCCATCTGCTACACGGTGTACCTGCTGTATGTCGGCTTGCCGACGTTCATGAACATACCGTCGGATGAAGGCTTCCTGTTCTCCAGCTCGGTGCTGGCAGTGGGCTTGGTAGTACTGGTGGCAATCATGGCCGCTACCGTGATTATCTGGGGACTGGGCGTGGGGCCCGTCTACACCAACTAGAACAGACCGAACCAACACTGGGGCATCAACCAGGGGCCGCCGCAAGGCGGCCTCTGGCTGTGCGCTGACCGGTGACTCGGCAAGCCACCTGCGCTTGCGGCATAATGCCTGGTCAGGAGAACCGCCCCGCCATGCCCGAGCAGCTCAAACAACGCGTCGAAACCTGTTACCAGCAAGCCGAAGCCTTTTTCAAACGCCGCTTCCCGCGCCCCGAAGTCAGCTTCAAACTGCGCGGGCAAAAAGCCGGCGTCGCCCACCTGCACGAGAATCTGCTGCGCTTCAACCTGCAGCTCTATCGCGAAAACCAGGAAGACTTCCTGCGCCAGACCGTTGCCCATGAAGTGGCACACCTGGTTGCCCACCAACTGTTTGGCGACCGCATCCAGGCCCATGGTGAAGAGTGGCAGCTGATCATGCGCGGGGTGTATGAACTGCCGCCCAATCGTTGCCACAACTATGACGTGCAACGGCGCGCAGTGACCCGCTACATCTACCGCTGCCCGTGCCCGCAAAGCGACTTCCCGTTTACCGCGCAGCGGCACAAGCTGGTGCACCAAGGGCGGCGATACCTGTGCAAGCGGTGCCGGGAAGTCCTGGTGTACAGCGGCGAGACGCGGATCGAATAGATCGGGGATCGTACAATTCCCGAGACGTGCGCTGCCCCGCGTAGGAGCGGGTTTACCCGCGAAAGGGCCGGAACAGGCAATGCACAAATCCCAGGCATAAGAAAGGCGACCCGAAAGTCGCCTTCCTCTACCCGCCTGCGCCTTACTTCTCGACGAAGGCACGCTCGATCAGGTAGTCACCCGGCTCGCGCATGCGCGGGGAGATCTTCAGGCCGAAGCTGTCCAGCACTTCGCTGGTCTCGTCGAGCATGCTCGGGCTGCCGCAGATCATCGCGCGGTCGTCTTGCGGGTTGATCGGCGGCAGGCCGATGTCGCTGAACAGCTTGCCGCTGCGCATCAGGTCGGTCAGACGGCCCTGGTTTTCGAACGGCTCGCGGGTCACGGTCGGGTAGTAGATCAGCTTGTCGCGAACCGACTCACCGAAGAACTCGTTCTGCGGCAGGTGCTCGGTGATGAACTCGCGGTAGGCCACTTCGTTCACATAGCGCACGCCGTGCACCAGGATCACTTTTTCAAAGCGCTCGTAGGTTTCCGGGTCCTGGATGACGCTCATGAACGGCGCCAGGCCAGTGCCGGTGCTCAGCAGGTACAGGTGCTTGCCAGGATTCAGGTCGTCGAGCACCAGGGTGCCGGTAGGCTTCTTGCTGATGATGATCTCATCGCCTTCCTTCAGGTGCTGCAGCTGCGAGGTCAGCGGGCCGTCCGGCACCTTGATGCTGAAGAATTCAAGGTGCTCTTCCCAGTTTGGCGAAGCGATGGAGTAGGCACGCATGAGCGGACGGCCGTTGTCCTGCTGCAGGCCGATCATCACGAACTGACCGTTCTCGAAGCGCAGGCCCGGGTCGCGGGTGCACTTGAAGCTGAACAGGGTGTCGTTCCAGTGGTGCACACTGAGGACACGTTCGTGGTTCATGTTGCTCATCGATGGGGCTCCTGAAGAAAAACGCGCGCGCAAAGCGCACAGTTGCGCAATAGTTTAGGGGCAGCGACAATATCTGTTAACTGGATTATCAAGATATGTGTTATCGGTTATATCGATATGCGATTCACACTCCGTCAAATGCAAGTCTTCGTCGCCGTCGCCCAGCACCAAAGCGTCTCTCGGGCCGCCAGCCTGTTGGCGCTGTCGCAGTCGGCCGCCAGTACCTCTATCACGGAACTGGAGCGGCAATCGAGCTGCCAGCTGTTCGACCGTGCCGGCAAACGCCTGGCCCTCAATGCCCTGGGCCATCAATTGCTGCCACAAGCAGTAGCCCTGCTTGACCAGGCCAAGGAAATCGAAGACCTGCTCAACGGCAAATCCGGTTTCGGCTCACTGGCGGTCGGCGCCACGCTCACCATCGGCAACTACCTGGCCACCCTGCTGATCGGCAACTACATGCAGACACACCCGGAAAGCCAGGTAAAACTGCATGTTCAAAATACTGCGCATATCGTGCAACAGGTCGCGCACTACGAAATTGATCTGGGTCTAATCGAAGGTGACTGCAATCACCCCGACCTGGAAGTTCAGCCGTGGGTCGAGGACGAACTGGTGGTGTTCTGTGCGCCACAGCACCCACTGGCGAAACTGGGCCGCGCCGATATCGAAAGCCTTTCGCAGGAGGCGTGGATCCTGCGCGAACAAGGCTCAGGCACGCGCCTGACCTTCGACCAGGCCATGCGCCATCACCGCGCCAACCTCAATATTCGCCTGGAGCTGGAGCACACCGAAGCGATCAAGCGCGCGGTGGAGTCGGGCCTGGGCATCGGTTGCATTTCACGTCTGGCCCTGCGTGACGCCTTCCGCCGTGGCAGCCTGGTACCTGTGGAAACACCGGAGCTGGACCTGCTGCGCCAGTTCTACTTCATCTGGCACAAACAGAAGTACCAGACCTCGGCCATGCGTGAGTTTCTCGAGCTATGCCGCAACTTCACTGCGGGCTTTACCCGCAGTGACGAGATCGTGCTGCCGCCGATCGCTTAAAGCAGGATCACACCCCACACCAGCGCCACCATGGTCAGGGCCACCAGCTGTGCGGCGCTGCCCATGTCCTTGGCATTTTTCGACAGCGGGTGGCGCTCCAGCGAAATGCGATCGATGGCCGCCTCCACCGCCGAATTGAACAGCTCGACGATCAGCCCCAGCAGGCAAACGGCGATCATGATTGCCCGCTCGGCGCGGCTGACCGGCAGCCAGAAGGCAATCGGGATCAGCAGCACGTTGAGCAGCACCAGCTGGCGGAATGCGGCCTCGCCCTTGAAGGCGGCACGCAGGCCGTCCAGCGAGTAGCCAGCGGCGTTGAAGATGCGTTTGAGGCCGGTCTGGCCCTTGAATGGCGATGTCATGTGAGTCACTTCACAGCAGAAAGGCCAGCAGACTAGACCGGCTCGGGTCAAAAAAGCGTGAAGCCACACGCAGTCAGTTGCTGGCAACCGATTCAAGTTGTTGCAGCAGCAGTGCAGCCTGAGTCCGGGTACGCACGCCCAGTTTACGGAAGATCGCGGTAACGTGGGCCTTGATGGTCGCTTCCGACACGCTCAGCTCATAGGCGATCTGCTTGTTCAGCAAGCCTTCGCAGACCATGGTCAGTACCCGGAACTGCTGCGGCGTGAGGCTGGCCAAGCCTTCGCTGGCGGCCTTGGCCTCGGCCGAAACATCGACCTTTTCGAACGCCTGCGGCGGCCACCAGACCTCGCCGTCGAGCACCTTGCGCACCGCATCCTGGATCACTTCCAGGGTGCTGGACTTGGGAATGAAACCACTGGCGCCGAACTCGCGGGACTTGACCACCACGGCGGCCTCTTCCTGTGCCGAAACCATCACCACGGGGATCTGCGGGTACTGCCCGCGGAGCAGCACCAGACCGGAAAAACCGTAGGCACCCGGCATGTTCAAGTCCAGCAGCACCAAGTCCCAGTCGGCTTTTTCGCTCAGGCGGGTTTCCAGTTCGGCAATGCTCGCGACTTCGACCAGACGCACATCGGAGCCAAGCCCGAGGGTAACGGCCTGGCGCAGGGCGCCACGGAACAGTGGGTGGTCATCGGCAATCAGGATTTCGTATGTGGCCATCGATCTAAGGATCCTGTTCTGTGCCAGGCACTCGAGGGGAAGGGAAGCGCCCGGCGGGGAATCGGCGCCAAGGATGCCGAGCACGGTCAAGGGTGATCAAGCCAATCGCCCTGCCGCCTCGCCCACCCTGGCTGCCAGCTCCGTCATTATGAACCAAAGCAGGGGTTGTGCCCCTTGGACTATAGGAAGGTATGCAAACGCTGATGGGTGTCGTCCTGCTCGTCAAGCGGCAGCCGCCGCTTGCCGCTCAGGTAATGCAGGCTGAACACATCCAGATAGGCATCCAGCGCCTGCGAAGCCTGGCCATCGCCAGCAAGGTCCAGGCACATCGCCGCAACTTCTGCCGTACAGAAATGATCATCGCGCTTGGAGCGCCGCAGGCGGTAGCGCGACATCTGCTCGGCTTGCAGGCTCAACACCGGGAAGCGGTCCAGGTACGGGCTTTTGCGGAACATCTTGCGCGCTTCGGTCCAGGTGGCATCCAGCAGGATGAACAATGGCCGCTTGCCCGGCTCCCGCACCACCTCGCTGACCACCCGCTCCTGGGCAACGAACTCGCCCGGAAAAACGATATAGGGCTGCCAGCGCGGGTCATCGAGCAAGGCCAGCAGGCGCTCGTCAACTGCGGTGCGCAACCAGCCGAAGGCCCAGGTGTCTTCAATCAGGTCGGCAATCAACCAGCCGGTGTTGGTGGGTTTCAGCGGCTCGGTGTCGTGCATCAGCAGGCACACACCCGCGTCAGCCTGTACCCTAGGCTTCCAGGCACACAGGCAATGGGTGGCGATGACCCGGCAATCCGGGCAACGCTCGGCACGCGAGCCACGGGCGATGAAAGGCTTGTTGCTGCGGGCCAGGCGTTCGGCGCGCAGACGCGCTACCGCATGGCTCATGCCGGCAGGTCTCTGGACAGATTGAAAATGGGCACAAGGATGACTCGGAAAAAACAAGGCGGTCAGTCTACCAGAACAGGTGGCAATTGCTGTGCAGCCGGCAAAGCGCTCCTTATAATCGGACTTCTACCGTGCCGGTCCTCGCCACGCGCAATTTTACGGAACGCCGTTGACCCGCGCATGTCAAAGCGCCAGTCATCGAACCAGGAGAGATTCATGCTGCGCCTTATCGCCCCCGCCCTGAGCCTGCTGCTCGCCCTGCCTCTGGCAGCCCAGGCGGCATCCAAGCAGGATTACGACCTGAACACCCTGCTGCAGAAGGTCGCCAAAGAGAGCAGCGTCGGCACCCCACGCGCAATCAACGAGGACATCCTCGATCAGGGTTACACCGTTGAAGGCAAGGCGCTGGTCAACCACCTGAGCGTACGCCAGAGCCACGCAGCGCGCATGCAGGCCAACCCTGAGCAGGTGCGTAGCCAGCTCGGCGACAGCGTGTGCCGCAACAACGGCTTCCGCAACCTGATGTCCAAGGGCGCCGTCATGGTCTACCGCTTCACGGTCTACAAGACCAACCAGCCAGTCATGGACCAGGCCTTCGACAACGCCAGCTGCGTGGCCGGCAACAAGAAGAAGTAAGCACAGCGTCAACGCTACGCTTTCTCGTCCTCATGAGCGCGCCAGCGCCCTTCAACGGCATCGGCGCGCATCTCCGCTAACAGCGCCTGCAAGTATCGCGACCGACACTCCAGCCCCGACAGCCTGCGGCGGCACTCGGCTTCAAGGCTCAGGTGATGCACCTGGGCCGCGTTCTCCAGCTGCTGGTAGAGCTGCCAGTCCACTTCGATGACCAAGCGATGCATACCGCCACCTCCTGCATCGACACATTTCACTCCACCAGTTAACCAAACCCGTGCTGCCGATGGCCGCAGGCCGACAGGCGGCTGCGCCGAACACCTCGGCACGATCGGGCGCAAGGGTCTAGATTGAGGTCAGAGGTATTGGTGCAGAAGGAGACGTCGCATGCCTTACCATTCGAATGAACTGCTGTTCAGCCATTTCCGCGACAACAATATCGACCTGAGCAATATCGAAGCACAACTGCAACTGGTTGCCCCCAACAGCCCTAACCTGCCGCTTTACCGCGACATGATGCTGACCATCCTGCGCATGGCCCATGACGACAGCGACCGCTGGAGCGCCAAGATCACCCTGCAGGCCCTGCGCGAACTGGACCAGTCGTTCCGCACCCTGCAGCGTTACAAGGGCCGACGCAAAGTGACCGTGTTCGGCTCGGCACGCACCCCGCTCGAGCATCCGATGTACGCGCTGGCCCGCGAGCTAGGTGCCACTCTGGCGCGCTCCGACCTGATGGTTATCACCGGCGCCGGCGGCGGTATCATGGCGGCCGCGCACGAAGGCGCCGGCAGCGAGCACAGCCTGGGTTTCAACATCACCTTACCCTTCGAACAACATGCCAACCCGACGGTGAACGGTACCGACAAACTACTGCCGTTCCACTTTTTCTTCATCCGCAAGCTGTTCTTCGTCAAGGAGGCCGATGGCCTGGTCCTGTGCCCTGGCGGCTTCGGCACCTTGGATGAAGCGCTGGAAGTGCTGACCCTGATCCAGACCGGCAAGAGCCCACTGGTACCGGTGGTGCTGCTGGACTCACCGGGCGGCAGCTTCTGGCGTGACTGCCTGGACTTCATCAGCCGCCAGTTGGAAGAAAACCGCTACATCCTGCCCAGCGACCTGAAGCTGGTGCGCCTGGTACACAGCGCTGACGAAGCGGTTGAAGAAATCAACCAGTTCTACAGCAACTACCACTCCAGCCGCTGGCTGAAGAGCCAGTTCGTGATCCGCATGCACCATGCGCTCAGCGAGGCGGCGTTGTATGACATTCAGGAAGGGTTTGCCGATTTGCGCCTGAGTGGCAAATATCACCAGCAAGCGGATAGCAGCGCCGAGCACGAAGTTGGCAATTACAGCCACCTGACCCGCCTGTCATTCGCCTTCAACGGCCGGGATCAGGGCCGCTTGCGTGAGCTGGTGGATTTCATCAACCTGCCGGAGAACTGGGCCAAGCCACAACCCATGCATACCACGCAGAGGGCCAGACAGGCGCTGAAAGTGAGTTGATGCTTTTCTGTAACAGCTCGCGTGATACCTGCAGGAGCAACCTTAGGCTGTTTGCTCCTGCACCTGATCGGGTTGTTGTACGCAGACCGTCGTAGGAGCGGGTTTACCCGCGAAAGGGCCTGACCTGCTGGCCAATTTCCCTGGTCATTCGCCGTCGCAGCCGCTACCGCATTCGCGGGTGAACCCGCTCCTATGTATGGAATGGAGACAGCCGGGGGCATTTGGCAAAACAGATTATCCGCTACGGGCACGTGCCACCCACTGTGGTTTCGAGCTTCAATAATCGTCGAGATCACGCCCGCTGAGCAGACGACCGATCATGTCCATAGGGAACCCACGGTAAGCCAGGAACCGGGTCTGCTGGGCGCGGCTGCGCGGATCTTGCGGGCGCTGCCCGGCAAACTTGCGCTGCCACACGTCGCGCATACGCTCGCTCCAATTCACCTCGCTTTCACGCAGGGCCTGGTCGATATCTGCACGCGCCAAACCACGCTGACACAGCTCTTCGCGAATACGCGCAGGGCCATAGCCAGAGCCGGAACGATAACGAATGAAACTCTCGAGGTAGCGGGCTTCACTAAGCAGCCCTTCTTCGGCGAGCCGATCGAGTTCAGGCTCGATCAGCTCGTCCGAAGCGCCGCGCTGACGCAACTTGCGCGTCAGCTCGACTCGACCGTGCTCACGTCGTGCGAGCAGGTCCATGGCTGTCCGCCGGATGGCGACGGGGGTGTCGAGTACGGCAGACATATTTGGCTATCTACTGCGCAATCAATAACCGGCGTCAGCGTCGGCCATGTCATCGGCATCAGCTTCGGCAGCAGCAGCTTTGCCGGCTTCAGCAGCAGCACCCGCTTTCAGCAACTTCTCACGAATCTGCTTCTCGATCTCGGCACCAATAGCCGGGTTCTCAGCCAGGTACTTGGCAGCGTTGGCTTTGCCTTGACCGATCTTGTTGCCTTGGTAGGCGTACCAGGCGCCGGACTTTTCGACCAGGCCCTGAGATACCCCCAGATCAATGATCTCGCCGTTACGGTAGATACCTTTCCCGTAAAGAATCTGGAACTCAGCCTGACGGAACGGAGGCGAGACCTTGTTCTTGACGATCTTGACGCGGGTTTCGCTGCCGACCACTTCGTCGCCTTCCTTGACCGCGCCGGTACGGCGGATGTCCAGACGGACCGAAGCATAGAACTTCAGGGCGTTACCACCGGTAGTGGTTTCCGGGCTGCCGAACATCACACCGATCTTCATACGGATCTGGTTGATGAAGATGACCAGGCAGTTCGCGTTCTTGATGTTACCGGTGATCTTACGCAGTGCCTGGGACATCAGGCGGGCCTGCAGGCCCACATGCATGTCACCCATCTCGCCTTCGATCTCGGCCTTCGGTACCAGCGCGGCAACGGAGTCGACAATGATCACGTCGACCGCGTTGGAACGCACCAGCATGTCGGTGATTTCAAGGGCCTGCTCACCGGTGTCCGGCTGCGAAACCAGCAGGTCATCGACGTTGACGCCCAGCTTGCCGGCGTACTCAGGGTCAAGGGCATGTTCGGCGTCGACGAAGGCGCAGGTAGCACCGTTCTTTTGCGCTTCAGCGATGACAGACAGGGTCAGCGTGGTCTTACCCGACGATTCCGGGCCGTAGATCTCGACGATACGGCCTTTTGGCAGACCGCCGATGCCCAGTGCGATATCCAGCCCCAACGAGCCGGTGGAGATGGCCGGAATGCCTTGACGCTCATGGTCACCCATGCGCATGACCGCGCCTTTACCGAATTGGCGTTCGATCTGACCCAGGGCCGCAGCCAAGGCGCGCTTCTTGTTGTCGTCCATTGAAATCCTCACGTGTTCGACTTGGCCCTGACGGCCGGAATACCTGTATAAGTAGCCAGTATTATTCCACAGGCAGACGCCCGCGCAAACCCCTGTCGTCGATTTACTCGGCACCAAGCTGTAACAAGCCGTCTAACGCGGCGATCACCGTCTGTCGGCGCACCGCCTCGCGGTCACCATCGAACTGCCGACGTTCGCTGAACACCCGATCGCCATCACCCCAGGCCAGCCACACAGTGCCCACCGGTTTGGCTGGCGAGCCGCCGTCCGGCCCGGCCACACCACTCACCGCCACGGCGAAGCGTGCGCCACTGGCAGCCTGAGCTCCGCGGACCATGGCTTCGACCACTTCCTGGCTGACCGCCCCCACCTGACCGAACAACGCTTCAGGCACCCCCAGCTGGCGGGTTTTCTGGGCATTGGAATAGGTGACGTAACCGGCCTCGAACCAGGCCGAGCTGCCAGGTATGCGGGTGATGGCTTCGGCAATGCCACCACCGGTGCAGGATTCGGCGGTAGTCACCTGCGCATTGAATCGGCGCAGGTGTTCACCCAGGCGGGTGGCGAGCGTAGTGATCGGGTCCATGTGGGTGCTCCTTGAGGGCGGCTCTCTACCCTATCACCCTGCTTCGGGCTCTGGCTCAGGAAACTTTCAGGCTGGCCCGGGCGATTTCGCTGAACGCCAGTTCGTCACGCTGCCCCAGCCGCGGCAGCCCCTCAGGCCACTCCCGGCTCCAGTCGAAGCCGCCCAGCGTGCGCATGTCCTCGATTGCCGAACGCCACCAGACCACCTTGCACGCGCGCTGGTAATCATCACCACTCATCACACTGCCGTAGAGCAACTTGCGGCCGATGCCACGCAACTCCCGGGGTACATGCTTGAGGCTCCATTTCACCGAGAGCCGAGCCAACCACGAGGGCACCGGGCGATGCGCCGGCACCTTCAGGGCCAGACCTGGCATCTTCGAATGAAAATGCTCGCCATGCCTGGCAAAGAAGATTTCTAGAATGGCATGCACGTACTGCTTCATCGCAAAGTAATGGCTGATCACGCCGCGCGCCTCGTTGATCGGCGCGCCATGCAATTCGAAGGAAAAAGCGATCTGCTCGATCGTATGCAAGTCACGGGCATACGGCGTCCAGTCGTCAATCCGGACGATGGCGCGCTCGGCGATGCCAACGTTGTCGCGGGTAAAGCCCATCACACCGCTGTTACACAGCCGCAGGTCATCGGCCGTTGCTTCGCCCGACTCCGCAAGCCCCTCGACGAAGCTGCGGTAATAGCTGCTGCGCGAGGCCTCGGCCCAGCTCATTTCCACCTCGTCGACCAAGAATTGCCCGACATCGACCTGGCTGAACAGCTTTTGCGGCGACTGCAGAAATACCGTATCGGTATCGATGAACACGGTCTTGTCCGCCCACTGCCCGGCCTGGGCAATGGCGCAGGCCTTGCGCCGATGGGTGTAGCCGCCGTCGCCGGCCCAGGCCTGCAAGGTCTGCTCGTCCAGTGCGATCACTTCCACCGGCCAGCCGGCAAAAGCCTGTGGCTGGTCGGTAAGCACGCGGATCACCGGCAGCTCAGCCGCCTTGCAACGGGCCAGGGCGGTGAGGATGCTGAGTTTTGCCTCCAGCTGATAGATCCGGCGCTCGCCATAAAGGAGGTAGATCAGCTGTTGCGTTACATAAGGGACAGGGCTGGACACATTCATCGTGCAGGTCACGGCTAGGGGCATTCATCGAGGGGCGCGCATTCTAGAGGGTTACGCGGCGCAGCTCCACCATTGCCCGCCAGACTGCGCGCATGCCCCATAGCACGCGCCTGCATCGCAACGAAAAAGCCTGTACCATTACGGGTTTACCATCGCCAACCAGATCCCCCCTGTAAGGCCCTGAATGTCAGATCTTTCCGCACACACCCCGATGATGCAGCAGTACTGGAAGCTGAAAAACCAGCACCCGGACCAGCTGATGTTCTACCGCATGGGCGACTTCTACGAGATCTTCTACGAAGATGCGAAAAAGGCCGCGAAACTGCTGGATATCACCCTGACCGCCCGCGGTCAGTCGGCCGGCCAGTCCATCCCCATGTGCGGGATTCCGTTCCATTCGCTGGAAGGCTACCTGGCCAAGCTGGTCAAGCTCGGCGAGTCGGTGGTGATCTGTGAGCAGATCGGCGACCCCGCCACCAGCAAGGGCCCGGTGGAGCGCCAGGTGGTGCGCATCATCACCCCGGGTACGGTCAGTGACGAGGCACTGCTCGACGAGCGCCGCGACAACCTGATTGCCGCCCTGCTCGGTGACGAGCGCCTGTTCGGCCTGGCGGTACTGGACATCACCAGCGGCAATTTCAGCGTGCAGGAGATCAAGGGCTGGGAAAACCTGCTAGCCGAACTCGAGCGCCTGAACCCGGTCGAGCTGTTGATCCCCGACGACTGGCCACGGGACCTGCCTGCGGAGAAACGCCCAGGCGCCCGCCGCCGCGCCCCCTGGGACTTCGACCGAGACTCGGCACGCAAGGCCCTGTGCCAGCAGTTCGCGACCAAGGACCTCAAGGGCTTCGGCTGCGACAAGCTGACCCTGGCCATCGGCGCCGCCGGCTGCCTGCTGACCTATGCCAAGGAAACCCAGCGCACCGCCCTGCCGCACCTGCGCAGCCTGCGCCACGAGCGTCTGGACGATACAGTCATCCTCGATGGGGCCAGCCGCCGCAACCTGGAGCTGGACATCAACCTGGCCGGCGGGCGCGACAACACCCTGCAATCGGTGATCGACCGCTGCCAGACCGCCATGGCCAGCCGCCTGCTGAGCCGCTGGCTGAACCGCCCGCTGCGCGACCTCAAGGTGCTGCAAGCACGCCAGGACTCGATCCGCTGCCTGCTCGACAGCTACCGCTTCGAGAAGCTGCAGCCGCAGTTGAAGGAAATTGGCGATATCGAGCGGATCCTCGCCCGGATTGGCCTGCGCAATGCCCGCCCGCGCGACCTGGCACGCCTGCGCGATGCGCTGGGCGCGTTGCCAGAGCTGCAGAACGCCATGACCGAGCTCGAAGCGCCGCACCTGGCGCGCCTGGCGGCAATTACCGGTACCTATCCGGAGCTGGCCAGCCTGTTGGAGCGGGCGATCATCGACAACCCGCCGGCGGTGATCCGCGACGGCGGCGTACTGAAAGCCGGCTATGACAACGAACTGGACGAGCTGCTGGCAATCAGCGAGAACGCCGGCCAGTTCCTGATCGACCTGGAAGCCCGTGAAAAGGCTCGCACCGGCCTGGCCAACCTCAAGGTCGGCTACAACCGCGTGCACGGCTACTTCATCGAACTGCCGACCAAGCAGGCCGAGCAGGCCCCGGGCGACTACATCCGGCGCCAGACCCTCAAAGGCGCCGAGCGCTTCATCACCCCGGAGCTGAAGGCGTTCGAGGACAAGGCATTGTCGGCCAAGAGCCGCGCCCTGGCCCGCGAGAAGATGCTCTACGACGCGCTGCTGGAAACCCTGATCAGCCACCTGGCGCCACTGCAGGACAGCGCAGCCGCCCTGGCCGAACTGGACGTGCTCAGCAACTTGGCCGAGCGCGCACTGAACCTCGACCTGAACTGCCCACGCTTCGTCGACGAGCCTTGCCTGCGCATCGAGCAGGGCCGCCACCCGGTGGTGGAGCAGGTGCTGACCACGCCGTTCGTGGCCAACGACCTGGGCCTGGACAACAGTACGCGCATGCTGATCATCACCGGCCCGAACATGGGCGGTAAGTCGACCTACATGCGCCAGACAGCCCTGATCGTGCTGCTGGCGCACATCGGCAGCTTCGTCCCTGCGGCGAGTTGCGAGTTGTCGCTGGTCGACCGCATCTTCACCCGCATCGGCTCCAGTGACGACCTGGCCGGCGGGCGCTCGACCTTCATGGTGGAGATGAGCGAAACCGCCAACATCCTGCACAATGCCACCGACCGCAGCCTGGTGCTGATGGACGAAGTGGGCCGCGGTACCAGCACCTTCGACGGCCTGTCGCTGGCCTGGGCTGCCGCTGAGCGCCTGGCCCAGCTGCGTGCCTACACCTTGTTCGCCACCCACTACTTCGAACTGACCGTGCTGCCGGAGAGCGAGCCGCTGGTGGCCAACGTGCACCTGAACGCCACCGAGCACAATGAACGCATCGTGTTCCTGCACCACGTGCTACCCGGCCCTGCCAGCCAAAGCTACGGCCTGGCCGTTGCGCAGTTGGCCGGCGTACCGACGGCAGTGATCCAGCGTGCCCGCGAGCACCTTGGCCGGCTGGAAACCACCAGCCTGCCCCATGAGCAGCCAGCGGCCCACAAGGCCAAGGACGCGCCGCAAGTGCCGCACCAGAGCGACTTGTTTGCCAGCCTGCCGCATCCAGCCATCGAGAAGCTGGGCAAGCTGCAACTGGACGACATGACCCCGCGTCAAGCTATCGAAATGCTATATCAACTAAAGAACCTGTTATAACGGCGCCCATTACAAGCTGGTAGAATCCGCCGCGGTTTGCTGGTGCTGCAGGTTATTAGCCTGGCCTGCAGCCACATGCCCGTAAACCGCGCGGCCCTGAGAGGAAGGGCCGCCGCCGTCGCCTGAGGAGAGAATTAGAAATGACCTTCGTCGTCACCGACAACTGCATCAAATGCAAATACACCGACTGCGTGGAAGTCTGTCCGGTGGACTGCTTCTACGAAGGCCCGAACTTCCTGGTCATCCACCCGGACGAGTGCATCGACTGCGCCTTGTGCGAGCCGGAGTGCCCAGCGCAAGCCATCTTCTCGGAAGACGAAGTGCCTTCGGGCATGGAAAACTTCATCGAGCTGAACGCCGAGCTGGCGGAAATCTGGCCTAATATCACCGAGCGTAAGGACGCCCTGCCGGACGCTGAAGAATGGGATGGCAAGCCTGGCAAGATTGCCGACCTGGAGCGCTGATAGCGCCCAGACGCGAAAAAGGCCCTTCGGGCCTTTTTTGTTTTCCTACGGGCAAAAAAAGGGGCGGTTTGACCCGCCCACATTTTTTTCCGTAGTCCCTGCTTGTCCCAAACATCATCCTGATGAAATCGCTTCTTGCGATGTCCCTGGCCTTCATCCTGAAAGCCTGTGCATGTCCCTGTGCACAGTTCGAATACTAGCGGGTTCAGCCGGGCGAGCAAGCGATGGACCTTGCAAGGTATTTCCGCGGACACATTTATTCACCGGTGAATAAACCATGCTTTTCAATGGGTTGTAAAAATGCAGCCTTTGGAAACGACTTTGATTTACTGAAGGTTGCATGGAAAGCTTACACAACGAGTAAGCAAAGGCTTACACGCGATGTTACTGGGGTAGCGCGGTACACATTTGATTGTGCCTTGCCTGGCAGAGTCTGGGCGCCATGCGCCCCGGCAACCGGAGGGGAAACTGGTTTTTCTTCACAAACAAAAACGCCCCGAGATCACCGGGGCGTTTTTTGTTACAGCGCTAGCTACTGGAACAATGACTCGCTGGACAGACCATTCTTTTCAAGGATCTCGCGCAAGCGCTTGAGCCCTTCCACCTGGATTTGCCGCACGCGTTCACGGGTAAGGCCGATCTCCAGCCCAACATCCTCCAGGGTACTGCTTTCATGGCCGCGAAGGCCAAAGCGGCGTACAACCACTTCACGCTGCTTGTCGGTCAACTCGCCCAGCCACTGATCGATGCTCTGCGACAGGTCATCATCCTGCAGCAGTTCGCACGGGTCGGTCGGGCGGTCGTCGGTCAGGGTATCGAGCAGGGTCTTGTCCGAATCCGGGCCAAGCGACA
This sequence comes from Pseudomonas sp. yb_2, assembly GCF_043103905.1. Classification (NCBI taxonomy): domain Bacteria; kingdom Pseudomonadati; phylum Pseudomonadota; class Gammaproteobacteria; order Pseudomonadales; family Pseudomonadaceae; genus Pseudomonas; species Pseudomonas sp. yb_2. Next base: position 25,440 of record NZ_JBICKH010000054.1, on the reverse strand, counting down.
CGTCTACCGAAGACACCCGCTCGTTCAGGCCGAGCATACGCTTGACCTCGGCGACCGGCTTTTCCAGCAAGGTGGCGATTTCTTCCGGCGAGGGCTCGTGGTCGAGTTTCTGCGTCAGCTCGCGCGCGGCGCGCAGGTAGACGTTCAGTTCCTTGACCACGTGGATCGGCAGGCGAATGGTGCGGGTCTGGTTCATGATCGCCCGTTCGATGGTCTGGCGAATCCACCAGGTCGCATAGGTCGAAAAACGGAAACCACGCTCCGGGTCGAACTTCTCGACCGCCCGGATCAGCCCCAGGTTGCCCTCCTCGATCAGGTCGAGCAACGACAGGCCACGGTTCACGTATCGACGGGCAATTTTGACAACCAGGCGCAGGTTGCTTTCGATCATGCGCTTGCGGCCGGCAGGGTCACCCTTTTGCGACAAGCGCGCAAAATGCACTTCTTCTTCCGGCGAAAGCAGCGGCGAGAAACCAATCTCGTTGAGATACAGCTGGGTGGCATCGAGCGCCCTGCTGTAATCGATGTACTTGTGTTGCTTGAGCGAAGAGCCCGATTTGGCCCTCGTCCGAACCGAAGATACAGCAGGTTCGTCTGACACCACATCCGTTTCCAAAACGATACCCGTCTCCATCAGGAGGACGTCATCGTCGATGTCAAACTCCGGCACTTCTTTACTGAGAGCCATTGTTATAATCCTTTGCTGAGTTCGAACTCAGACTCGAGCGGCACCTTTCTCCCTGGCAGCGCTTGAGCCTGTCCCCTCTACATCACAGGAACAGGCTGGGTACAACGGTCAACGACGTGGCAGGAACTGGAGTGGATCGACGGGTTTGCCCTGGCGGCGAATCTCGAAATGCAGCTTCACCCGATCTGTGCCCGTAGACCCCATTTCAGCAATCGACTGCCCTGCCTTGACCTGCTGCCCCTCCCGAACCAACAGCCTGCGGTTATGACCGTAGGCACTGACGTAGGTGTCGCTGTGCTTGATGATGATCAGCTCGCCGTAGCCCCTCAAACCACTCCCGGCATAAACCACCGCACCATCAGACGCAGCAAAAACAGGCTGTCCCAAATCACCGGCGATATCAATGCCTTTATTCAAACTACCGTTTGAAGCGAATTTTCCAATCAGTACACCGTTGGCAGGCCAGGTCCACCCACCTACCGCGCGCTCTGCGGCTGGTACGGTAGCAACCACAGGGGCAGGGGCGGAAGGCGCCGACGTGGCCGGTTTGCTGGTGCTGGCAGGCGCCGTGGCTGTGCTGCCCACAGGCCGCCGCGTGACCGTGGTGCGGCTTGACGAGGACGGGCTGGACACCACCGTGGTGCGGCTGCTGGAACCGCTGCTGAAACGAATCGCTTGGCCCGGGCGGATGGTATAAGGCGCCTGAATGCCGTTGCGTGCAGCCAGCTCCTTGTAGTCCCAGCCATAACGGAAGGCGATGGAGAACAGGGTGTCGCCTGGCTTGACGATGTATTGCCCAGAAGTCACCGCCGGGCGCTTGGGCACGGTGTTGTTGCGGTCGACCACCCGCGCGCTGTTGCTGCTGGTGCTTGAGCAACCCACCAGAAGCGAGCCCATGGCCAATGCAATCACCAGAAGCTTGAAACCCGACCCGTCCTTGCGCTGCCGAATGACTGTGTGACCCACCCGCGCTCCCCTCATGGTGCCGAAAATCGATATGAAGACAAGAAATGCAATATTGTTGCAATTATAACCAAGCCAGCCGGTAATGGCAGACGGGTACAAAAGACGGGCATAAAACCCCGGTGCACGCTGTGCGTCAGCGCTTCGCACCGCCTGATAGACAGGGCGAAGCGACAAGAATTCGCCACCGGCACAAAAATACACCGCGCCTCATGCCCGCACAGCTCGGATCAACAGGCCTCAGGCCAGGGGACCATTGAGCAGCGGCACGAAACGCACAGCCCCCAGTACCCGACGGGAGAATCCATGCTCCTCGCGCACGATCAGCATCAGTTGCTGCGCTTCGCCGGCCGGCCCTACCGGGATGACCATGCGCCCACCGGGTGCCAGTTGGTCGAGCAGTGCCTGTGGCACTTCCGGCGCCACGGCGGTGACGATGATGCCGTTGTACGGCGCAAGCGCCGGCCACCCCTCACAACCGTCACCCCAGCGGAAGACCACGTTGCGCAGGTTAAGCTCCACCAGGCGCTCTTTGGCCCGGTCCTGCAGTACCTTGATACGCTCTACCGAAAACACTCGCTCGACCAGCTGGGCCAGGATCGCCGTCTGGTAGCCCGAACCGGTGCCAATCTCCAGCACCTTGTCCAGCGGCCCGGCCTCGAGCAACAACTCGCTCATGTGAGCAACCATGAACGGCTGGGAGATGGTCTGGTTGTGGCCGATCGGCAGCGCGGTGTCTTCGTAAGCCCGATGCGCCAGCGCCTCGTCGACGAACAGGTGGCGCGGCGTACGACGGATCACGTCGAGCACCTTGGTGTTCGAAACCCCCTCTTCGCACAAGCGCTGGATCAGCCGCTCCCGGGTACGCTGAGAGGTCATGCCGATGCCACGCCGCAGCATATCGTCCTCACGCATCAGAGCAGGCCCTCCAGCCAACCATCGAGCTGCTCGAAGGCATCATTGAAGGTGCGGTCGAGCTGCAACGGGGTAATCGATACGTAGCCTTGCATCACTGCGTGGAAGTCGGTGCCTGGGCCGCCGTCCTCGGCATCACCGGCCACGGCAATCCAGTAGCCTTCCTTGCCACGCGGGTTGACCACCTTGGTGGGCGCCGCCGCCCGCGCCCGGTGACCGAGACGGGTGAGCTGGATGCCACGGATGTGCTCCAGCGGCAAGTTGGGAATATTGACGTTGAGTACGGTGCGTGGCGGCAACACCAGACGCGACTGTGCTTCGACCAGACGACGGGCGATATAGGCCGCAGTCGGCAGGTTGTCCGGCTGGCGCGACAACAGCGAGAACGCCAGCGAGGTACCGCCGAGGAAGCGGCCTTCCAGCGCCGCAGCGACCGTTCCCGAATACAGCACGTCATCGCCCAGGTTGGCACCGAGGTTGATCCCCGACACGACCATGTCCGGCATCTGCGGCAACAGCCCATTGAGCCCCAGGTGCACGCAGTCGGTCGGCGTGCCGTTGAGACTGATGAAGCCATTGGCCAGGGTCTGCGGATGCAGTGGCCGGTCCAGCGTCAGCGAACTGCTGGCGCCGCTCTTGTCTTGATCCGGGGCGATCACCGCGCACTCGGCATAATCCGCCAGCGCAGCGTGCAGCGCGGCGATGCCAGGTGCGGTAACACCGTCGTCATTCGAAATCAGAATACGCATGGGCTGTCCGTCTGCCCTGCCGACACCAGATCCACGACTTCACGCACCATCACGGTGGCGAAGCATCCGGCCGGCAGGACGAATTCCAGTTGCAGGATATCAGGCTCGGGATAATGCCACGTCAGGCCGCCAATAGGGAGCCGCAGAATTCGCCGTTCGTGATCCATGCCCGCCTGGGCCAGCCACTGGCAAAGTGCCGGCTGACGTGCGCCGATAGCGTTTTCCAGCTGGGCAGGCGCAGCGCCAGCAGGTGAAGCGCCCTCCCCCCACATCGGGCCGGTTGGATGCAAGTCGAGAATCGCCAGCCGCGGGTCGGCACATTCCGCCTCACCCGCCGGGAAGAAACTGCGGCTGTCGGTGAACGCCAGCAGGTCCCCGACCTGGGCTCTGGCCCAGCTACCGTCAGCGACACGCGCAGCCAGCAACTGATTGAACAGGTAGCTGCGCCCGGCCGAAAGCAGCCGCGAACGCACGTTGCGCTGTTCAGGCAAAGCCTTGCGCGCGGCCCAATCGAGGGCGTCATGGACGTTGCCACCCCCGTGCCCGAAGCGCTGGGTGCCGAAATAGTTGGGCACACCTTGCTGCCTGAGCTGCTCCAGGCGCGCATCCACCGCCTGGTGATCGGCAGCCAGGGCGGTCAGGCGCAAGGTGAACCCGTTGGCCGAATGCGCGCCGCGCTGCAGTTTGCGCTGGTGACGCACCTGTTTGAGTACCCGCAGGCTGGCATCCTCGGCACGCGACAGATCCGGATCGGCCTTGCCCGGCAGGTGCAGGCTGAACCACTGGCGGGTCAGCGCCTGGCGGTCCTTCAGGCCGGCGTAGCTGATGCTGCGCACCGGCACGCCAGCGGCGCGGGCAAGGCGCCGGGCGGCTTCTTCAGTGTTCAGGTCACGCTTCTCGACCCACAGCCACAGGTGCTCGCCTTGGCCGGATAGCGGTATATCCAGAACTTCGTCAACCTGAAAGTCTTCGGCAACCGCTTTGAGGATGGCGGTGCCCAGGGGTTCGCCCGATGCGCGCGGGCCCAGCAGTTCCAGTTCGGTCATGCTGGCAGCAGCAGGGCGACCGAATGCACGGCAATGCCCTCCTCGCGGCCGGTAAAGCCCAGCTTCTCCGTGGTGGTGGCCTTGACATTGACCTGGTCGAGCTCGACCTGCAGGTCTTCGGCGATCAGCTGGCGCATGGTTTCGATGTGTGGGGCCATTTTCGGTGCCTGGGCGACGATGGTGGCGTCAACGTTGCCGACCTTCCAGCCCTTGGCCTTGACGATGCCGACCACATGGCGCAGCAGCGCGCGGCTGTCAGCCCCCTTGAACTGCGGGTCAGTGTCAGGGAAGTGCTTGCCGATGTCGCCCAGCGCCGCAGCGCCAAGCAAGGCATCGCTCAGGGCGTGCAGCAGCACGTCACCGTCGGAGTGGGCCAGCAGGCCGTATTTGTGGGGGATACGCACCCCGCCCAGGGTAATGAAATCACCGTCGCAGAAACGGTGCACATCGTAGCCGTGGCCAATACGCATAAGAAAACGCCCTGAATGAGTCAGGGCGTGATTCTACCTGCTTTGCAGGGGATTTGTGGGATTGGGGCTGCTGTGCAGCCCGTCGCGGGCACGCCCGCTCCCACAGCAAGCGTTAAACCCGCCCCAGTGCCACCGCATGATGGCGCAGGTGCTCCTCGATGAAGCTGGCAATGAAGTAGTAGCTATGGTCATAGCCTGGCTGCATACGCAGGGTCATTGCATGGCCACCTTTGCGTGCCGCCTGTTCCAGCGCTTCAGGCTTGAGTTGCTTCTCTAGGAAGTCGTCACGGTCGCCCTGATCCACCAGCAACGGCGGGCATTGGCCTGCCGGGGTTTCGGCCAGCAGCACGCTGGCATCCCACTCACGCCAGCGCCCACGGTCTTCACCCAGGTAGCGGCTGAAGGCTTTCTCGCCCCACGGACAATCCATCGGATTGCTGATTGGCGAGAATGCCGACACCGAGCGGTAGCGCCCCGGATTGCGCAAGGCGCACACCAACGCGCCATGCCCACCCATGGAGTGGCCGCTGATGCTGCGCTCGCCCGACGCCGGGAAGTGTGCCTCGATCAGGGCTGGCAACTCCTCCACCACATAGTCGTGCATGCGGTAGTGCTGGGCCCACGGTTGCTGGGTGGCGTTGAGGTAGAAGCCAGCGCCCAGGCCGAAGTCCCAGGCGCCGTCCGGATCGCCCGGCACCTGCTCGCCACGCGGGCTGGTATCGGGGGCGACGATGATCAGCCCCAGCTCGGCGGCCAGACGCTGGGCGCCGGCCTTCTGCATGAAGTTCTCGTCGGTGCAGGTGAGGCCGCTGAGCCAGTACAGCACCGGCAGCTTTTCGCCCTGCTCGGCCTGCGGCGGCAGGTACACAGCGAACACCATATCGCAACCCAGCACCTTGGAATGATGCCGGTAACGCTTGTGCCAGCCGCCGAAGCTCTTCTGGCAGGAGATGTTATCCAGGCTCATGACAGACCTCAGAAGTGGATCACGCTACGGATGCTCTTGCCTTCATGCATCAGGTCGAAGGCCTTGTTGATGTCTTCCAGCCCCATCGTGTGGGTGATGAAGGTGTCCAGCGGGATCTCGCCTTTCTCGGACATTTCCACGTAGCTCGGCAGCTCGCTGCGGCCACGCACGCCGCCGAACGCCGAACCACGCCAAACCCGACCGGTAACCAGCTGGAATGGACGCGTGGAAATTTCCTGGCCGGCACCGGCCACACCGATGATGACCGACTCTCCCCAGCCCTTGTGGCAGCATTCCAGGGCGGCGCGCATCAGTTGAACGTTGCCGATGCACTCGAAGGAGAAGTCCACGCCACCATCGGTGAGGTCGACGATCACTTCCTGGATCGGGCGATCGTAGTCCTTCGGGTTGACGCAATCGGTGGCACCCAACTGGCGGGCGATTTCGAACTTGGCCGGGTTGATGTCGATGGCGATGATACGCGAGGCCTTGGCCTTGACCGCACCGATCACGGCCGACAGGCCGATGCCACCGAGGCCGAAGATGGCCACGGTATCACCGGGCTTGACCTTGGCAGTGTTGAGCACCGCGCCGATACCGGTGGTGACGCCGCAACCCAGCAGGCAGACCTTTTCCAGGGGTGCTTCTTTCTGGATCTTGGCCACGGAAATTTCCGGCAGCACGGTGTATTCGGAGAACGTCGAGGTGCCCATGTAGTGGAACAGCTGCTGGCCCTTGTACGAGAAGCGCGTGGTGCCGTCCGGCATCAGGCCCTTGCCCTGAGTGGCGCGGATGGCCTGGCACAGGTTGGTCTTGCCCGAGAGGCAGAACTTGCACTTGCCGCATTCCGGGGTGTACAGCGGGATGACGTGGTCACCCACGGCGAGCGAGGTCACCCCCTCGCCTACCGCTTCGACGATGGCACCGCCTTCGTGGCCAAGGATCGACGGGAAGATACCTTCCGGGTCAGCACCGGACAGGGTATAGGCATCGGTGTGGCAGACACCGCTGGCGACCACGCGCAGCAGCACTTCACCGGCCTTTGGCATGGCCACGTCGACTTCGACGATTTCCAGGGGTTTCTTGGCTTCGAAGGCTACGGCAGCACGGGACTTGATCATCAAAGGTCTCCAGACAGAGGATCGATTCAGTCTTGCAGTGTAATTCAGCGCCTTTTGATTAATAATCAGGCCAAAGACAAAACATTATTGCCACACAGGGATAATCGATGAGCAGCCGATGGGAAGGCATCGACGAATTTGTCGCCGTGGCCGAATCGGGCCAGTTCACTGCCGCCGCCGAACGCCTGGGGGTTTCCTCATCGCACATCAGCCGGCAGATCGCCCGGCTGGAGGACCGCCTGCAAACGCGCCTGCTGTATCGCAGCACCCGCCGGGTAACCCTGAGCGAAGCCGGGCAGACCTTCCTGCAGCATTGCCAACGCTTGCAGGATGGCCGTGAGGAAGCGCTGCGCGCCATGGGCGACCTGGCCAGCGAACCCAAGGGCTTGTTGCGCATGACGTGTGCAGTGGCCTACGGCGAGCGCTTCATCGTGCCGCTGGTGACGCGATTCATGGCGCTGTACCCGCAGTTGCGCGTGGATGTGGAGCTGAGCAACCACACCCTCGACCTGCTGCATGAAGGCATGGACCTGGCCATCCGTCTTGGCCGCCTGGCCGACTCTCGCCTGGTGGCTACCCGCCTGGCGCCAAGGCGCATGTACCTGTGTGCCTCGCCGGCCTATCTTGAGCGCTATGGCCGGCCACACAGCCTGTCGGAGCTGGCGCGGCACAATTGCCTGGTGGGGAGTTCGGACTTGTGGGCGCTACAGCAGGATGGCCGTGAGATCAGCCAGCGGGTACAGGGTAACTGGCGCTGCAACAGTGGCCAGGCAGTGCTGGATGCGGCGCTGCAAGGAATCGGGTTGTGCCAGTTGCCGGATTACTACGTGCTGGAACACCTGAACAGTGGTGCGCTGGTGTCGCTGCTGGAGGCGCACCAACCGCCGAATACGGCGGTATGGGCGCTGTATCCGCAGCAGAGGCACCTGTCGCCGAAGGTACGGCGGCTGGTGGATTACCTGAAGGAGGGGTTGGCGGGGTTGCCGGAGTATCGTTTCGGCTGACGGGATGTGCTGCTGGTACTGGCCTCTTCGCGGGTAAACCCGCTCCTACGACGGTCTGTGTCCAACCACCGATGCAATCCATTGTAGGAGCGGGTTTACCCGCGAAAAGGCCAGCCCAGGAGAACGCTCAGCGTTTACCCGCCCAGCGCTGGCGCAACCATTCGAGATCTTCGGGCCGGGTCACCTTTATGTTGTCACTGCGCCCTTCCACCAGCCGCGGCGCCTGACCGGACCATTCGATGGCCGAGGCTTCGTCGGTCACCACCACATCCGACACCAGGCACTCAGCCAGCGCCCGATGCAACGCTCCAAGGCGGAACATCTGCGGTGTGTACGCCTGCCAGATGGTGCTGCGGTCAACGGTAGCACTCACCCGGCCATGGCTGTCGGCACGCTTGAGGGTATCGCGCGCCGGCACCGCCAGCAGGCCACCCACCGGGTCGTCCGCCAGCTCCGACAACAGCTTGTCCAGGTCGCTGCGCGCCAGGTTCGGCCGCGCAGCATCGTGCACCAGCACCCAGTCGCTGTCCGCCGCCCCCTGGGCATGCAGCACCAGCAAGGCGTTAAGCACCGAGTCAGCGCGTTCACGCCCGCCCGCCGCGCAGTGGATGCGTGGGTCGCTGGCGCAGCGCAGGCCAGGCCAGTACGGGTCATCTTCGGCAATGCTGACCACCACGCCCTTGAGCGCCGGGTGGCCAAGAAAACAGTCGAGGCTGTGCTCGAGAAGGGTCTGCCCAGCCAGCTCCAGGTATTGCTTGGGGCGGTCGGCAGCCATGCGGGCACCTACACCCGCCGCAGGAATCACGGCCCAGAAGGCCGGCAAGGTATCGATCATTTCTGTGGCAACTGGAAGAGGGTTTCGCCCTCTTTGACCATCCCCAATTCATGGCGGGCCCGTTCTTCAACGGTCTCCATGCCTTTTTTCAGCTCTAGCACTTCAGCATCGAGCACACGATTACGCTCGAGCAAGCGCTCGTTTTCGGCATGCTGATCGGCAATCTGCTGCTTCAGTTCGGTCACTTGCGCCAGGCTGCCGTTACCCACCCACAGGCGGTACTGCAGGCCACCCAACAGCAAGAGCAGAACGAGGAACAACCAATAGGGACTGCGCATCACGTTATCCAGGTTAAAAAGGCTGCCGCGTACTTGTTACTTCGGGGCCTCGAATAGCACGAAGCCTGGCCGAGGCCAGGCTTCGTCGACAGAAACCCGTTAGTACGTAGGAAAGTTCAGTACGAACGTTCCTACAACTCCGGCTGCTGCCTTTTTACCATCTCTTGCTTAGCCGCGAAACTCGGCACGACCGCGGTAAACCGCTTTGGCGCCCAGTTGCTCTTCGATGCGCAGCAGCTGGTTGTACTTGGAAACGCGGTCGGAACGGCACAGCGAGCCTGTCTTGATCTGGCCAGCAGCAGTACCCACAGCCAGGTCGGCAATGGTCGAGTCTTCGGTTTCACCGGAACGGTGCGAGATCACTGCAGTGTAACCAGCAGCCTTGGCCATCTGGATGGCTTCCAGGGTTTCGGTCAGCGAGCCGATCTGGTTGAACTTGATCAGGATCGAGTTACCGATGCCTTTCTCGATGCCTTCCTTGAGGATCTTGGTGTTGGTCACGAACAGGTCGTCACCGACCAGCTGGACTTTTTCACCGATCTTGTCAGTGAGGATTTTCCAGCCAGCCCAGTCGGACTCGTCCAGGCCGTCTTCGATCGAAATGATCGGGAAACGCTCGGTCAGGCCTTTCAGGTAGTCGGCGAAGCCTTCGGCGTCGAACGACTTGCCTTCGCCGGACAGGTTGTACTTGCCGTCTTCGTAGAATTCGGAAGCCGCGCAGTCCAGGGCCAGGGTCACGTCGGTGCCCAGCTTGTAGCCGGCTTTTTCGACAGCTTCAGCGATGGCGCCCAGGGCGTCTTCGTTGGATGCCAGGTTAGGGGCGAAACCACCTTCATCACCTACGGCGGTGTTCAGGCCACGGGCCTTCAGTACAGCCTTGAGGTGGTGGAAGATTTCGGTACCCATGCGCAGGCCGTCAGAGAAGGTCTTGGCGCCAACCGGCTGAACCATGAACTCCTGGATGTCGACGTTGTTGTCGGCGTGCTCGCCACCGTTGATGATGTTCATCATCGGAACCGGCATCGAGTACTGGCCCGGGGTGCCGTTCAGGTTGGCGATGTGCGCGTACAGCGGCAGGTCCTGGTCCTGGGCAGCAGCTTTGGCGGCAGCCAGGGAAACAGCCAGGATGGCGTTGGCGCCCAGCTTGGCCTTGTTCTCGGTACCGTCCAGTTCGATCATGGCGCGGTCCAGAGCCTTCTGATCGGAAGGATCCTTGCCCAGCAGCAGGTCACGGATCGGGCCGTTGATGTTGGCGACGGCCTTCAGCACGCCCTTGCCCAGGTAACGGCTCTTGTCGCCATCACGCAGCTCCAGCGCTTCGCGCGAGCCGGTAGAAGCACCGGACGGCGCGCAAGCGCTGCCGATGATGCCGTTGTCGAGCAGTACGTCGGCTTCCACAGTGGGGTTGCCACGCGAATCGAGAACTTCACGACCTTTGATGTCGACGATTTTTGCCATTGTTGTAAGCACTCCAGAATTTGACGAAAACAACTTAGCTTAGGAAATTCTTGCCGTTCACCGGGCGAACTTGCTTTGGGCAGGCCTGATGAAGGGAGCCCCTGACCGACTGGTCAGGGGTGGATCGGGCGGTACTTTACCCGAGAAATGAGCTTTACGCGGTTTCTACCGTCGGAAAACTTTTCACCAGGTCGTCCAATTGCTTGAGCTGGACCAGGAACGGCTCCAGTTTATCCAGGCGCAGGGCGCATGGGCCATCGCACTTGGCGTTGTCCGGGTCGGGGTGGGCCTCGAGGAAAAGCCCGGCCAGGCCCTGACTCATGCCGGCCTTGGCCAGGTCAGTGACCTGGGCCCGACGACCGCCGGCGGAATCGGCGCGGCCACCCGGCATCTGCAGGGCGTGGGTCACGTCGAAGAACACCGGGTACTCGAACTGCTTCATGATGCCGAAGCCCAGCATGTCGACAACCAGGTTGTTGTAGCCGAAGCTCGAACCACGTTCGCAGAGTATCAACTGGTCGTTACCGGCCTCTTCGCACTTGGCCAGGATGTGTTTCATTTCCTGAGGTGCGAGGAACTGAGCCTTCTTGATGTTGATCACCACGCCGGTCTTGGCCATGGCCACCACCAGGTCAGTCTGCCGCGACAGGAAAGCCGGCAGCTGGATGATGTCGCATACCTTGGCGACGGGCTCGGCCTGGTAAGGCTCGTGCACGTCGGTGATCACCGGCACGTTGAAGGTGCGCTTGATCTCTTCGAAGATCTTCAGCCCCTCTTCCATGCCAGGGCCACGATAGGACGTTACCGACGAACGGTTGGCCTTGTCGAAACTGGCCTTGAACACGTACGGGATACCGAGCTTCTCGGTAACCCGCACGTACTCTTCGCAGACCTTCATCGCCAGGTCACGGGATTCCAGAACGTTCATGCCGCCGAACAGGACGAACGGCTTGTCGTTGGCGATCTCGATGTTACCGACGCGAATGATCTTCTGGGTCATCGATCAGGCCTTGTTCTTCTGAGCCAGGGCTGCCTTGACGAAACCACTGAACAGCGGGTGGCCGTCACGCGGGGTGGAGGTGAACTCCGGGTGGAACTGGCAAGCGACGAACCATGGGTGATCCTTGGACTCGACCACTTCCACCAGCGCGCCGTCTTCGGAACGGCCGGAAACCACCAGACCAGCGTCCACCAGTTGTGGCAGCAGGTTGTTGTTCACTTCGTAGCGGTGACGGTGACGCTCGGTGATCACGTCCTTGCCGTAGCAGTCGTGCACCTTGGAACCGGCAGCCAGCTGGCAATCCTGTGCGCCCAGGCGCATGGTGCCGCCCAGGTCGGAAGCCTCGTCGCGGGTCTCGACGGCACCGGTGGCATCGGCCCACTCGGTGATCAGGCCGACCACTGGGTGGCCGCTGTTACGGTCGAACTCGGTGGAGTTGGCGTCTTTCCAGCCCATCACGTTACGGGCGAATTCGATGACGGCCACCTGCATGCCCAGGCAGATACCCAGGTACGGCACCTTGTTCTCACGGGCGTATTGCACCGCAGTGATCTTGCCTTCCACACCGCGCAGGCCGAAACCGCCCGGTACCAGGATGGCATCGGCGCCTTCGAGCAGGCTGGTGCCCTGGTTCTCGATGTCTTCCGAATCGATGTAGCGCAGGTTGACCTTGGTCCGGTTGGTGATGCCGGCGTGGCTCATCGCTTCGATCAGCGACTTGTACGCATCCAGCAGCTCCATGTACTTGCCGACCATGGCGATGGTCACTTCGTGCTCCGGGTTGAGCTTGGCATCGACCACCTTGTCCCACTCGGACAGGTCGGCACCATTGCACTGCAGGCCGAAGCGCTCGACGACGAAGTCGTCCAGGCCCTGAGCATGCAGTACGCCCGGGATCTTGTAGATGGTGTCGACGTCTTCCAGCGAAATCACCGCACGCTCTTCAACGTTGGTGAACAGCGCGATCTTGCGACGCGACGAAGCATCGACCGGGTGGTCGGAGCGGCAGATCAGCACATCAGGCTGCAGGCCGATGGAGCGCAGCTCCTTGACCGAGTGCTGGGTCGGCTTGGTCTTGGTTTCGCCAGCGGTGGCGATGTACGGGACCAGGGTCAGGTGCATCAGCATGGCACGCTTGGAGCCCACTTCGACACGCAGTTGGCGAATCGCCTCGAGGAACGGCTGCGACTCGATATCACCCACGGTACCGCCGATCTCCACCAGGGCCACGTCGGCATCGCCGGCACCCTTGATGATGCGACGCTTGATTTCGTCGGTGATGTGCGGGATGACCTGGATGGTCGCGCCCAGATAATCACCACGACGCTCTTTGCGCAGCACGTGCTCGTAGATACGGCCGGTGGTGAAGTTGTTGTTCTGGGTCATGGTGGTGCGGATGAACCGCTCGTAGTGCCCCAGGTCGAGGTCGGTCTCGGCGCCATCGTGGGTGACAAAAACTTCACCGTGCTGGAACGGGCTCATGGTGCCCGGGTCGACGTTGATGTACGGATCCAGCTTGAGCATGGTGACCTTCAGGCCCCGCGCTTCCAGGATGGCCGCCAGGGAAGCCGAGGCAATGCCTTTCCCCAATGAAGAAACAACACCGCCCGTGACGAATATGTAGCGCGTCATGAAAAACCCTAGAAGTCTGCGTTAAGGCGGCCAGCGCCGCCGGAGAAAGCGAAGGAAGGCCGAAGCCCCCGATCACCTGCGTCAATCACAGTGCATCTCGAAAAACTGCCGCGTCTGTACAGCCAGGGTATACCCGGCATGGCGTTCGCTCGTCATTTCCAGAATCAGCTCGGCAAAAAACTGCTTGGTAATCGGCAACTCCTGTGTTTTCGCGGAACCCACAGAAGTTGTATCAAGAAGGGAGGGTAGTCTACCGGAATGTACCCTTCAGCTCAAACCTTGCGCGTTCGTCGGTAACTGCCAGTGCAGTTGGCAATCCGCCTGCACCAGCCCGGGCAGGTTGGCCACTGCCAGCAGGCGTTCGCCGTGATACAGCAACGGCAGGCGCGAGCGCAGGAAATGCGGCACCTGCTGTTCGTTGAGCAGGCGCTTGAGGTCCCGCCGACCACGGCCGGGAACCTCCAGCATTTCACCCCCCTGACGGTAGGCAATGCGCAACCCGCTCGGCACGGCTGCGCCAACAAGACGCACGCAACCATTGCCCGGCAACCGCAACGGCCCATCAGGGTCGGGCCAGGCCAGCGAGCCAGCCGGTTGCTGTAGCCAATCACCGCTCAACCACCAGATGCGCCCGTGGCTACGCACCAACCGTCCATCGGCAAGCCGCCAGACTGGCCGGGCATCGGCACCGGCATCGCGCAGGTCTGCCCAGCCGGCCCAGTGCCGGGTATCGGGCAAACGGGTGCGCTGGCTCAGCCAGTACTGCAAGGCATTGCGCTGACGGGCCGGCGATAACGCCAGCAGGGCGGCCAGGTCGAGGGAATCCAGCCCCGGCCAGGCGAGGGGCGCCCCTTTGCCCGCAAGCGCCAGATCCTCCTGGGCCAGTTCGTCCAGCAAACCCAGCGCCTCGCCCAGATGCTCTGCTGCACGGGCGAAGTTCTGGCTGGCCTGTGGCCAACGTTGCTGCAGCTGCGGCATCACTTCGCCGCGCAGGTAGTTGCGGGCGAATTGTGTGTCGACGTTTGACGGGTCTTCGATCCAGGTCAGCCCTTGGGCTTGGGCATAATCCTGCAAATGTTGCCGGGAACAGGCCAGTAACGGCCTGACCAGGCTGCCCTGCCCCAGCGCCCGCTGCCCCGGCATTGCCGCCAGGCCCCGCAGGCCGGCACCGCGCAACAGGCGGAACAGCAGGGTCTCGGCCTGGTCGTCGCGGTGCTGGCCGGTGAACAGGATATCGCCCGGGCCGAGCACTTGCCTGAAGGCGGCATAGCGGGCATCGCGAGCGGCCTGTTCAAGGCTGGCGCCTGGGGAGACCTGGACGTGGATGACCTGAAGTTCAACGTCGAAATTGTCGCAGATGGCCTGGCAGTGGGCGGGCCAGGCGTCGGCAGCAGCTTGCAGGCCGTGGTGGATATGGATGGCGCGCAGCGGGGGGGATGCGTGGTTGCGGGCGTATTCGGCCAGCAGGTGCAGGAGGACGGTGGAATCGAGGCCGCCGGAGAAGGCGACGTACCAGGTGGGGGCGTTGAGCCAAGGAGTGAGGTTGATCATCTAGCCCTCGCTCGATTCCAGAAAGCATTCGCGGGCATGCCCGCTCCCACACGTACGGCGCAAGCCTCAAGGGCAGCGCAATACCTGTAGGAGCGGGTTTACCCGCGAACACCGGCGAAGCCGGTGCCATCAATCACAAGGGCCGCAAAACGGCCCCGGGGCAAATCAGAATCAGAGGCCGTAGCTCATCAGGCGCTCGTAACGACGGGCCAGCAGCGCATCGTTGTCGAACTTGCCGAGCATGTCCAGCTGCTGCACCAGATCGGCACGGATGCTTTCGGACATCTGGGCCGGGTCACGGTGGGCGCCGCCCAGCGGCTCCTGGATGACCTTGTCGACAATGTTCAGGCTCTTCAGACGCTCGGCGGTGATGCCCATGGCCTCGGCCGCGTCTGCTGCTTTATCGGCAGTTTTCCACAGAATCGAAGCACAGCCTTCCGGCGAGATCACCGAGTAGGTGGAGTACTGCAGCATGTTCAGTTGGTCGCACACGCCAATGGCCAGTGCCCCACCGGAACCACCCTCACCGATCACGGTAGCGATGATCGGGGTTTTCAGGCGTGCCATGACCCGCAGGTTCCAGGCGATGGCTTCACTCTGGTTGCGCTCTTCGGCGTCGATGCCCGGGTAGGCGCCCGGCGTGTCGATGAAGGTCAGGATCGGCATCTTGAAGCGTTCGGCCATTTCCATCAGGCGACAGGCCTTGCGGTAGCCTTCCGGGCGCGGCATGCCGAAGTTGCGACGCACTTTCTCGCGCACTTCACGGCCCTTCTGGTGGCCAATGACCATGACCGGCTTGCCGTCCAGACGCGCAGTACCACCCACGATGGCGGCGTCGTCAGAGAAGTGACGGTCCCCGTGCAGCTCTTCGAACTCGGTGAAGATGTGCTCCAGGTAGTCCAGGGTGTATGGACGACGCGGGTGACGGGCCAGGCGGGCGATCTGCCAGCTGGTCAGGTTGCCGAAGATGCTTTCGGTCAGGGTGTTGCTCTTGTCTTGCAGACGGGCAATTTCATCGCTGATGTTCAGCGAGTTGTCGTTGCCCACCAGGCGCAGGCCTTCGATCTTGGCTTGCAGGTCGGCAATCGGCTGTTCGAAGTCGAGGAAATTCGGGTTCATAGTCATCCGTCTTGGGTCTACGGCCAGGCGGCCGGCCGGTTGATCCGTTTGGCGCCATACCTTACGGGATCAGGCGCATTCAGGTCGAGATTAAATTTTTGTCGGTTCAACGATATTGCAGGAAGACGTTCTCACGCCCGAACTGGTCACGCAGCGCCTGAATCAGCCCATCGGCCGGGTCGATCGCCCACTGCTCGCCAAACTGCAGCATGGCCTTGGCGTCACTGCCGGTGTACTCCAGCGTGATCGGGCAGGCACCGCGATGGCGGGTGATCAGCTCGCCCAGCCACTTCAGCCGGTCGCCCTTCAGTGCGTCGTGCGCCACCTTCAGGCGCAGGCTCTCGGCCAGCTTGGTGCGCGCGTCTTCCATGGTCATCACCTGCTTCACCCGCAGGCGCAAGCCCCCGGAGAAGTCGTCATTGCTGACCTCGCCTTCCACCACCACCATCGCATCGGTCTGCAGCAAGGACTGTGCCGCCATGAAGGCATCGGCAAACAGCGATGCCTCGATCCGCCCGGAACGGTCATCCAGGGTGACGAAGCCCATCTTGTCGCCCTTCTTGTTCTTCATCACCCGCAGGGCAATGATCATGCCCGCGATGGTCTGGGTTTCGCGCGACGGCTTGAGATCGACGATGCGCTGGCGTGCGAAGCGGCGGATCTCGGTCTCGTACTCGTCGATCGGGTGGCCGGTGAGGTACAGGCCAAGGGTGTCCTTCTCCCCCTTCAGACGCTCCTTGAGGGTGAGCTCGCGCACCTTGCGATGGTTGGCATAGACGTCGACATCTGCCGCGTCGAACATGCTGCCGAACAGGTCCACATGGCCACTGTCAGCGGTATGCGCAGCCTGCTCGGCTGCCTTGATGGCCTCGCCCAGCGCCGACAGCAAGGTTGCCCGGTTGATGTCGATGTTGGCGTGGTAGGCCTTGATCTCGTCATGGAAGTGCGGGCCAAGGCGGTCCAGCGCGCCACTGCGCACCAGCGCATCAAGGGTACGCTTGTTGACCCGTTTGAGGTCGATGCGTTCACAGAAATCGAACAGGTCCTTGAAGGGACCGCCTTGGGCACGAGCCTCGACAATCGCCTCCACCGGGCCTTCGCCGACACCCTTGATGGCACCAAGGCCGTAGACGATACGGCCGTCGTTGTTGACGGTGAACTTGAAGTCCGAGAAGTTCACATCCGGCGCGTCGAGGCGCAGCTTCATGCTGCGCACCTCCTCCACCAGCACCACCACCTTGTCGGTGTTATGCATATCCGCCGACAGGACCGCGGCCATGAATGGCGCCGGGTAGTGGGTTTTCAGCCAGGCGGTCTGGTACGACACCAGGCCATAGGCGGCGGAGTGGGATTTGTTGAAGCCGTAGCCCGCGAACTTCTCTACCAGGTCGAAGATGTTACCGGCGAGGTCCGCATCAATATTGTTGGCCACGCAACCTTCGATGAAACCACCGCGCTGCTTGGCCATTTCCTCGGGCTTTTTCTTACCCATGGCCCGGCGCAGCATGTCGGCGCCACCCAGGGTATAACCTGCCATCACCTGGGCGATCTGCATCACCTGTTCCTGGTACAGGATGATGCCGTAGGTTGGCGCCAGTACCGGCTTGAGGCCTTCGTACTGGTAGTCGGAGTGCGGGTAGGCCAGCTCGGCGCGGCCGTGCTTGCGGTTGATGAAGTCGTCCACCATGCCCGATTGCAGCGGGCCCGGGCGGAACAACGCAACCAGTGCGATCAGGTCTTCCAGGCAGTCGGGCTTGAGCTTCTTGATCAGCTCCTTCATGCCGCGCGATTCAAGCTGGAACACCGCCGTGGTTTCGGCCTTCTGCAGCAGCTCGTAGGTCTTGCGGTCGTCCAGCGGGATGAAGTCGATGTTGAGGTCGGGCAGGTTCTTCTTGGCCTGCTCGCGGTTGATGATCTCCATCGCCCACTTGATGATGGTCAAGGTACGCAGGCCGAGGAAGTCGAACTTCACCAGGCCGGCGGCCTCGACGTCATCCTTGTCGAACTGGGTTACCAGGCCACCACCCTCTTCATCACAGGCGATCGGCGAAAAGTCGGTGAGCTTGGTCGGTGCGATAACAACACCACCGGCGTGCTTGCCGGTACCCCGGGTCACACCCTCCAGCTTCAGGGCCATGTCCCAGATTTCACGGGCGTCTTCGTCGCCCTTGAGGAAGTCACGCAGGATTTCTTCCTGCTCGTAGGCCTTCTCCAGGGTCATGCCCACTTCGAAGGGGATCATCTTCGACAGGCGGTCGGCCAGGCCATAGGATTTGCCTTGCACCCGCGCCACGTCACGCACCACCGCCTTGGCGGCCATGGTACCGAAGGTGATGATCTGGCTCACCGCGTTACGGCCGTAGGCCTCGGCCACGTAGTCGATCACCCGGTCACGGCCGTCCATGCAGAAGTCGACGTCGAAGTCGGGCATGGAAACACGTTCAGGGTTGAGGAAGCGCTCGAACAGCAGGTCGTAGGCCAGCGGGTCGAGATCGGTGATCTTCAGGACATAGGCCACCAGCGAGCCGGCACCCGAACCACGACCCGGGCCCACCGGTACGTCGTTGTTCTTGGCCCACTTGATGAAGTCCATAACAATCAGGAAGTAACCGGGGAAGCCCATCTGGATGATGATGTCCAGCTCGAACTTCAGGCGGTCCAGGTAAACCTGACGCTTTTCTTCATAATTGGGCGTGGTCTCTTTCGGCCACAGCACGGCCAGACGCTCTTCCAGGCCTTCGTGGGCCACATGCCGCAGGTAGTCGTCGATGCCCATGCCGTTGGGCGTGGGGAAGTCAGGCAGGAAGTACTTGCCCAGTTGCACTTGGATGTTGCAGCGCTTGGCAATCTCGACGGTGTTGGCGATGGCGTCGGGCAGGTCGCTGAAGAGCTCGGCCATTTCCTCGGCCGACTTCAGGTACTGCTGGTCGCTGTAGCAACGCGGACGGCGCGGGTCGTCAAGGGTCCATCCCTCGCCAATGCATACGCGGGTCTCGTGGGCGTCGAAGTCCGCCTGCTTGATGAAACGTACGTCGTTGGTAGCCACCAGCGGGGCGCCAAGCTTGTCGGCCAATGCCACCGCCGCGTGCACGTATTCTTCGTCGCGTGCCCGATTGGTGCGCTGCACTTCAACGTAGAAGCGCTCGGGGAACATGCCCATCCAGTCTTGAAGAAGCGCTTCGGCTTCGTCTTGCCGACCCGCCAGCAGCGCCATGCCAATGTCACCTTCCTTGCCCGCGGACAGGGCAATCAGGCCCTCGGTGGCCGGGGCGATCCATTCACGCTGGAGGATGACCAGGCCGTTGCGCTGGCCATCGGTCCAGCCGCGCGAGATCAGTTCGGTGAGGTTGCGATAGCCCTTGGGGTCCATGGCCAGGAAGCAGATGCGCGACAGCGGGGCTTCCGGGTCGGCACCGGCCAGCCACAGGTCGGCACCGCAGATCGGTTTGATGCCGGCGCCCATGGCAGTCTTGTAGAACTTCACCAGCGAGCACATGTTGCTCTGATCGGTGATCGCGACCGCCGGCATGTTCATCCCGGTCAGCGCCTTGGCCAGCGGTTTGATCCGCACCAGGCCGTCGACCAGCGAGAATTCGGAGTGGACGCGCAGGTGAACGAAGGGAACCGACATGGAAGATCCTGTAGCAGTGCTTAACGACAAGGGCGGGATTGTAGCCTAACTAGGGGCTTTTTTTGGGGCTGCTTTGCAGCCCTTCGCGGGCACGCCCGCTCCCACAGGTACGGCCCCGCCGCTCAGACCGATGAATCCTGTGAGAGCGGGCGTGCCCGCGAAGGGCCGCGAAGCGGCCCCAATAGGTCAGATCAGGGAATCGGTGACGCCTTCACGCGCTTCCCAAGCCGCCCGCACCGGGGCGAAGGAACGCCGATGAATGGGCGTAGGCCCAAGACGTGCCAACGCCTCGAGATGCACCGGGGTCGGGTAGCCCTTGTGCCCGCCAATGCCATAACCCGGGTAGATCAGTTCGAACGCACTCATCTCCCGATCACGGGTCACCTTGGCCAGGATCGATGCCGCCGCAATGGCCGGCACCTGGCTATCCCCCTTGACCACCGGTGCTGCCGGCACCGCCAGCTTCGGGCAGCGATTGCCATCGATCAGGGCCAGCTTTGGCGTAATGTGCAACCCCTCCACTGCCCGCTGCATGGCCAGCATGGTGGCTTGCAGGATGTTCAGGCTGTCGATTTCCTCGACTTCGGCGCGGGCGATGCAGAAGCTCAAGGCCTTTTCGCAGATCTCGTCGAACAGCGCCTCACGCCTGGCTTCGGTGAGTTTCTTAGAATCGTTCAGACCGAGAATCGGCCGCGCGGGATCAAGAATCACCGCCGCCGTTACCACCGCGCCGCACAGCGGGCCACGGCCCACTTCATCAACGCCGGCAACCAGGTCTTCTACCAGGTTGAAGTCCAGTCCAATTTGCATGTCAGCGGTCCTTGAGCAGGGCCAGTACTGCCTCGGCCGCCTGATTGGAGGCGTCACGGCGCAGGGTGCGGTGAATTTCGTCGAAACGTTCGGTCTGCTGGCTTCCATCGCGCACCAGCGGCGCCAGGGTGTTGGCCAGCGCTTCGCTGGTAGCGTCGTCCTGCAGCAACTCGGGCACCAGCTCTCGCTGGGCCAGCAGGTTCGGCAATGACACGTAAGGGCTTTTCACCAGACGCTTGAGAATCCAGAAAGTCAAAGGTGCCAAACGGTACGCCACCACCATCGGCCGCTTGTACAGCAGCGCCTCGAGGGTGGCGGTACCCGAGGCGATCAGCACCGCGTCACAGGCCGCCAGGGCCTGGTGCGACTGGCCATCGAGCAGGGTCAGCGGCAGTTGGCGCCCTTCAAGCATCTGTTCGATCTGGGCGCGCCGCGTGGCGTTGGCGCAGGGCAACACGAAGCGCACACCCGGCACTTGTTGGCAAAGGCGCTCGGCGGCGTCGAGGAACAACGCGCCCAGGCGCCCTACTTCGCCGCCCCGACTGCCCGGCATCAATGCCACCACCGGCCCCTCGCCCAGGCCCAGCGCGGCGCGCGCGGCCGGGCGGTCGGATTCAAGCGGGATGGTGTCTGCCAGCGGGTGGCCAACAAAACGCACTGGCACACCTTGCTCTTCGTAGAACCGCGCCTCGAACGGCAGCAGCGTCAGCATCAGGTCGCAGCCTTCGCGGATCTTCAGCACGCGCTTCTGCCGCCAGGCCCACACTGACGGGCTGACATAGTGCACGGTCTTGATCCCGGCCTGGCGCAGCTTCAGCTCGATGTTGAGGGTGAAGTCAGGGGCGTCGATGCCGATGAATACGTCGGGCTTTTCTTCGATCAGGGTCCGGATCAGCAACTTGCGGCGCTTGAGCAGCTCGCGCAGGCGCCCCAGTACCTCGACTAGCCCCATGACGGCCAGGCGCTCCATGGGGAAATAGGATTGCAGGCCCTCGGCCTCCATCAAGGGGCCGCCAACCCCGATGAAACGCACGTCGGGGTGGCGCGCCTTGAGGGCACGCATCAAGCCTGAACCAAGGATATCGCCACTGGCCTCACCGGCGACCAGCGCTACGCAAAGCTGGGCCATATCAGCGCGTGATGCCGCGAGCGGAGCTCAGGATCGACTGACGGAACAGCTCGACCTCAGGGTGTTGCGTGGCCGGTTCGGCCAGCTCCTTGAGCGCGTCTTCGACGGTCAGGCCCTGACGGTAGACAATCTTGTAGCAACGACGCAGCACATGGATCACCTCGTCGCTGAAACCGCGGCGGCGCATGCCCTCGAAGTTCATGCTGCGGGCTTCGGCGGGGCTGCCGAACACGGTAACGAAGGCCGGAACGTCCTTGCCAATGGCCGTGCCCATGCCGGAAAACGCGTGGGCGCCAATATGGCAGTACTGGTGAACCAGGGTGTAACCGGACAGGATCGCCCAGTCACCCACATGTACATGACCTGCCAACGCCGTATTGTTGACCAGGATGCAGTGGTTGCCGATGACGCTGTCGTGGCCAATGTGGGCATAGGCCATGATCAGGTTATGGTCACCCACGGTGGTTTCCGCGCGGTCCTGAACAGTACCGCGGTGGATGGTCACCCCTTCGCGAATCACATTGTGATCGCCGATCACCAGGCGCGTCGGCTCACCCTTGTACTTAAGGTCCGGGGTGTCTTCACCGATCGAGGAAAACTGAAAGATACGGTTGTGCTTGCCGATGCGGGTCGGGCCTTTGAGCACAACATGCGGGCCGATAACGGTGCCCTCCCCGATTTCTACATCAGGGCCAACGATCGACCAAGGGCCGACCTCGACGCCGTCGGCCAGCTTGGCCGACGGATCGATAATGGCCCGAGGATCAATCGAATTCATAGGGAGCGTTCCGCGCAGGTGATTTCTGCCGAGCAGACCGGCTTGCCATCGACAAGGGCGCGGCACTCGAACTTCCAGATCATGCTTTTACGGCTGAGGAACTTGGCTTCCAGCACAAGCTGGTCACCCGGCAGAACCGGCTGACGGAAACGCAGTTTGTCGGAACCGACAAAGTAGTACAGGGTGCCATCGGCCGGCTTGGCATCGAGCATCTTGAAACCAAGGATGCCGGCCGCCTGGGCCATGGCTTCGATGATCAGGACACCCGGCATGATCGGGTGTGCCGGGAAGTGGCCATTGAAAAACGGCTCATTGATGCTGACATTCTTGTAGGCACGAATGCTCTGGGCCTCGAAGTCCAGATCCGTCACACGGTCTACCAGCAGGAACGGGTAGCGGTGAGGCAGGTATTCGCGAATCTCGTTGATGTCCATCATTTCGGTGGGGAAGCCTGTAATAAGAATAGGGAGCGCAGGTGCTGACCACACGCTCCTTTTGCAATCCAAAGAGGAGCCAGCTAGCGACTGTTCACTCTTGCTCAGGGAATGGTATCAGCCTTCTGATGTCGGCAGGCCACCTGAGGTCACGGTATCGACGCGTTTTTCCAGCTGCTGGAGACGCTTGGCCATGTCGTCCAGGTGGCGGATACGCGCGGCGCTCTTGCGCCAGTCAGCCAGCGGCTGCATGGCAGTGCCGGAAGAATAGGAACCCGGTTCAGTGATCGAACGGGTAACCATGGTCATTCCGGAAACGAAAACGTTATCGCAAATATCGATGTGCCCAACCAGCCCCACACCCCCGGCCAGCATGCAGTGCTTGCCGATGCGCGTGCTGCCGGAGATTCCGACGCAAGCGGCCATGGCAGTGTGATCACCGATCTGCACGTTGTGAGCGATCTGGATCTGGTTGTCCAGCTTGACCCCGTCGCCGATCCGGGTGTCGGACAGCGCGCCACGGTCGACAGCAGTATTGACGCCGATCTCCACGTCATCACCAATGGTGACGCCGCCGATCTGTGCAATCTTGCGCCAGATGCCCTTCTCGTTGGCAAAGCCGAAGCCCTCGCCGCCGATCACGGCACCCGACTGGATGACCACACGCTTACCGATGGTCACGTCGTGATACAGCGTGACCCGCGGTGCCAGCCAACCACCTTCACCGACCACACAGCGGGCACCGATGAAGCAGTGTGCGCCGATGCTGACGTTGGCGCCGATGCGCGCACCACTTTCGATGACCGCGAACGGCCCAATGCTGGCGCTGGCGTCCACCTGGGCATCTTCCGCCACCACGGCGCTGGGATGTATACCCGCCTCAGCCTTGGGTTTGGGATCGAACAGGTGGGAAATTCGCGCGTAAGCCAGGTACGGGTCCGCCACGACCAGGGTATTGCCGGCAAAGCTTTCGGCATCCGCAGCCTTGAGCAGCACCGCGCCAGCCTGGCTGTTATCCAGGTACTTGCGGTACTGCGGGTTGGCGAGGAAGCTCAACTGCGTCGGGCCAGCCTCCTGCAAGGTGGCCAACCCGGTAATCTGCAGCGCCTCGGGCCCCTTGAGGGTAGCTCCGAGTACCTCGGCCAGCTGGCCTAGCGTCATGGTCACACTCATATCAACGGGCTTGGTTCATGCGCTCGATGACTTGGCGGGTGATGTCGTACTGAGGTTTGACATCGATGACCGCACCACGCTCGAGGACCAGGTCGTAGCCGCCCTTCTTGATCACTTCCTCGACAGCACCATCCAGCTTCGGCTTCAGTTGCTTGAGCATGTCGCGATCAGCAACGGCCTTGGCTTCGTTCAGTTCCTTGGACTGGAACTGGAAATCGCGAGCCTTTTGCTTGAACTCGAGCTCCAGGCGCTCACGCTCCTGCTGCTGCATCTTGTCGCCGCCCTTGATCAGGCGGTCCTGGATGCCCTTGGCACTGCTTTCCAGGCTTTTCAGCTTGGTCAGTTGCGGACCGAATTTCTTCTCGGCATCAACCGCATACTTCTTGGCGGCATCCGACTCGAGCAGGGCCATCTGGTAGTTCAGGACGGCAACCTTCATTTCGGCGAAAGCCGGGGTGGCGACCAGCGCCGCGGCCACTACGGCCAATTGAGCCAATTTACGCACGATGCACTCCTGGATAAACCGTTGTCATTAAGCAAGGGCCGACCTTAGAAGGTCTGGCCCAGAGAGAATTGGAACACCTGGGTATCGGCATCGTCCGGCTTCTTGACCGGCATTGCCAGGCTGAAGCTCAGCGGGCCCAGTGCGGTAATCCAGGTCACGCCTAGGCCGACCGAACTGGCCATGCCCGAGAACCCGACCTTCTCGCAATCAGGTTTGTTGCCGCAATTGGTGTCGAACACGTTACCCACGTCCCAGAACACAGAGGTGCGCAGTGAACGCTGGTCCTTGACGAACGGCAGCGGGAACAGCAGTTCGGCACCGCCTTGCACCAGCACGTTACCACCAAACGGCAACGGATCCTGATCCGGGTCGGCGATGGTGCCTGGCTTGCCACCTGCGGCCTCACCGATGCTCGGGGTACTGCGCGGGCCCAGGCTGCTGTCCTTGAAGCCACGGACGGAGTTGAAACCACCCGCGAAATAGTTCTCGTAGAACGGCAGACCGGAGGTGCTGCCGTAACCATCACCATAGCCAAGCTCAGTATGCAGGCGCAGGGTGTAGTCGCTGGTGATCGGCTTGAACAGCTGGCCACGGTAGTCAAGCTTGAAGAACGACAGGTCGCTGCCCGGAACGGTGGACTCCAGGGTCAGGCTTTGCGAGTGACCACGGGTGGCCAGTACGCCTTTGTTCAGGGTCGACTCGGACCAGCCGATCGAGGCCTTGAAGTTCAGGAAGTTGTCACCTTCCTCCTCGAGGAAGTCGAAGATCTCGTCAACGGTGTATTTGCCGGTCTTGATCTTGTCCTGCTGCACGCTCAGGCCGTAGGTCAGGCGCGAGGTTTCGCTGATCGGGTAGCCCAGGCTGACGCCGGCACCGTAGCTGTCCACCGCATAGCTGGCAACGTCGACGTCGAGGTCGTCGTAATCGGTGCTGCGATAGAAGGCGTTGTAGCCCAGGCTGACGCCATCGGCGGTGAAGTAGGGATCAACGAAGCCGAAGTTGTAACGGGTCTGGTATTCCGAACGGGTCAGGCCGATGGATACCTTGTTACCGGTACCGAGGAAGTTGCTCTGGCTGATCGAACCACCCAGGATCAGGCCGGCGCTCTGGGCGAAACCGACGCTGGCGGTGATCGAGCCGGAGGCCTGCTCTTCGACGCTGTAGTTGACGTCGACCTGGTCGTC
>NZ_JBICKH010000053.1:0-568 GCF_043103905.1 Pseudomonas sp. yb_2 | reverse complement strand
TCAGTGCAGATCTGACGTCATGCGCATCCTGTTTGCTGTGCGACAGCGCAGCCCGGAAGGGCTGGGTGATCTCTCATCAAACAAAATGCAACCCATTGTTTTCTAAGCACTCAGGCGGCCACCAGCTGATACCCCAGTTTCCGGGCTTTGCGAAGCAAAGCCGGACCTGCCGGTCTTGGCTTCTGGTTTCGAACTCCTCAAGACCTTGTTCAACATAAGCCTGCTTCTTGGTTAACAGGTTGTACACCAGACGTGCCAACTGATGCGCAGTGGCCTTGATGGCGCAGCTGGTATCCATTCGAGTCAGTCTGGCTCGGTGTGATGCACCAATGAAACCCTTGTCGTTACGGGCATTGGATGCAGCCTGCTTGAGTGCTTGAGCTGCTCGATTGACTATTTTGGGCCCACCACCTGCCAGTCGATGACCGCCGGAAATTCGGGTAGGGGGAGCCAGTCCCAACCAAGAGCAGAAGTGCTGTGAGGACGGGAAGCGTGATAGATCTGTACCGATCTCCCCTGCCAGCACTAATGCAGTGTCCACCCCAATGGTTGGAATTGCGGTTAGGTC
>NZ_JBICKH010000052.1:0-192884 GCF_043103905.1 Pseudomonas sp. yb_2 | reverse complement strand
ATCGTGGGGAACAAACAGGGCGGTCGCGCGCAGGCACAGGCGATACTGGCCCGAAACAAATGTAGGAGCGAGCTTGCTCGCGATGCGCCGCGCGGGCGGCGCTCGATCTCGAAGGCGCTGAATATGTCGCGGTCAGCCACCGCTCGGCCAAATCACCTCCTGCCCCTTGTAATCCACTGGTGGCACCCCAATAAAAGCTGTTAGATTTCAGTCGGTTGAAACACCGGCCCGTTTGGCCGGCAAAGGACACCACGATGATTGCAAAAGAAGCCCGTCAGGCCCTGGCGCTGCAGCGCTTTGCCGAAGCCAATCCGCAGTTGCTCGAGGAGATCCGCGAGCTGGATGCGCGTGAGCAGGCCCAGCAAATCGAGTGGGCGTTCGAGGATGCCGCCGAGGAACAGGGTATTGAGCCTTGGGAGCTGGCGCTGCAATTGATTGCCGAATCCCCGGAGCAGCTGCAGGCCATGCGCCTGGAAACGCACCGTGAAGTGGCCGAGGCGCTGGGGCTGGAATGGGAGGAGTACTGCCAGTTCAACGACATTGATCCTGAATAAAGGAAGCGAATGCGTTGCGGGTAGTTGTTTGACAAAGTATTTCGGCTGCAGGCCGCCCCCGGCGCCGCGCAGCCCCTGTTGGAAGCAGGCCTGGCGCTGTGCCGTGCGGGCCTTGAAAGTTAATCGACCGGCGTTGTTTTCAGTCGTCCCGTGTGGGGTGACTTCTGCTGCGTGACTCACTAGAATGTTTGCCCTTGATTCTGGAGTCGGGCTAACGCCGGCTAACGTCTGTGCAACGAGGAATATCCATGCAAGTTTCTGTTGAAAACACTTCCGCTCTCGAGCGCCGCATGACCATCGCCGTTCCGGCCGAGCGCGTCGAGAACGAAGTCAACAAGCGTCTGCAGCAGACTGCCAAGCGCGCCAAGATTGCGGGCTTCCGTCCTGGTAAAGTACCGATGACCGTGATCCGTCAGCGTTTCGAGGCGGACGCCCGTCAAGAGGCTTTCGGTGACCTGGTCCAGGCCTCCTTCTACGAAGCCATCGTCGAGCAGAAGCTGAACCCGGCTGGCGCCCCGGCTGTAGAGCCCAAGTCCTTCGAAAAGGGCAAGGATCTGGAATTCGTCGCCATCTTCGAAGTGTTCCCTGAGTTCACTGTTGCGGGCCTCGAGTCGATCAAGGTCGAGCGCCTGAGCGCCGAAGTGGCTGACAGTGACCTGGACAACATGCTGGAAGTGCTGCGCAAGCAGAACACCCGCTTCGAGGCCGTCGAGCGCGCTGCGCAGAACGACGACCAGGTCAACATCGACTTCGTCGGCAAGGTCGACGGTGAAGCGTTTGCCGGTGGTTCGGCCAAGGGCACCCTGCTGGTGCTGGGTTCCGGCCGCATGATCCCAGGCTTCGAAGAAGGTCTGGTAGGCGCCAAGGCTGGCGAAGAGCGCGTGGTCAACGTGACCTTCCCAGAGGACTACCAGAACCTGGACCTGGCTGGCAAAGCCGCTGAGTTCACCATCACCGTCAACAGCGTTTCGGCACCTGTACTGCCAGAACTGAACGAAGAGTTCTTCGCCCAGTTCGGCATCAAGGAATCGACGCTGGAAGGCTTCCGCGCCGAAGTTCGCAAGAACATGGAGCGTGAGCTGCGTCAGGCGATCAAGACCAAGGTCAAGAACCAGGTCATGGACGGTCTGCTGGCCGCCAACCCGATCGAAGTACCAAAGGCCCTGCTGGAAAACGAAGTCAACCGTCTGCGCGTGCAGGCTGTTCAGCAGTTTGGTGGCAACATCAAGCCTGAGCAACTGCCAGTCGAGCTGTTCGAAGAGCAAGCCAAGCGCCGCGTCGTGCTGGGTTTGATCGTGGCCGAAGTGGTCAAGCAGTTCGAGCTGAAGCCGGACGACGCCAAGGTTCGCGAGATGATCGAAGAAATGGCGTCGGCTTACCAGGAGCCTGAGCAGGTCATCGCTTGGTACTACAAGAACGACCAGCAACTGAACGAAGTGCGTTCGGTTGTGCTGGAAGAACAAGTTGTAGATACTGTTCTGCAGAAAGCGACTGTGACCGACAAGTCGGTCTCGTACGAAGAAGCCGTTAAACCAGCCGAGGCGCCTGCCGCTGCTGAGTAACGGTCTTCTCTCGTAGGAAACCTCCACAAGCCAGCCTTCGAGCTGGCTTGTGCGTATTCAAGCCATGACTATTTGGGAGTGAGCGCAGGACATGTCCCGCAATTCTTATATTCAGCAGAGCTCTGACATCCAGGCCGCAGGCGGCCTGGTCCCGATGGTTATCGAGCAGTCCGCCCGTGGCGAACGCGCTTACGACATCTACTCGCGCCTGTTGAAGGAGCGTGTGATCTTCCTGGTTGGCCCGGTAGAGGACTACATGGCCAACCTCGTCGTTGCGCAACTGCTGTTCCTTGAGGCGGAAAACCCGGACAAGGATATCCATCTGTACATCAACTCGCCGGGCGGTTCCGTCACCGCCGGCATGTCGATCTACGACACCATGCAGTTCATCAAGCCGGACGTTTCGACCATCTGCATCGGCCAGGCCTGCAGCATGGGCGCCTTCCTGCTGGCGGCAGGTGCCAAGGGCAAGCGTCATTGCCTGCCTAACTCGCGCGTGATGATCCACCAGCCGCTGGGCGGCTTCCAGGGTCAGGCCACCGATATCGAGATCCACGCCCAGGAAATTCTCAATATCAAGGCCCGTCTGAACGAGCTGCTGGCCTATCACACCGGCCAGGACCTCGAGACCATCAAGCGTGACACCGAGCGTGACAACTTCATGAGCGCCTCGCGCGCAGCCGAGTACGGCCTGATCGACTCGGTCTACGACAAGCGGCAACTGGCCTCCTGAACCGGGGGGCAGAGCAGGTGGGCGTCGAAAGCGCCTACCTGCGGACTTGAAAAAGCCCGCAATTGCCTTCATCTTGTGTTGCAAGCCTACCGGATTGGATCGATCGAATGACTGACACCCGTAACGGCGAGGACAGCGGCAAATTGCTTTATTGCTCCTTCTGCGGCAAAAGCCAGCACGAAGTGCGCAAACTGATTGCCGGGCCCTCGGTATTTATCTGCGACGAGTGCGTCGACCTGTGCAACGACATCATCCGTGAGGAGGTGCAGGAAGCCCAGGCCGAGAGCAGCGCGCACAAATTGCCTTCGCCGAAAGAAATCAGCGGCATCCTGGACCAGTACGTGATTGGTCAGGAGCGCGCGAAGAAGGTGCTGGCCGTAGCGGTGTACAACCACTACAAGCGCCTGAACCAGCGTGACAAGAAGGGTGACGAAGTCGAACTGGGCAAGAGCAACATCCTGCTCATCGGGCCGACCGGCTCGGGTAAGACCCTGCTCGCCGAAACCCTGGCACGCCTGTTGAACGTACCGTTCACCATTGCTGACGCCACCACCCTGACCGAAGCCGGTTATGTGGGTGAGGACGTCGAAAACATCATCCAGAAGCTGTTGCAGAAGTGCGACTACGACGTGGAAAAGGCCCAGATGGGCATTGTCTACATCGACGAAATCGACAAGATCTCGCGCAAGTCGGACAACCCGTCCATTACCCGTGATGTCTCGGGCGAGGGCGTGCAGCAGGCACTGCTGAAGCTGATCGAAGGCACCGTGGCCTCGGTCCCGCCGCAAGGCGGCCGCAAGCACCCGCAACAGGAATTCCTGCAGGTTGATACCCGCAACATCCTGTTCATCTGCGGTGGTGCGTTCTCGGGCCTGGAAAAGGTCATCCAGAACCGCTCCACCAAAGGCGGCATCGGTTTTGGTGCCGAAGTGCGCAGCAAGGAAGAGGGCAAGAAGGTTGGTGAGTCCCTGCGTGAGGTCGAGCCGGACGATCTGGTCAAGTTTGGCCTGATTCCGGAATTCGTCGGCCGCCTGCCGGTACTGGCTACCCTCGACGAGCTGGATGAGGCTGCGTTGATGCAGATCCTCACCGAGCCGAAGAATGCCCTGACCAAGCAGTATGCCAAGCTGTTCGAGATGGAAAGCGTCGACCTCGAGTTCCGCAGCGATGCGCTCAAGGCCGTTGCACGCAAGGCCCTGGAGCGCAAGACTGGCGCTCGTGGCCTGCGTTCGATCCTTGAAGGCGTGCTGCTCGATACCATGTATGAGATTCCTTCGAAAAAGGATGTCAGCAAGGTGGTTATCGACGAGAGCGTCATTGAGGGCACCTCGCAGCCGCTGATGATCTACGAAAACAGCGAACCGCAAGCCAAGGCCGCGCCAGACGCCTGATTCAGGCAATGGCCGGTTCTCGGTTGCAAGCAAGAGGGGGCCTACGGGCCCCTTTCTGCTTTTCCTGTGCAAGCGCTTGTAATTTCCCAAGCGTGCCCCCACATTAGGTCCAAGCATCATTTCCACCGGTTTCCGGCCATAAGGCCGCTGTAGAGGCGAAATCATGAAGACCACCCTCGACTTGCCTCTTTTGCCATTGCGCGATGTCGTTGTTTACCCGCACATGGTTATCCCGCTGTTCGTGGGGCGCGAAAAGTCCATCGAAGCCCTCGAGGCGGCGATGACGGGCGAAAAGCAGATCCTACTGCTGGCCCAGAAGAATCCAGCCGACGACGATCCGGGCGAGGACGCCCTGTACCGCGTCGGTACCGTTGCCACCGTGCTGCAACTGCTGAAGCTGCCTGATGGCACCGTCAAGGTGCTGGTCGAGGGCGAGCAGCGGGGTGCGGTCGAGCGCTTCTCCGAAGTTGAAGGGCACATCCGTGCCGAAGTCTCCCTGATCGACGAAACCGATACTGCCGAGCGCGAGTCGGAAGTGTTCGTGCGCACGCTGCTGTCGCAGTTCGAACAATACGTTCAACTGGGCAAGAAGGTGCCTGCCGAAGTGCTGTCTTCGCTGAACAGCATCGACGAGCCAGGGCGCCTGGTCGACACCATGGCCGCGCACATGGCCCTGAAGATCGAGCAGAAGCAGGAAATTCTTGAAATCGTCGACTTGACTACCCGTGTCGAGCACGTGCTGGCACTGCTGGATGCCGAAATCGACCTCCTGCAGGTCGAAAAGCGCATTCGCGGCCGGGTCAAGAAGCAGATGGAGCGCAGCCAGCGCGAGTACTACCTGAATGAGCAGATGAAGGCCATTCAGAAAGAACTTGGCGATGGTGATGAAGGCCACAATGAAGTCGAAGAGCTGAAAAAGCGCATCGAAGCCGCAGGTCTGCCTAAAGATGCCTTGACCAAGGCTCAGGCGGAGCTGAACAAGCTCAAGCAAATGTCTCCGATGTCGGCCGAAGCTACCGTGGTGCGCTCGTACCTCGACTGGTTGGTGCAGGTGCCGTGGAAGGCTCAGAGCAAGGTGCGTCTGGACCTGACCAAGGCCGAGGAAATCCTCGATGCCGACCACTATGGCCTGGAAGAGGTCAAGGAACGCATCCTCGAATACCTTGCCGTGCAGAAGCGCGTCAAGAAGATCCGCGGTCCGGTGCTGTGCCTGGTCGGGCCACCCGGTGTCGGCAAGACCTCGCTGGCCGAGTCGATCGCTGCCGCCACCAACCGCAAGTTCGTGCGCATGGCCCTGGGTGGCGTGCGTGACGAGGCCGAGATCCGTGGCCACCGCCGTACCTACATCGGCTCCATGCCGGGTCGCCTGATCCAGAAGATGACCAAGGTGGGCGTGCGCAACCCGTTGTTCCTGCTCGACGAGATCGACAAGATGGGCAGCGACATGCGCGGTGACCCCGCTTCGGCACTGCTGGAAGTGCTCGACCCTGAACAGAACCACAACTTCAACGACCACTACCTGGAGGTCGACTACGACCTCTCGGACGTGATGTTCCTGTGCACCTCGAACTCGATGAACATCCCGCCGGCGCTGCTGGACCGGATGGAAGTCATCCGCCTGCCTGGCTACACCGAGGACGAAAAGATCAACATCGCGGTCAAGTACCTGGTGCCCAAGCAGGTCAAGGCCAACGGCTTGAAGAAGGAAGAGCTGGAAGTCGACATCTCGGCGATTCGCGACATCATCCGCTACTACACCCGTGAAGCCGGTGTGCGGGGCCTGGAGCGGCAAATTGCCAAGGTCTGCCGCAAGGTGGTCAAGGAGCATACCGGGCAGAAGCAGGTCAAGGTCAAGGTGGCCAGCGAGCAGCTGGAGCACCTGCTGGGCGTGCGCAAGTTCCGCTATGGCCTGGCCGAGCAGCAGGATCAGATCGGCCAGGTAACCGGCCTAGCCTGGACCCAGGTGGGCGGCGAGTTGCTGACCATCGAGGCCGTGGTCATCCCCGGCAAGGGCCAGTTGATCAAGACCGGCTCGCTGGGCGATGTCATGGTCGAGTCGATTACCGCCGCGCAGACCGTGGTGCGCAGCCGCGCCCGCAGCCTGGGGATTGCCGCCGACTTCCACGAGAAGCATGACGTGCACATTCACATGCCTGAGGGCGCCACGCCGAAGGACGGCCCAAGTGCCGGTATCGGAATGTGCACCGCACTGGTGTCGGCGCTGACGCAGATTCCGGTACGTGCCGATGTGGCCATGACCGGCGAAATCACCTTGCGTGGCCAGGTATTGGCC
The DNA here is from genome assembly GCF_043103905.1 of Pseudomonas sp. yb_2. NCBI lineage: Bacteria > Pseudomonadati > Pseudomonadota > Gammaproteobacteria > Pseudomonadales > Pseudomonadaceae > Pseudomonas > Pseudomonas sp. yb_2. The sequence goes on along the minus strand of NZ_JBICKH010000052.1, from coordinate 186,351 downwards.
ATTGGCGGGCTGAAGGAGAAACTGCTGGCGGCACACCGTGGCGGGATCAAGACGGTGATCATTCCCGAGGAAAATGTTCGCGATCTCAAGGAGATTCCTGAAAATATCAAACAGGATCTTCAGATCAAACCGGTCAAATGGATTGACGAAGTCCTGCAAATTGCGCTGCAATACGCCCCGGAGCCCTTGCCAGATGTGGCTCCGGAGATTGTCGCGAAAGACGAGAAGCGCGACGGCGATGCTAAGGAAAGAATCAGCACGCATTAGTAGTTTTTGGCTGGGGGGCTTTCCTTGACAGTATTTTCGGCGCCTTGCTATAAAGCGGCACGTTATTGTCGCCATGCCTCCCAGCACACGTTTCATAAGCTTTTCATTACATACTTAGAAACAAACTCAATAGAGAAATAAGGGGACTTAGAGTGAACAAGTCGGAACTGATTGACGCTATCGCCGCATCTGCAGACATCCCGAAAGCTGTAGCCGGCCGTGCGCTGGACGCAGTCATCGAATCCGTCACCGGCGCCCTGAAGCAAGGTGACGATGTGGTACTGGTTGGCTTTGGTACCTTCTCGGTCAAGGAGCGCGCCGAGCGTACCGGCCGCAACCCGCAAACCGGCAAGGCAATCAAGATCGAAGCCGCCAAGGTTCCAGGTTTCAAGGCCGGCAAAGGCCTGAAAGACGCCGTCAACTAAGTCGTCTTTCAGCCGGACCCGGCCTGGCCTGGTCCGAGCACGGTGATGGCGGGGCGCAAACGTTCCCGCCTGACACGTTTGCTAAGAAAAGGCGCATCCTCGGATGCGCCTTTCTTTTATCAGGATTCTACCCACGCTCCGCGGTTGTCGACGCAGTGGTACAGCCGTTTCTGGGGGACGCATGCTGCAAAATATCAGGGACAATTCACAAGGTTGGATTGCCAAGACCATCATCGGCCTTATCGTCGTGTTGATGGCATTGACCGGTTTCGAAGCCATTTTCCAGGCCGCCACTCATAGCCAGGACGCCGCCAAGGTGAACGGCCAGACCATCAGCCAGAACGAACTGAGCCAGGCGGCCGACATGCAGCGCCGTCAACTGATGCAACAGTTGGGCAAGGATTTCGACCCGGCGCTGTTGGATGACAAGTTGCTGCGAGAGGAGGCACTCAAGGGGCTGATCAGCCGCAAGCTGCTGCTGCAAGGTGCTGAGGATGCCAAGTTCGCATTCTCCGAGGCCGCGCTGGATCAGGTGATCCTGCAGACCCCTGAGTTCCAGGTGGACGGCAAGTTCAGCGCTGAGCGTTTCGACCAGGTGATCCGCCAGATGGGCTACGGTCGCATGCAGTTCCGCGAGATGCTCGGCGAGGAAATGCTCATCGGCCAACTGCGCACCGGCCTGGCCGGCAGCAGCTTCGTCACCGATCAACAGGTCGATGCCTTCGCTCGCCTGGAGAAGCAGACCCGCGACTTCGCCTCCCTGACGTTCAAGGCCGACCCGGCCGCAGTCAAGGTCAGCGACGAAGAGGTCAAGGCGCACTACGACCAGCACGCCAAGGAGTTCATGTCGCCTGACCAGGTCGTGATCGACTACATCGAGCTGAAGAAGTCGGCTTTCTTCGATCAGGTCAAAGTGACTGACGAAGAGCTCAAGGCCCAGTACGAGAAGGAAATCGCCAACCTGGCCGAGCAGCGCCATGCCGCGCACATCCTCATCGAGGTCAACGACAAGGTCACCGACGCCCAGGCCAAGGCCCGCGCCGAAGAGATCGAGCAGCGTCTGGCCAAGGGTGAGGACTTTGCCGCTTTGGCCAAGGAGTTCTCTCAGGACCCAGGCTCCGCCAACACCGGTGGTGACCTCGGCTTTGCCGGCCCGGGTGTATACGACCCGGCCTTCGAAGAGGCGCTGTACAAGCTGCAGGATGGGCAGGTATCTGCACCGGTGCGCACCGAGTTTGGCTACCATCTGATCAAGCTGCTGGGCGTCCAGGCGCCAGAAGTACCGAGCTTCGCCAGCCTGAAGGACAAACTGACTCGCGATCTGAAGATGCCGCTGGTCGAGCAGCGTTATGTCGACGCCAGCAAGCAACTGCAGGATGCTGCCTACGAGGCTTCCGACCTGGCCCAGCCGGCTCAGGACCTGAACCTCAAGGTGCACACCTCTGCCGCCTTCGGCCGCGAGGGCGGTGAAGGCATTACCGCCAACCGTGCGGTGGTGCAGGCTGCGTTCTCTGAAGAAGTGCTGGATGAGGGTGCCAACAGCACCGCCATCGAGCTCGACCCTGAGACCACCGTGGTGCTGCGCGTCAAGGAACACCGAAAGCCAGAGCAACTGCCGCTGGACGCTGTGGCCAAGAACATCAGGGAGCACCTGGCCAAAGAGAAGGCGACTGCCGAACTCAAGGCCAAGGCAGACAAGCTGATTGCCGGCCTGCGTGACGGTTCCATCGCAGCAGGCAGCGTTCACGAAGGCCAAGGCTGGAAAGCCTATGAAGCAGTCACCCGTGGCGAGGACGGTATAGATCCGGCCGAACTGCAGGCACTGTTCCGTCTGGGCAAGCCGCAAGCCAAGGACAAGCCTGTGTATGGCAGTGTAGTGCTGCGTGACGGAAGCCTGGTGGTGTTGCAGCTCAAAGGTGTGAACGACGGCGCTACCGCCACCGACGAAGAGAAGCAGCAGATTCGCCGCTACCTCGCGTCCCGTGCTGGCCAGCAGGACTTTGCCGCTTACCGCAAGCAGCTGGAAGCCAATGCAGACATCACCCGTTACTAAGGTGTTCGTTGCATGAAGAAACAGGCCGCCTAGTGCGGCCTGTTTCGTTTTCGCCAGCCGCAAGCACGGTCATTGTCGAGCACCACACCGCCTTCAGGTGCGGCGCCAACCAGGTGCTACCGCTTCGCCCCTTCATAACTGTCCAGCGTATCGCGTGCAATCTCTCGCCCCAGGGCGATGAGTTCCGGCGCTTTGTAGAACTCGAAAAACCGGCACACCCGCTTGGGCACGTTGATCAGCACATCCGGTGGATAGCCGGCAATCTTGTACTGTGCCAACGAAGTCTGCATGACCTCGAAGCTCTGGTTGATCAAATCCAGCAGCGAGGCTGGCCCCACGTTGTCGATGATGAAAGAGCCGGTGGCCGACTTCGGCGCGCCCTCGCGCTCCGGGGCCGCTGCCGGTTGCTGGTTTTCCGGGTCGGCGCTGTCGGCAAGCCACGGGCTTGGCGGTGCCAACCCCTCGGCGACGATTTCCTTTTCGATGCGGATCAGCTCTTCCGCCGGTTTGCGCCGGAATGGCAAGCGTGAACCCAGCGAGCTCAACAAGGCGTCAAAGCGCATCTTGAATGCCGCAGGGCGCTCGATCACCGGCAACTGGTACTGCTTCTGGTTGGTGGCGTTGAGGTTGACCGCGATGATCAGGTCGCAATGGCTGGACACCACCGGCACGATTGGCAGCGGGTTGAGGATGCCACCGTCGACAAGCATGCGGTTGCCTTGCATCACTGGCGTGAACAGGCTGGGAATGGCCGCAGAGGCGCGCATGGCCTGATGCAGGCAACCCTCCTGGAACCAGATTTCCTGTTGGTTGGTAAGGTCGGCGGCCACTGCGGTGTAGGGTATGCGCAGTTGCTCGATGTTTATCTCGCCGACGATCTTGCGGATCTGCCCGAACACCTTGTCGCCGCGAATCGCACCGAGGCGAAAACTGACGTCGACCAGGCGCAGCACATCCAGGTAGTCGAGGCTTTCGATCCAGTTGCGATACTCGTCCAGCTTGCCGGCGGCATAGATACCGCCAATCACCGCGCCCATGGAACACCCTGCGACGCAGGCTATGTCGTAGCCGCGGCGCTCGATTTCTTCGATCACGCCGATGTGTGCATACCCTCGGGCGCCGCCCGATCCCAGTACCAGTGCCACACGTTTGCTCATGAACATTCCCCGGCCAGTGCCATCATGGTCCTACAATGCACCCATCGCTGCCTGTGCTTCAATGTAGACCGTGCTGAGCTACTGTAATAAAACTGGCCAGGCAAAGCCGGCTGGGCATGGCACTTTCCAGCTGTCGGAGCGTCGAACAGCCACCGTTTTTCCATAGAGGTATTACTGATGAAAGCCTGGATCTGCCTTCCACTGATTGCCTTGGCCCTAGCTGGCTGCGCGGGCAAGACGGCCTACCGTGACAGCTGCGCGACCCAGCTGGATGCCGCCTGGAAGGAGCTGGACCTGGCCAAGGCCGAAGGCTTTGCCGGTGCTGTAAGTTATTCCAAGGCCTTGTCACTGCTGACCGGGGCCAAGACCCAGCAGCAGTTCGAAGGCTACGAAAGCTGTACCCGCAAAGCTGAAAAGGCGCGATTCTACATTCGTGAATCTCGCGCCGGGCGCTGAACAGGGAGCATCGTATGTCTGCCATGCTCGACCATGTCGTTGGCCAGATATTGACCTTGCAGGTGCGCTTGCTGGCCTGTCGTGAACGCCTGGCTGCCAATACCGACAGCGAGGCCTTGCACGACTTGCGTACCACCTTGCGGCGCCTGCGCAGTCTGCTGAGGCCGCTGCGTGGGCTGCCTGGTGTGGAACAGCTGGAGGATGCTGCACGTTCGCTGGGGACCCTTACCACGCCGCTGCGTGATCGCGAGGTGCTGGCGGCCGAGCTGATCGGGCGCGGTCACACAGCAGCCGGACAGCGGCGGCTGGAGGGGCGTGACAGGACCTTCGCCAGTGTCGCTGCCAGCCCACAGCTGGCCAGGGTATTGGCGATTCTCGACGCCTTTCCATTGTTCCTGCGGGCGGCGGGCCGGGAGGGGCTGGTCAAGTCGCTAAGCAAACGTATCGACAAGCGCTTGGTCAAGCAGTGGCGCAAGTTGCACAAAGCGTTGCAGGACCCTGCTCACGATCGCCACCGCCTGCGTTTGCTGATCAAGCGTGCACGCTATGGCGATGAGGCCTACCCGCAACTCGATCACGCAGGGAAGAAACTGCAACGTCTGCTGAAAAAGGCACAGGGCGATCTGGGCGATTGGCACGACCGCCTGCAATGGCTGCTGCAAGCCCGCGATCATGCCGACCTGCTCCCCTGCAAGGCTGATTGGGAGCAGGAGTTGCATGAGGCGGAGCGCCAGTCGGATGTGACGCTGGACGCCCTGCAAGAGGCGCTGGCGCGGCGTTATCACGGAAAATGACCGATATGCGGGCTGAATGCCTGGCGTTTGCTGGCTAGGATGAGCGGACCTTTTTCTTTGCAGGCAGGAGCCGGCCAATGACTTTCAACCAACTGCTCGACGCCGTGCGGGCCAACCCGGATTCCGTCAGCATTCCGCCCAGCTGGGCCCAGGGGCGCGCTGCCTTTGGCGGGCTGATGGCGGCCATGGTCTATGAAACCATGCGCCTCAAGATCAGCGACAACCGCCCGGTACGCTCATTGGCCATCAGCTTCGTGGCACCCGCAGCGGCGGATGTGCCCATCCGCTTCGAGGTTGAGGTTTTGCGCGAAGGCAAGGCGGTTAGCACGTTGCTGGGCCGCGCTGTTCAGGATGGCCAGGTGGTGACTTTGGTGCAGGGCAATTTCGGTGCGGGCCGCCCTTCGGTGGTCGAAGTGCCGGCGTTGCCGGCCATCGAAATGCCTGCGCTCGATGAGGCGGCCCCGGAGTTGCCCTATATCAAAGGCGTTACCCCTGAGTTCATGCGGCACGTGGCCCTGCGCTGGGCAGTAGGTGGGCTGCCGTTCAGTGGCAATCAGTCGCGCAAGATGGGCGGCTGGGTGCGCTTGCGGGATGTGGTGGAAGAACAGGTGAACGAGGCGCACCTGTTGGCGTTGGTCGATGCCTGGCCGCCCAGCCTCATGCCGTTTCTCAAGCAGCCCGCTGCGGGCAGTACGTTGACCTGGACCATCGAGTTCATCCAGCCAACGGCGAAGCTGTCGACCCTGGATTGGTGCCGGTACTGTGTGGAGACCGAGCATGCGCGGGATGGCTATGGGCATGCTGCTGCGGCGTTGTGGACGGCGCAGGGCGAGCTGTTGGCGTTGAGCCGGCAGACCGTCACCGTTTTCGCCTGACCCTTGCAAGGCTGCTCACAAGCAGCGCTCCGGCAGCTGGCTCAGTGCCGGTGCTTGTGCCGCTCCCGCCAGGCCCTCCACCAGGCCCCGCTCACCACAAAGCGCGGAAAGGTGATGAACTGCTCGGTCAGTAAGCGCTGCACGGCATCCTGGCGGTTGGCGAACGGTTCGGGCTGCTGGGCTTCAAGGCGGTGGCCTTGGCGCTGCAGGCCCAACGCTGCGATCAAGGCAATCACACCCACCGCGATCTGGCCGAGGTCGAAACCAAACAGACCGGACAGCACCAGCAGTGTCCCCAGAATGAACAACGGCACAGCGATCAGGTGCAACACCAGGTTGGCCGGGTGGCGGTGATTGTGGTGGTAGCCGCGCCATTGCCAGGCGGGAAGATTGGGCAGGCGTTTGCTCATGGGGATTTCCTCTCGGTCATGCCCAAAGCTTAGTGCGGCCCCCAAGCGGGGGCCAATCGAACCTGGCTATGGTGACTATAGCTTGAGCTGGCCAATGGCCTTGTTCAGTTCGCCGGCCAGGGTCGCCAGTTCGCTGCTGGTGGTCGCCGAGCCGACCGTCTGCTGCACGGTCCGCTCGGTGACATCGCGGATGCTGACCACCGCGCGGTTCATTTCCTCGGCTACCTGGCTTTGCTGCTCGGCCGCTACAGCGATCTGGGTATTGCTTTCGCGCATCTGCGCCACGGCACCGGTGATTTCAGCCAGCGCCTCACCGGCTTCCTGTGCCTGACGCACACAGTCGTCGGCCTTGTACGAGCTCTCCTGCATGAACTCCACCGCATCGCGGGTGCCCGACTGCAGGGCCGAAACCATGGTGGTGATCTCATCCGTGGAGGTTTGCACGCGTTTGGCCAGGTTGCGCACTTCATCGGCCACCACGGCAAAGCCACGGCCTAGGTCGCCGGCGCGCGCGGCTTCGATGGCAGCGTTAAGCGCCAGCAAGTTGGTCTGTTCGGCAATACTGTGGATCACACTGACTACACCGTTGATCTTCTGGCTGTCCTCGGCTAGTTGTCGAATCATCTCGGCAGTTTGTTGCACGCCGCTGGAAAGCCCGGAAATCGAATCCTGCACTCGGCTGACTACCGCTTGGCCGCTGCCGGCCAAGGTGTCGGCGGTTTGTGACAAATCGCGGGTGGCACCGGCGTGCTGGGCAATGTGGTGCACGGTCGCCGACATTTCGTTGATGGCAGTGGCGGCCTGGTCGGTTTCACTCTGCTGGCCGAGCATGCCATGGCGTACGTCGCTCATGCTGGCGGCCAGGCGTGCAGCGCCCGAGTCCAGCTGTGCTGCGCTGTGGGCGACGGTGCTGACCACGCGGTGATAGGTGGATTGCATGGCGTTGAAGGCCCCGGCCATCTGGCCGACCTCGTCGCCACTGGCTAGCGGTACGCGGGCCGACAGGTCGCCGGTTTTTTCCACGTGCAGCATCACGTCCTTGAGGGTGTTGAGTTGGCTGAGCAGGAAGCGGATCAGCAGTTGCGAGGCGCCGAGCATGGCCAGCATCAGGATCAGCACACACACCGCGTAATTGCTGAAGCGATCGAAGAAGACCTGGCGCAGGCTGGGCGACTGGGCCAGCACAGCCAACTGCTGGTCGCCATTGCGCAATACCTGTGCGCCACGCAGCGGGTTTTCACCGAGGATCCAGGCGCTCGGCAATGCTACCCAGCCTTGGGCGTTGCGCAGGGCATCGAGCGCCTCCCCGGCGTAGGTTGGCGTTTGCCCGGTTGACCAACTGATGACGTTGGCCGGGCGTGGCAGTGCTTGCCCGGCTGGCCAGGCGGCCAGCAACTGGGCTTGCGCGGCCGCCTGGGCCTGAGCCGCCTCGGCACGTGCGCGTTGCTCCAGGTGCACGGCGTACAGCACCAGCAGCAAGGTGGTGACAAAGGCCACTGCGTTGACGGCCCAGAATTTGTACTTCAGGGAAACATTGCTAAGCCAGGCACCCATGGGCAGGTCTTCTCTGAGTTGAGCGGAAACAATATTGGCAAGGTGCCATCATTGTGCCCACATCCACCTGGACATGTGTTGATGCATATCAACTGTGTTCACCCGCCCCGCAACAACACGCGAGACTCAGGGGAGCTGGAAAAAATCGCGCGCCGTTGCCGTGGTATGCGCCGCCGTGTGCTCGGCTGATTCACCGCGATGCAAGGCCACCTCGCGCAGTACCTCCGGCAAGAACGCCGGCTCGTTGCGCCCGCTCTTGGGCTTGGGCCGCAAGCTGCGCGGCAGCAGGTAGGGCGCGTCGCTTTCCAGCATAAGCCGGCCTTCAGGGATGTTGCCCACCAGCGGGTGCAGGTGAGTGCCGCGGCGTTCGTCGCAGATCCAGCCGGTAATGCCGATGTGCAGGTCCAGGTCCAGGTAGGCGAACAGCGCCTCGCGCTCACCGGTGAAGCAGTGCACCACCGCGCCGGTCAGGTGGTCGCGGTAGTCCTTGAGAATCGCCAGCAAGCGCTCGCTGGCATCGCGCTCGTGCAGGAACACCGGCAGGCGCAGCTGCGCAGCCAGTGTCAGCTGGGCTTCCAGGGCTTTTTCCTGCAGCGGGCGAGGGGAAAAGTCGCGGTTGAAATCCAGGCCGCATTCGCCTACCGCGCGTACGCGCGGTTCGCTCAGCAACAGTCGCAGCTGGCGCTCGCTGTCGGCATCCCAGGCCTTGGCATCATGAGGGTGCACGCCGGCCGTGGCGAACAGGTGCGCGCCGCTGGCATCCAGTTGTTGGCACAGCTCCAGCGCTTGTTCGCTGACCGCCAGGCTGGTGCCTGTCAGCAGCATTTGCGTAACGCCGGCCTCCAGTGCGCGCTCGACGATTGCGGCCTGTTGGTCGTGGAAACTGCTGTTGGTCAGGTTGACGCCGATATCGATCAGTTGCATGGTGCTATCTCGTGCCGCGGGGCGGCCAGCATAGCAAAAACCGCGTTTTTCTGAAAAAACCAAGAACTTCATGCTGTTGCCGTGGTCTTTTACCGTCGTTTATCACTTGGCGGTGCAACCCATGGATGCCGCTCACCGACCACGGACACGTTTTCGCATGCAGCGATGCTGGCTCATTTTTCTGCTGACGCTGGGGTTGGCCTTTGCCGGTCCCGCCCAGGCGCGCTCGCCGGGGCCGCAGCAAAACATACCGCCTGCCAAGGTGCGTGACCTGGCGCAGATTCGCACCAGCAAAGTACTGCGAGTGCTGGTCAACCAGAGCCGCAACAGTTCTGGTGAGGTGAAGGGTGAGCCAGTCGGCATCGAGTATTATCGCCTGCGTGCCCTGGAGCATTTCCTCAATGCTCGTACCGCCGACGACCAACAGATCCAGCTAAAGCTCATCCCGCGGGCCAAGGAACAGTTGCTGGGCGCCCTGGCCCGCGGCGAGGGTGACCTGGCCGCGCCGGGCGAGCTGCTTGACCCCACTACGGTGAGCGGTGTCCGCAGCAGTGCACCGATACTCGACCAGGTGCCGCTGATGCTGGTCGGGCGCAAAGGCGAGCGAAGTTTCAGCAAGGTCGAACAGCTGTCAGGGCGTACCGTGGCCCTGACCAGTGCCAGTGCCGCCGGGCCGCTGATCCAGCAGGTCAACCAGCAACTGGCACTGCGCAAGCGGCCGCCGATCAAAGTGGAGTGGGTCGATTCGACGCTGGCCGTGGAGGATGTGCTGGAGATGGTACAGGCAGGCATCTACCACCTGACCGTGGTCGAGCAGCCCATTGCCCGGCGTTGGGCCCGGGTTATGCCGCGCCTGCGCCTGGACAGCCGGGTGCGCCTGGGGGCGCCGCAAGCCATGCGCTGGTATGTAGGGGGGGAAGCGCCGCAATTGCTGGCCGCAGTCGATCACTTTCTGCAAGGTTACCGCGCGCCAGATAACCAGGATGCGGCGTTCGAGCGCATCTACCGCCGCCAGTACCGGGTACACAACCCGTTGGCCAGCAAGGATCGCCAGCGTCTGGCATCGGTGCGGGCGGTGTTGCAGAAGCATGGCCAGGCGCAACAGATCGACTGGCTCAACCTGGCTGCATTGGCCTTCAAGGAGTCGACGCTCAACCCGGCTGCACGCGGTACTGGCGGTGCCCATGGCCTGATGCAGATTACCCCTTCGGCGGCCCAGCGGGTGGGGGTGAGCAATACTGCGACGGTAGATGGCAATGTCCTGGCCAGTGCCCGTTACCTGGCGCTTATCCGGCGCAAGTTTTTTGCCAGTGCCAAGATCAACGAGCGTGAGCGCATGGCCTTCGTGCTGGCAGCCTACAACCTGGGCCCCGAGCGGGTTCAGGCCATGCGTGCAGAGGCTCGACGGCGGGGGCTCAACGGCAACCAGTGGTTTTTCCAGACCGAACGCATCGCCATGGAGCAAGTGGGGATGGGACCGGTCAACTTCGTCAACAGCATCAACAAGTACTACCTGGCGTTCAACCGCGAACGTGCGGCACTGGAGCGTGTAGCGAAGCGTTAAGTATCGATTTTGTCGATTGTTATGTTGGGTTTTTTGCGATTTTCATATCAATAGAATTGATTATGATGGCGCCTATACCCACACAACTGCTTCACTTCAAGGACGCTTCGACATGAACAACACTACCCTCAACGCTCTGTTCTCTACACGTGCTGGCGCTGGCTTGAGCGTTATCCGCATCCTGGTCGGCATCATCTTCATGGCTCATGGGGCGCAAAAACTCTTCGGCCTGTTCGGTGGCTACGGCCTGGAAGGCACCGGCCAATGGATGGAAAGCATCGGCCTGGCGCCGGGTTACCTGATGGCCCTATTGTCCGGTAGTGCCGAATTCTTCGGTGGCCTGGCCTTGGTGGTCGGCCTGCTGGCTCGCCCGGCGGCCCTGGCGCTGACGGTGACCTTGATAGTGGCGATCGTTTCGGTGCACATCGGCAACGGCCTGTTCATGTCCAACAACGGCTATGAGTTCGCCCTGGCGCTGTTGGCCGGCACCGTTGCAGTCATGATCGAAGGCGCTGGCCGCTTCTCGCTCGACCGCCTGATCGCCCGGTAATCAGCTGCACGCTGTGTGCTACGAGCCGCAGGCAAGCGCAGGCCAATACTCGGCTTGTTCTTGCTTGCGGCTTGTCGCTTGCAACTTGGGGCTCATCGCTCTAGCATACCGCCTGCGCCGATTTAAACAGCTACTTGCGGGGCGCAGGAAAGCCCCACCTCCGGGCCGTCCGAAATACCGCTAAAGCGCTGGTTCGGTGACGCCTCCCACCGCTGCCCAGCGGGATTCGCGAGGCGGAGAGAAGCTCCATGAGTTGCCCACGTACCAGTGTCTGTTTGAGCCCTTTGCCTGCCAGCCAGGCGTCCCGCACACCGCGCATCCTGCTCGGCGGCCGGCATCAACCCAGCCTTTTGCGTCATCTTGAAGGCCTGTCACGGCGCAAGGGGCAGGCGCGTGCCTTTCTGATCCAGTTCGCCGATAGCGGCTGTCACCTCGCGCAGTATGGCAATGACCGTTTCGACCTGGCTGTGATCCAGGCGCCGGCACCGGACGAAGCCGCCGAAGTCATCGGCCATCTCACCCGCATCGCGCGTCAAGGCCTGATTACCCGCCGCTGAGGAATGCGCTATTGAGCACCAATATCATCACCACAGAAGGCCATGAGGCGCTGAAGAAAGAGCTGGACCACCTGTGGCGGGTGTATCGTCCGGAAATCACCCAAAAGGTTGCCTGGGCGGCTTCGTTGGGTGACCGCAGCGAGAACGCGGACTGGAAAGTAGAACCCCATGATCGTGTACTATTCCGTCTTACACCTTGATTTTTCAGGTTTTTCGGAATAGTACTATACTCTTGCCCCATACTATTTAACACTGGTCATCATTGCAGTCTGGTCTTGACATAGTAGTGGCCGATTCGGAAACACCTCAGGGTTTAATGAACCGAGGTGCGACTTCCGCGGCGATGTACTCAATTTCGGTGACTTCCCAATAGACATCGCCAGTTGGAGTCCGTACAACAATCTCTTCCCCTACACGCTTGCCAATGCACGCTCGTGCCATCGGCGAGTCGATAGAGATGAAGTCTTTCCTATCGTAGATTTCATCAGCACCTACAATGCGGAATCTCTTGCTCATATCTTCTTCGTTGACAATGGTTACCCAAGCTCCGAAAAATACCTTACCTTCCTGAGTAGGGGAATATGGAACTACGCGAAGATCTTCGATCCGCTTACGAAGGTATCTCACACGGCGATCTATTTCCCTCAGCCTTTTTTTGTTGTATTGGTAGTCAGCATTTTCACTTCTGTCGCCCAAAGACGCAGCCCAGGTTACCTTTCTGGTGATCTCTGGTCGCTCTTCGCGCCAGAGCCAATCTAGTTCATCTTTCAAGGACTGATAGCCAGCTTCAGTAATAAGATTGGTAGCCATTTTTTGCCTGTTATTGATTCAAAGACCGGTCACAATGCCTTGAGAGCTTTCTGTATTGCATCAAGGGTTCCTGGGCGAAAAACTTTTGCTCCCTTTTGGTCAATCAAGTCCCCGTGCTTGCCCAGTGAGCAGCCCCATTGTAGCCTGAACTCTTCGGACATTAAATACAGTAGAGCTCTGCGTTCTATATTCGTTAACTTATTCTCGACCGAAAATGGAGTGCGATCATCTACCCTAATTTCCAGGTTGGGTGGCATAATTTCTCTAAGGAGACTTCGGAGGCGATGGTTCTCGGCCTCTTGCGCGCGCGCTAGAAATTTAGTCTTACCATCTTTTATAGCATCTATCCAATCTGGCGCTGCTCGTTCTTGATGAATTGGACCGGCTGCCTCTTTGAATGCCAGTATTAGCTCGCGATATTCTCGGCCGGAACTATTTCGCATGCTTTGGGCGTTTGGTACTCCGTTATTAACTCCAGCGCGTGCAATAGTCGAAAATGAAAAGTCTTTTTCCTTGTTTGATAACAGCTCGGTGCATACTTTGTATACTGCGTCTAGCGTACGCTGTTTTCTTAAGCTGCAGTTCTGCTTCAGTTTATCCAAAGTTTCCGATGGCGACATGATATTAAACCTGAGGTAAGCTATTGCCTTTGCTCATGAAGACTTCACTAATCTCTTTAAGTGAAATGCTCTCAAGGCCAACCAGTTCAGCAAGCCTAAATCTTCCTTCGATTAGTGAGTCGATTCGTTCCCAGCTTCTGAGTCTGGATATCAATAATCTTGCGATTTGATTGCCAACCAAAAGTTGCTGATCTTTGTTCAGTCTGAACATTCGCTGCGGAGATTCATTGTTTTCTAGCATTTTGTCCAATAGTTGCGATCTTGCCGTTAATGCGGAGTTGGCCGAGGCGCATTCATATATCTCGGCATTTTCGCAAACTTCGCTTAACTGATGAAAGTGAGTGGTTTCCTCAAGCGCGAACCTAAGTTCGTGACCCTCTTGTACAATAAGCATGAGTGAGTCTTGTGGGGTCGATTCGGATTTTATAATAGTCACCTGCTCGATCTGTTTTATAAGGCTAGCGCTAGCCTGTACATCACAAATCAAGACGTCAAGCTTTTTAGCTGCGCTTTCCGCTTCGGCAAGCACTTTTCGATGTTTGACTTCTAGCCCTAGGTCTCGACCCTCAAAGTGCCCTCCCGACTTGATTAATTCATATTCCAGTTCGTCATGGTTATCAATTTCAGATCTCAGCTCTTCAGCTTTATTTTGAAGTTCGTCATATCTTGCAAATTGAAGATTTACTTCCAGTGATATTTCATTGCCCAAAGCTAATAGGCCACCTATGAATGCAGGTCCGGTTACGAAGTGGCGACACCTTATGCAATTCTGACTACCTAGGTATCCGGCCGGTACTGGGTGCCAGATATCACCTTTTCCGAGCGACCCTCCGTCATCGCACCTAGCCCCAGCATATGGACAAAAACCGTAATCACGAAACAAATAGCTGCCAGGAGACTTTTGTCTGTATATTAATTCAAGGGCATCTTTGCTGTTTGCTACTAACTGCCCTTTGATTTGGTCGATCCTACCTTGCTCAATCATACTCTGCGCAACAAAGGCTTGATTTTGTAGCGCGTGTTTCTCACCCTCAGTAAATCGACGCTGCAGTTCAACGCTACCGATCTTTACATAGTACAAATTCATGACGACTGAAGAGTGGCCAGCAATCTTCATTGTGATCTCAATTGGTAGCCCGAATTCATGGACGTAGGCCGTGATAAGGCTTACCCTCATGCTGTGCGGAGTGTATATAGAAGAATAGCAGGTTAGTTTTTCTTTTGGCCCTGACAGCGTAGCTAAAGGTAAATCCCGAGGCTGCGAGTGATACAGTGCGGCTGCAAGCCGTGGGGTTAGTAAATTTGTCGGCGATCCTGGCTCTTCAGCACCAAAGAGCCGAAACAAGAAGCAGTTGGCACCTTTTGCAATGCGCTGGCTTTCATTTAAGTTAGTTCGAGTGCATTCAATCCATGGCATCGGACGCGATATTGGATTATATTTTTCCTGCCACCGACGGAGTTTAATTATCCACGGAATCAGATGAGGGGGAAACCATGGCACGCTATACCCCCTGTATCCAATGCTACTCTTATTGCTCGTGACGAACATGCCGCAATGGTCGCCAGGGTAACGTTTTATGAAGCCCTGATCTTTTGTTATTCCTGCAAGCGGGGCTTCATTTTCAGTCCAGACGACCTTGCCATCATGACAAACGGGAATGTAAGCGTCGCCTTCGCCTGAATCGCAATATGCAATTTGCCTACCTCTGGACGGGACTGAAACGAGGGTAAGTACTTGCATCCAATACATCGGGAACCAAGCTTTAAACTTTCCGCCAATCCATCGTGTGACTAGATCGGGATCATTACGATCTAAGGGGAAAGCATCAACATCAATCTCGACCCAGTCGGCATCGAAACTATGAAGGTGGGTTAAATCAGAGAAGCTGGTTGCAGTGTCTGGAGCTATCCATTTTTGCACGGCTGCAACATATTGATAAGCCAAAGCTGGTTTGGCCGTTTCACCAGGGCTACTGTTATTGGCCGAGGCTGAGTATTCGATTTCACTACCACGTAATGGATTGCTTATGCCTTCTGCAATTATTAGCTCGCCGGTTTCGTCATCTTCAAGCGTAAAATCCTCACGTATGATAAAACGCAGGAATTCGTTGATTGCCATGACGAAGCTACGTCTATTGGGTTCTTGAATTGTAGCGGTAACATATTTTTTAAAGTGTTGTAGGTCTGTGTGTTTGTTTGAAAGAAACTCTCCGGGCGTTGTTCCCAATCCATTTGCTTGTATATAGGTCGCCAAAAAGCGGCAAATTGATATCTGTTTTATTCGGCCCCCGCGAGCCTCTTTTTTGAAGCGATTTAGATCTTCAAGCCACTTCGAATGGTCAGGGTCTACAGAGCTTTCTGAAAAAGGTTCCGCCTTTCCGAGAAAAGCATATGAGGTGGTCCATTCTCTATGGTACACCTTATCTGGAGTGCCTGGTAATCTATTGTCTCCTGAAGACTTTACATATTTTTGATACTCTTTTATAGATGTGAGATTAAGAGGGTGAATGATATTTATTGTTTCATCGTAAGTGTAAAATGTCCTGATCGAGCATAGGTCGTACCAGCTTTTCCATTCGTCTTTAAATACCCGTTCAGGGTGAGCGGGCAGAGGTGGATATTCTTTATAGCGGTTCCGATAATCCTGACTGTCTTTTATGTCAAGCTTAATTACCGCTGCCCTAATGTCATCAAGGCAATTGTAGTTGAGTGGTAATAAAAAATGGATCCACGATTTCCATTCGCCCTTGAATTGTTCTGGGTTGCTTGGAAGTCGTGGGTCTTTGTGGTAATTGAATTCGTACTGCCGTTTTGTGCTAATGCCCAACCTTTGTGCTGCTTCGCGAACCTCATATAAAGTGTCATACTGTTCAGTTAGATCTAGATAGTCCTTCCATGATGTCCATTGATCCGGATAAACACAAGTTGGATCTCTTCGCAGGCGCCAGTCATGTTTGAATCTATTGTAATAGTCTTTTCGTGAGTGACATTTCATGTTGCGGGCTGCAGATCTCGCTTCATTAAATGTATCATATGCTTTTCTTGTTTTGCCTGGGTGGAGAAATTGGACCCAACCCTCCCATTTGTCTTTGTATTTGTATTTGGGGTCAATAGGTAGTTTCGGGTCCTCATCGCGGCGATTGAAATATTCAGTTGAGTATTTAATGCCCAGGGAAACAGCCGCTGCAGAAGCTAACTCATAACTTTCATAAGGTGGGGTAGAGTGACTTGTTCCCAAGAAGTGATTCCAGTTCTGCCACTCGGGGTAAATAGTGCTAGGGTTTGCAGGAAGTTTTGGGTCTTCCTTATACCTTTTTAGCGTCGTGTATTGGTGGTAGTTATTAATGCCGAGCGCCAACGCAGCTCTGCTTGCTGCGCTGAGCGTTTGGTAGAAATCTTTAGAACTACTTCTGCCGATGAATGCTGACCAGCCCATGAAATCTGGATAGAAGCGCATGTCGCTCGGGAGTTTTGGGTCTTTAAAGTGGTCGGTCTGATATTGGGCTATAGTCCAAATGCCCAGGCGAACTACGGCCTCGCGTGCTTCTTCAAGTGTTAGATATTTCTCTACAGGCCGTTCACTCCCACAAAAATCGTACCATGAGAGCCATTCGCTGGCGTAATCAATATAAGGATTGGCCGGAAGCATGGGATCTTCTTGCCAGCGAAGTCTGTAGGCTCTGCTGTTTTTGATTCCGAGCTGTCTGACGGCAGCTTTGGCCTGTATCAATGTTTGATATTTTTTCGATGGCTTTCGTGTGCCGCACAAATCGTACCATGAGCTCCACTCATGCGCATATTCTAGTTCGGGATTGGATGGTAGTTTCGGATCTTTCTTGTAGAAACGATGATATTCAACGTTGCTTTTTATGGAGAGCTGTCTAACTGCGATTCTAGCCTCTGCTAGTGTTGGGTATTTCTCAATTGGTTTTTTATTTCCGCATAACTCGTACCATGAAATCCATTCGATAGCATAAACTTCATTTGGGCATGCCGGGAGCTTCGAATCCTCTTTTCGGCGAAGCCTATAGTCCGTGCTATTTTTAATGCCGAGTTTCTCAATTGCGACTCTAACTTCGGCTAAGGTTTGATATTTGTCCGCTCTCGGCATTTGATCTCGCCTCAAATGGAAGTATGTGTCTATTCAGCATAGACTGCTTTGTGGCTTGCTGACATTTTTTCTCGTATTTCTTCATGTGTTGGTTGAATATACACCAAGCAAGAGTCTGGACTTTTATGGTGCATTGCTTTCTGGATTTCAATTTGATTAAATCCGTGTTCTCGTAACCTGTACCCATAGCTGTGTCGATGCCCGTGCTCACTTGTGCCAACTATTTTTCTGTGCAGTAAGCCAATTCGCTCGACAGCAGATTTGTGCAGGCGTTGAGCATTTTTTAGCGTTTCAGGCTCTCCCTGTGAGTTTGTGAATGCATATGGGTGGTCTTGGGCCGGATTTGGGTCAACGCGCTGATGTTTTAAGTATTTGATCCATATATCCAAGAATTCTGCCGCTTTATGGGTAGGGAAGAATTGAACAGAGAAGTAGCCATCCTTGTTGTCAAGTACTGGGTTCTTCCATCCCAAATGCAGTCGTTCTGATTTCAGGTATTCAGTTCGAGGCAATAGTCCGTAGTGTACTGCCAGAAATTGCTTTCTGTTAAGATATTGCTCGTCAGGTGACTTCCCACTGGATGGATGATAAACCCTTACAATGGCATCGTTATTTTTTGTGTCTAGAATAATATCTGACAAGTAAAGGTGCAGTGCTTCAGACTTACGTAACCCTCCATAGTGCATCAGCAGCGTTAAAGCCTGGCCCTTGTAGTCAGGGATCGGCATGTCGAAGTTTTTGGCGTTTGGAACAATAAATCCCTGCTTCAGCAAGAGATCAATTTTGTCTTCAGGAAATCTTTTTGCAGGTGCAATATTTTCAGGATGGCGCTGTGGTCCTTGTACTTCGCGAATGGTGCTTAACGCTTCGGCGTGTTTGACCGGATCCACAAGATGATTCAAAAAGATTCTATTTCGTTTGTGATGAAAGGCGCACCAGTTCATTCGCTGTTCCGTAGAGGTGGCTTGCCTGAAAGGATTTGCGGTTTTTATTTTGAAGTCGCTTTGGCGCGTAAGCCAATCCGTGTAGTCTGTAATTAGGAACAGGAGGTCTGAACAGTGTTCGCTAGATCTTGGTAGCCAAAAAAGGTGGGAGGGATCTTTTAGGGTTTTTGGATCTACTGTGCCTTCTACTAGCGCCCTTACAAATGATGCGAGAAGCTTTGTTGTTTTCCTGAATAAACCCTTGTTAGCATTAATGTACTCTATTAGTAGCTTGATGGCTTGCGTGGACTTCTCTTTCCAGGACGAACTCTTCTTGCTGTGATGAGCGAGGTAGCGAAGGTGTGATATTAATATTCCGCTTTCGGTCAATAATGCAGGGAGCTTTATGGTTCGGCCGGTTTGGTCGTTTTGGTAAAGTGCTTTAATTTTTATGACGTAAGCCATTGCAAATACCTGGCAACTATCGTTTGGGTGATGTGCAGGTTCGCTTCGCGGTTTTCTGAAACCAATTGAGAGCGAGTGTGCACACAGCAGTACTCATAGTCTAGTATAAGTCGTGGTATACGCAATTGAATCGGTTTGTTGGTTCTATAGGTTCGCTCTCGTCTATTTTTATAATATCTCTAATAGCTCTGATCGAAACTGTGACGATACGCCCAATTCGTATGTCGTGGGCGAGAGCAAGCGTGGAACTGTTACAAGGTAATCCACCTTGGACGGCAGATCATTATCGGATTTGAAAGTCGACCAATTATCGATGTTATTGTTTTTCCAGCCTATTAAAGCCTTTTGCTCCTCAAGTCGGGGTGCTGTCTTCCTGCTAACAACAGCTAAGTCTTGAGGCAGATCCTCGGAGATACGGCGCGAGTAATCTATAAGTGAAGGCTCAGCTATCACAAACAACCATGCTTGATCATCATTGATCCCCGTTCGCCTAAGAATTCTACCTAGGACCTGACGGTAATGCAGTTCAGTCCGAATGCGACTAAGATAACAGCATACTTGCAACCGTGGAATGTCAGTGCCTTCGCTAATCATGCCGACCGCAATAATCCAGCAGCCAATACCGGATCTGAACTCGTTAATGTTATCTTGCGCGCTACCAGTTTTTGTCGTAGCTACGCGGCAGTTTTCGCCACGGCTTAGGAGCTTGCTCTCGATTAACTTCGCGTGATTAGTGTCTGTTGCAACGATAAGCCCAGCAGCAGATGGGTTTCTTTTCCTCAGTTGGGCTAATTTTCTACAGCCTAGATCGAGCATGTGATCTATTATATCTTCATTCCAGAGGATGTCTTCGAAGCAAAGGGGTGAGCTGTCAAGCAAATGAGCAAAATTATCAAAATTAGATACTTGTCGATTTTGTTGTTTTTTTTGGATCAACTGCAGATTATGATTGTCAATCAAGGTTATTCTGGGGGATCTGCAAACACTGTCGACAATGGCTTGCTGAAGTCCATAGCGATAATCGCAGGTCAACGTTCTTGTCGGCGCTGAATACCGCCCTAGTGCAATAGCCTTATCATCTGTTCTCCAGGGCGTGCCTGAAAGTGACAAAGTGAATGTAGCTTGATTTTGTATTTTGGATATGATCGTCGATCCCCAGTTGTTGCTGGTTTTAAGATCATAACCTGCGCAGTGATGAATTTCGTCAAATATAGCAAGAACCCGATACTGTTGGAATAGTTCCCAAAACTCTTCACCTTTCGCATCCATGCCTTGGTAAGTACAAGCATCACCAATTGCTCCAACATATCCATCCATTCGACGCCCAAGTATTTTTGAGAGCGTATTCCGGAAGCCATCGACTACTTGGCAGGAAGGTGCGAAGCACAGCACGAGATCGATAGCGTTTTTGTTGAGCAGCTCTTTTGCCAACTCACCAGCCATCCTCGTCTTGCCTGCTCCTGGCGTTGCTTGGCAAAAGAAATGTTTATTTACCAGGAAGTGCCTTAGTGCTCTTTCGATACATAATTTCTGCCACTCTCTTAGAATGCTGCTCATTCAATTCCTAGTATTTTCAGGGTTTTTTCAACCGCTTTAAGATGACCTAGCAGGCGGGAGCTACGATCTCTCGCTTCCACATAATCGTTTTCCAGCTTCGAGTGAAGGTGTGGCAGGTCATCCAACAGTTGCTTGTATCTTTCCGCTTCGCCCATTGAGGTGAGGAAGTCCAAGCGAGTTTCTTTGACCATTGCCTGGAGTCGTCGAGCTGTGTGCTCGTTGGTCGACACACCTTTTTCGGTGTCGATCGCAGGTACTGCGGTGCGAGGGGCGACGGATTGATACCCCTCGTCAATCAAGCGGAGGGTGATTGACGCCGGCAGATTCTGGAGGTGATAGAGCTGGTCGCGGCCGCGCTTTTCTGGGTCTCGTACTACCCATTCGATCCTTTCGAGGCGGAGGATCTGCCTGAAAATATAGCGCCGGAGATCAGAGGTATGCTCGCGAGCTACGCCAAATGACTGGGCATAGGCGTCTCGAAGGCCGCGACAGGTGAAGCTGTCTAGCTCGCCACTTTGCAAGAGCTCGTAGACGTGCCTGTCGAGAGCGAATGAAGACGGTTTCATACAGGCACCTAGCTAGCAGAAATACCTCAAATGCGGATTATAATCCGTCGCCGATCAACTCGCAAACGCTGATAGTCCCGCCTTATGTACACCGAGGCGGATATGCAAAAGTTGGCGAGGGCTCTAGGACGCAAAGTCCGAGAGCAGAGAATGATGGTCGGCATTTCGCAAGACGCTTTAGCTTTCGCGTGCCAGATGGATCGGAGCTACATAGGGCGGATAGAGAGAGGGGAAGTGAATCTGACTATTGAGAAGCTCTACAGAATTGCGACTGAGCTGAAATGCTCCCCGCAATCGCTTCTGCCCACAGGCCTATGCGACTAGGTTGCATTCGGGTTGGGTGGAGTCGAGCGGCTGACGTCTTCCTCCATCTGCATGCCTCCTTGCCCGTTGAGAAACACCGTCAAGGTGACGCTCGCTCCAAGCTTCTGGGTCCGGTCCTATCTGAGTTAACATGCTGCTTCTAGGGCTTTTTAATCTGGCCTTGAGGAGCTTTGGCAATGATAACGACTCGACTCATCGGCCCTCGCGAGGATGCTCAATTCGGATGTTGGGGCGTAGGTCAGCGCTATTACGAATGGCGAAAAGCATGGATCTTGTCCGAGGCTCAACGAGTGCTTGGACGGCGAACGCTTGCGACGCGCTGGATGTGTGAAGAATCGTTGGGCCTTGGCCGGATTTCACCTTGTACGTTGCTTGTTAGTCCTTCCGGATTTGAGCAAGTACAAGATTTTTTACTGCGAATCGAATACGGCGTTTACTGCTAACTTTTTGTACTGTTTGGATAGCTTAGGTTGACAGGATTCAGCGATAAT
The DNA here is from genome assembly GCF_043103905.1 of Pseudomonas sp. yb_2. Taxonomy (NCBI): domain Bacteria; kingdom Pseudomonadati; phylum Pseudomonadota; class Gammaproteobacteria; order Pseudomonadales; family Pseudomonadaceae; genus Pseudomonas; species Pseudomonas sp. yb_2. The sequence goes on along the minus strand of NZ_JBICKH010000052.1, from coordinate 164,898 downwards.
TTCGCTTGATGTTGAATGGAATTCAATCGACTTTCACCCTAGAGCGGAAGTCTAAAAAATATCAATTTTGACTGTATCGATATTCGTCGGGCGAGAATCGTCCATTAGGGCCGAATAGCAGATGAGTCGTAAGTTGCTCCAAATACGTTATGGCTTCCGCCCGAACACAGCGTTCGTAGTAGTGGCGCTTGGCAAGCGGGATTATCGCTCGATTCTTTAGGCACAGCTTCACAAGTTCCGACAGCAAATAGCCTCGTACGTCATACTGCGCATCAACTGCCCTGATCAATGTCGAGTAGCAATCGCGGAAGAGAGGTCGTTGGATGTTGGGGCTTGGGAGTGCATATTCACTTCTCATCTTATATTCCTTGAGGCGCCATTCGGCTGTTGCGTAGGGCTGCAGGCGTCGAACGTCTCGTACGCATATGGCGGAGCGCATTCAAAAATCCATTGGCCAGGGGCACCAGGTCTAGAATCGCCCTAAGTCCTTGCGCAGGATCTGGATACGATTATCTGCTGACACGATTCCGCCTAGGTTTTACCTTCGCTGCGGCCAGCACCTTGTCTTGTGCAGACGCTAGCAGTGCTTTCGGTGCGACACCGCCAAGATAGGGATTTTCGGACTGGAACCATGCTGCGATTGACCAGTCATTCATCCGAGCAGATAGCACCGACAACACATCGCAAAGCCCGTGAATCGGTTGGTATCCATTGCTACCGTCTAAGCCATATGTAGGGAAAAAATCAACCTTGCCCGGTCGCAGAGAAAAGATCTTCCCATTAGCCAGCAGCTCATCAGGGTCTATCTCGACGCCAGGGTTGGAAGACAAGGCCAGATGAATCCACTGCTTGGCTGATATCCAGTCTCCGCTTTGGAAAAGCCTAGAGCGGATTATGCCTGCAGAAACGCCTTCCGCCAAAATCGAATGGGGTACCGATTCTGCGGGGAGGAAGCAGTCGATAATGAGGTCTAGCGCTTTTTGGGGATACTCGCTCAGCCTCCACTCGAATAGGTCGTTGTACATCTGCAGCCCGCCGAGGTACGCGTCGATCGTCCTGTCTGAATTGGCCTCAATCGACAAGGTGGCAATCAAGCCCATCTTGTTTTCAGGCATGTCCGATCCAGCGGCAGGCTCGTACCTAGTTTGGATGCGCGCAAAGGGAGTACTCATAAGCACCTCCAGCTAAGGGGCTAAAGATCGCTGCATCAGAGGGCTGAAATCCACCGGGGATTCTCGCAGCGCAGATAGCAGTATGCGGCACTCAGCTTTTGAAGCTTGTTTTTCCGATCAATCGCGACTGCTTGGCTCGGTTGCGGTAGCGCAATGCCTCTATCGGCAGGTGAAGGTCTCACGAGCCCTCCCTGCGACGTTATCTAAGGTTTCGCTGGCTCGAATACGACAGCTGCTCTGTCAGGTGGGCACTGTGGTCAAGATAACGATGTAACCCAAATGCTAGTACTCAAGCTTGAGACGGATCACTCAGGTCCGCTCCATCTCCACTGGCCCATACCAGCCCTTGGCGGGCATGGTGACGCAGACGGTAAGTGACCGGCGGTGGCTGCTCGCTGACTCGTTTGCTATCCCACACCGTCACAGAAACAAAAGAGTCTTTCGGCCAAGCGCGCCAGTCGCCTTGGTCGGGACCATCGATCACTAGTAGGGGCTTGCTTAAATCGCGAGTGGTACTCAAGTTGTTCCTCCTGCCCTGGCGCATCACCATGGGGGCATCAAATGATGCTCAATGACGTGGAAAAAGCGTTCTTCCCAGCTTGGCTGCGGCCCCGACACCGTTCTGGGCCTCATTAAGAATGTCACGAGAGAAGTAGTCTGCGAGCCGTGCGCGGCTCTCTATCTCCTGCCGGATATCTTCTGGATCAATGTTTGGAAGATCCACACGATAGGCCGCGTGATGAACCAATGCGGCAGCCTGGAAAAGCGCGTCGGAAAGTCGGTATCGATCAAGTCCCAGTGCTGCGCATGCTTCGAGGATGGTCACCGCATCGCTTTCGGTTCCGCCAGTGATACGCTGGTCTGGCAAGGTGGAGTGTCTACGAAGATGCTCCACGTACTGACGTAGCGAAGGAATCGAGAGACCTATGGAGTAATGCTTAATGTACCAAGGACCGATAATGTCGATTTCGTCCTGAGTGATGGCCATTTCCTGGAAGTACCCGGCCCATGCTTCCCGCATGTCCTCATCTATACGCTCCTGACCAAGGCTGGCTAGATGTTCGTTGAGGCGTTTGACTAAGCGGAAATAGTCGAGTCGTACAGGCGGGTCGCGATACTCATCCATAATCAGCTCCAAGGTTGAAGTCGCCGATGAGTTTCCGCTGGTACGGTGATGGTGGTCAAGATCGCCATCAGGTGCGGCCTCCAGCACAGGCTGGCTGAGCAGCTAAAGGTCCGACCCTTTTCGATTTCACACCTACAATCCGTCAACTGTATGCGCTCAACCGATACCACTAAGCAAGGCGGTGTATTTCTATGGATTTGATGGCACTGATTCAGCAGGCGCTTGAGGCGTCAGGGAAGCTGCGAGACCTTTCGAAAAAGCTCGAAGATGCGGACTTCAAAATGATACTCGCAGATCTTCACAGCGCCTTGGCTGATGCGAAGCTTGAGTCTGGGGAATTGAAGATGAAATTAGCATTGGCGCAAGAGGAGATAGTCAGGCTCAAGCAGGTGATTGAGCAGCGAGACAAAGGTAAACCCACCTACAACTCTGAGGGGGTTTATACCTTTGAAGGCGAAGTCGGTCGCTTCTGCACTGCTTGCTGGGACAGCGATGAGCGCAAGATGCGCTTGACCGACCTGGCCAGCGAATTTCGATTTGTCGGTCAGTGGGAATGCCCCAAATGCCATGCAGGATATGGCGCAAAGGACGCATGAGGTCCCTGATCGGGCCAATCGTTCATCCGTTTTTTTGGCAAAGCTGTGCGTAATGAGCTAACGAGCGTCGAGGTCGACAGTCTTGGCGAGGACCTGCAGGGGCTGGATATCTGAGCGAGGTTGGCCAAGCGCTTTTCTGATTCTTCTGTGTTGGCTATTGGCTCTGCATCCATTGTGTGGGATCGACCAGGTGCCATGATTGTGCTTCACGATCAAAGTCCGTCCATATCTCCTGCAGCTTGGCACGGTCACCTTGAAAAAGAGGGCTGTCCAAATGAGCGAACTGATCGAACTCGGCGAAGGGCAAAACAGTGCCGGCGCCGCTGTAGCAGAACCAGGAGCCCACCACCTGAGCAATTTCTGCAATTTCACGCAAAGCTTGCTTGGCATCTGCCAGGCCCCATCGCTCTAACATGCGCCCTTGCCGACTAGCCTCAGTTGCAGCGTGTGCGATGTCCACGTTCACATGTTCAATGACGGAAGATAGCCGGCCTAGGCGGGACTCCAACATGTCGAATACCTCGATCCGTATCAGATCATCCGGTCTGGATGCACCTGCGCTCACCCCGCTTAGCCAGTCGAACTCCTCGTGCCGCTTAACCGCTAGCTCATAGTGGTATTTCGTGGGCACCCAGTACGATCGCTTCCCCTGCTGGAGTTGCTCACTGGCGAATTTGTCATAAGCGGCGTGTGTGCTGCGGTAATTGTAATTCAGCTCAGCGATATCCCTGACGTATACCAGGCGCGTGAGCTTTCCACGCGAGGCGCGGATGTCGGCGATTAAGCTACCTAATGAGCACACGCTCCTCGGGCCGCGAATAGGTTCGACCTCTACGAGTCTGCGGATACCCTGCATGGTTCCTGCCCAGAATCCGCTAGCTAGCATGTCCATGATCAAAATGTTCAGCTGTTTTTCGCCGCAGACCGTGGGAGCTTGGCGCACCATTTCTACGACACATGAATACGCCGCGATGTCCCACGCCATTTGATTCAACGCTTTAGTGATGGCGTTCTCTTCGGTCTCAAAAACTCGCTTCCATTCCGCGATTCGCTTACGCATTGATTTCACCCCTTGGTTCCCCGCGTACAACCCACTTAGTCGCAGTAGCTTCGAGGATTACGAACGCCTCAAAAAAATAACTGCTTTGGAGCAAGGTCCCATGAGGAGTCATCGACTTCGAGCTGATGAACCGGGCAGTTAAGAATTTGGAGTTCAAGACGTGCAACAGGGTCGCTGGCTAACGAATTTTTTGCACCTAAGTAAACGGCCTCGATGGGAACTTCTTGCCGATACAAGTGCAAGCCAAGGGGCAAGCCTTTACCTGAAACGTAAGCACGAAGTGGGTCTCCTAGAAAATCCTCGTTTTCCTCGAGCAGGTTGTCCGCGATCTTTACGACGCGTACTTCTTCCTCGTAAACCCAACTGGCATGCTTTGTCAGGAACAAACGCCGAGCCAGTGCTTGCTGCCCGTAGGTCTGGGTAGCCGGTGCTCCAAAGCCTTGCTGGTAGACGCGCTGCAGTGTATCCATGGTTTCGGGTGTCATTTTGAATGGCGATTTTGTGTGCGTGTAAATGACGTCTCCCGTATCCGCAGGGATTAGGTTGTACTCCTGCGAATTCAGGAACTGACCGCTAACGTCATAGGCGATGACCACGCCGGTATGTTCTTTGCCATAGTGAGCCCACATCAGGGGATTAAACGGGCTACGGGTCAAGCTGAGGATCACAATCTGGTTCTTCAATTGCTCAATCTGATCGCGCAAGGTGTGCATCTTCGATAGCGGCCCATCACCGTTGGATAGAGCGGTCAGTTCAAAAGGATCATTGAAGTTCGAAGGGGTACGAAATCCCAGCCTGCGGCTTTTCAACGCCTCGCGACCGCCGCGTGCATCGTAGTATTTATAAAGAATCATCGGTCTGTCTCCTCGAAAATTTCGAACAACATCTCACTACTAACCTGCTTTTGCTCTGATTGACCTGATAATTCAGGTTGGCGGCTTTGATTTTGTCAAGTTTGTATGTTAGTGGTGCAGTGCTAAGGTGCGCAGTTTAGTGCGGTTGCATCAATTCCTGCTCGTATTTTAGGGGATGACCAGTATGGCTTTAGCTCTAAGTTGGCAGATATGGCGTCTAGAGCGGTTGTTAGTTCAGGTATGGTTTCTTGCACGAAGCTGACCTTTGCTGGTGTCGTATCTTCGCCGTGTATGGCTGCGGAGCATATTGCATATATTTCCATTATTGGTGATACGAGCTCTTGGGGCAATATTCCAAGTCCGGCCAATTCTCGAATGATTCGGGTTATCGGTTCTTTGCGATTTGTAATGTTCTGAGCATACGGTCTGTAAATTTCCCTGATTCGACTTTCCAGTGCATATCTGCCAGCGAACAGGGTTTTAGCATCAGCGGGGATGTCTTCGTTGTCGCGAGAATGCTTTTCGGTTGGATTTTTCTTAGGGGGTTCTCCAGATTCTGACATGTATTCAGATACCGCCCGTTTAACCGCTTCACCTATATCGTGTAGCTTAGAATCTGGTGCGGGGGTCAAAGGGAATCCAATATTGGTTATCTGGCGTAGATCGTTGCTTTGCTGTATGGACGATTTAATAGACGCAATCTCTGCTGACATGTTTTCTTTTAATTGTGTTACTTCTTTTTTGAGTTTTACTCCTGGTAGCTCAATTTCAGAGTAAAAAGGCCCGATACTCAGTGCTACCCAGACCACGAAAGCAAGGGCGTCGAACCATGAGGGAGTCCCTGATTGGAGTTTGTCTAGCCGGCTGAATAAGTAGTAGCCGATTAGCGCTAGCAAGGCTAGCCACCACAGTGTCTTGAAATGCTTATGGATATCCATGTTGCCAGTACTCGAAAATACAAATTTGTGCGAGAAGCTAGGGCTACTTAAACTGTAGCCCTAGCTGACGCTGTCTGCTTAGTCTTTATGGTCCCGTACAGCTACGGTAAAGTCTTCAATGATTTTTGTGGCGGTAAGGCCATAGGCATTTAAGTTGTCATTAATTTGCCGTTCAGACAGGTCTTTAAAGTCCTGGTGCTCAAAAGTTTTAAAGAAGTTAGAGATCTGGGCCTTGAGTTTATTCAGCGGTTTTTCTTTCAGGACTACCACTTCATTTAGAAATGCACCTGCACTCTCAAGGTTGTTGCTTGGGTGGATTATGATGTTCAGGGACTTGCCGCCGTTATAATGCTTAGTGAACCAGGCGCAAGATCTGTTCATTTGTTCTGATTCGCGCTTGTCGATTTTCGCTTTGTTAGGAAGTGCATCGTTCTTGCACTCCCATAGCAAATAATCAGTATCGTTAATTGCCCAAAGGTTGTCGGGACCTTCTTTCCAAATCTTGTCGGGGCGCTCACCTTTGAAGCCTAATGCAAAGCTGAGTTTGTCTAGCGCATCTTCGAATTTGTCTGCTTTCTTACCAAAGCTTAATGTGTCCAAAATTTCTGTTAGGTGCAGGTTTAATTGCTCGTAGGAGCCAAAATTGGCAGTCCAGGACTTAATGCGCTCCAGCCTGCCTTGGCTTGACGTTGTGAGCTTGCTGAATGAGACTCCAGATATCGGTGCAAGTAATAAAGGATTTGAACGGTGAGCGACGACTTGGTACTTGTTCGATTGCTCACGCTGATGCAAATAGCTATACCGAGCCATGAGCTGGAGATACCAGCCCCGGTCTTCCTGTCCCAAATTATTGGAGTCAACGATCGCTTGGATGGCAGCAACGGCTTCGGTATGTTTACCTTGCTGGTAGAGGATCTCCGCGTCCAGCTCGTCTTTATAGATTTTGAGCAGCAGCTGGTTTGCGCCGCGTTCTTTTACTGACTGCATTCGTTGAATGTAATAATTTTTCCAGCCGCTATCTCTTTGTAAACTTTGACTGAGCATTCCAATAAATGCTTTTCGAGGGTCTGAAGCGCTGACATCCTCTCGAGCCATCATCGAAATTTCGATGCCGATTTCTAGTTGCGTAGCTACCTGAGACGAGAGGTATTTTCTAGAGTTTTTATCTCGGATGAGTCGTATTAGCTCGGGTCCAGTTAGGACTGCGGCAGCGTAATCTTTTTCCCCCCGTACACATCTACCGAGACCCTGCTCGACAGATCGTACCGCTCGCATCATTGTGGCCTCAGCATCTGGGCGACAATCTTCTTCGTACAAATCAACAAGGTTTTGGGAGTACGGCTTCCCGTCAAAAATCAAGATCCGACAGTCATTATCTGGTAGGTCGATTCCATCGTACCTATTGACTAGCACCAAGGCTTTCTCATAATTCTTATTTTTGAGCTCAGCCAATCGTAACTGGATGCTTTCCGCATCCGCAATTAATGCCCCGTAGCTACTCCAGTCTCTACTGTTATTAAAGCTGTTGACTAAAGCAACTCGGCCAAAGTCTGTCTTGGGCCAGGCATTGCCAAAATACTTCACCAGAGTCTCTCTATCCAAAGACTCGTCCATGAGGGACGGGATAAGGACCATTTTTTCCCCAGACCATTTTTCTTTGGCATAGGTTAGCGGTGATGTAATTGTCCCTGGAGTGAGCCTTAAACCCTTAACAAGAAAAGCGTCATCAGTAACTGTGGCCGACATGAAAATTCGGTGGTTGGCCTTCCAGTAGGATCCAAACATTTCGAGTGGTGCGATATATGGCTCAATTTCAATGCTGGAGCCGGAAATTATACACTGGCACTGATTTAGTCGGTCTTTAATAAGTGGCCAAGTATATCGAATACTTTTTTTATCCTGGTGCCGAGACAGTATTCTTGCGATTTCTTCAATGTTGTCTAACCATGCCCAATATGGAACGGGAAGGTATGAGCCGTACCTCTTGTTTTCGATGTCTGCAAAAGTCCCTTCCCCCTGTCTTGTTAAATGATGAGCGAATAAAGATAACAACTCGCTGTAAGCGTGCTCGTCTTGAGGTATTTTAAGAGAGCATGCACTTCGAATTCTATCGGCGCAGGCATGGGCATCATCCATTAAGATGGATTCAACTTTGAGGGATCTAGCTCCAAGTGAGAATTTTGTGACGCCATTGAAAAGCTTTTGGACAGATGTGACGTAAATTTTTTCGCCGCTTGTAAATTCGTCAGGTATGTCGTCGGAGTCATCGCATACTTTAATGCCGAATAACTTCGCTTGCTCTTTTGTCTGGCTTATAAGTAAGTTGTCAGGGCATATGTAGAGTGCGGGGCCTTTTTTTTTCATTTATCAAAGACTGCAGCATCAGCAGTCCTATTAATGTTTTGCCTTGGCCAGTATGCAGCTTAACAATTGTGTCTCGTTGAGTGCGATGGTTTGTGTGCCATTCGGTAAGAACTTCTTGCTGTGCCTCTCTCAGAGGACCTTTGTCGCTAGCTCTGTCCAACGTTTCATAAAGCTCGAGCGGGTCAATTTTGCTCTCTTGTGAGATATTCAAAAGCTTTGAATTGAAGTCGACCATCTGACAATTCCTGCTCCATGTGCGCTGCCTGCACGGTTGATGTAAAGCACGGTCGCCTTCAGCCTCAATAGACGTCCCTGCCTAATAGCAGCGTCAAGCTATCATTTCGAGTGGCACATGGCCATTGCTAGCTTTTTGCTTGTATTGCTCTCAGTGACGGCATTGTCAATAGTCAGCAGGGGCTGAGCGCTCAATGCCTCAATGCGAGGGCGGGATTCAGAAAACCGCCTTATGTCAGGCGATGCAAGCGGCCAGCATTGTCATGGATGGGCTAACATGGCTGGATCATTTCGGATGCTGAGCGGATGGAAGCTATGTAGATCGCGGGGGTGGAGGGTGCAAGTCACTCCCAAGCCACTCTCCCACTTTTCCAAAAAGTCGAATGCAGCGATTCCGCAGGCTTGGCAATGACATAGGTGATCGCTCGTTTGAGCGCGTGATGGCCCGGCCGCAACAATTTTGGTTCTCCTGATCAGCCACTAGCGTATCAATGCGCGGATGTTGACTCTGAAGCCCTACCCGGAAGAAATCCGAGGACCGTTTTAGGCGAGCTGGCTCCGCGTAGCCCCACAGGAGCAGTCATGCGGGGCTGTGTGTATCAATCCTCGCCTGGCCCTTTGGGTTCGCTATCGATCTTGCGCTTGATGATCCGCACTGCCTCATCGACCGATTTGCCCTCATCGATCAGTCGAACGAGGTCAGCGTGCAGGTCAGAGCGTAGTTTTGGAAGACGTTTGAGGGCTGCCGCGACATCCCGCTCCTTGGAGTCAAAAGAGAAGTTGGGGTTGATCACCGTCAACTCAGGCATCGGGAGCGAGTCGTCTTTCTTGTCAGGGGTGTTGCTTTCGTTGCTGGAGGACATCAGGTTTCTCCGTTGAGGGAACCCGTAGGCTACAAACTATCTTGCCCTGCCGGCAAGGCGCGTTGAGCGCTGCCGATTTACGCGAGCTGGCCACCTACATGCGGGAGGAGGGCCGGAGGGTAGTTGCGGTCATTTGACCATCTGTTTGCATTCGACTCGACCACCCAATTGCATTCGGCTTGATCAATCGGTTGCGATCAGTGCCACTTAGTGCGCCTGAGCTGGGTATGGCTTTGGTTATAATTCAGCTTCGCTTTCTGAAATGATGTGCTTCATCACTGTTTCGAAGGGGGGTTGAATGACGGCTTATGGAGAGCGGGTGTGGGATGTAGTCATCATTGGCGGGGGGCAAGCGGCTTTGGCAACCGCCTACTTCCTTCGCCGCACGGAGCTTTCGTTCATCATGCTCGATGCCGAGGAAGCAGCGGGCGGAGCTTGGCGACACGGCTGGAATTCCCTGCGGCTGTTCTCGCCGGCCACGTGGAGCTCCATTCCCGGGTGGATGATGCCACCTGTCCAGGATGGCTATCCGTCTCGCGAGCATGTCATCGACTACCTCACCCTGTATGAGGGGCGCTATCAGTTTCCGATCGAACGGCCGGTGCGTGTTACCTCAGTTGAGCGCGTTGCCGGCGCGTTACGTGTCCATTCCGAGTCTGGCCATTGGGATGCCAAAGCAGTGGTCAGTGCCACAGGCACTTGGAGCAATCCGAACATACCTGCCTACCCCGGCGCTGAGCTGTTCCGTGGCCAACAGCTGCATTCGGCTAACTACGTTGAACCTCAGGCCTTCTCTGGCAAGCGCGTGCTGGTCGTTGGCGGCGGCAACTCCGGCGCGCAGATTCTCGCAGAGGTTTCCAAAGTAGCGGATGCGACCTGGGTAACCCCCACTGATCCTCTCTTCCTACCCGATGATGTAGATGGCCGAGTGCTCTTCGAGCGGGCTACGGAGCGCTGGAAAGCGCAGACGGAGGGGCGTGTCATTGAGCAGCCGGTCGGCGGTTTGGGCGACGTGGTGATGGTCCCGCCTGTGGTGGAGGCGCGTGAGCGAGACGTTCTGCACGCGGTTAGACCCTTCGCTCGTTTCACCCCTGACGGTGTGGTCTGGGCAGACGGCTCGGAGACCGCAGTCGATGCGGTGATCTGGTGTACCGGGTTCAAACCCGCCTTGGGACACCTCGCCAGCCTTGGGGTTGTTACTGAGCAAGGACGTGTAGAAGTCGAAGGGACGCGATCTGTGAGTGAGCCCAGACTGTGGTTGGTGGGCTATGGCGAGTGGACAGGCTCTGCCTCGGCGACCTTGATCGGAGTGACCCGCACGGCCCGAAGTACCGCAGCAGAAATTGAGCAATTTGTGGTGAGAGCGGAGGCCTGATGGCCTCCGCTTTTTCTCGCGAATCAGTGCGTCTGCTGTGCCATTTCACTGTGCCTGGGAAGCGCAATCGAGATGAGTGCGGCGGCCAATACGAAGATGCTGGAGACCCACAAACAAGCCTCCAGCCCATAGGCCTGAAACACCCAACCTGACAGCAGTGTGCCGACCAAGCGACCCAGGGCGTTGGACATGTAGTAAAAGCCCACATCCAGTGAGACGCCGTCTTCCTTGGCATAACTGACGATGAGGTAGCTGTGCAGCGATGAGTTCACCGCGAACAGCACGCCGAACAGCATCAACCCACCGAGCAAGACTACCTGCGCCGACCAGCCCGCCGACAGGCCCACGGCAATGAGCGCAGGCAGCCCGGCCAAGGCGATTGCCCAAATGAAGGCTGCTCGGCCATCGGGTAGATGACCACGGCTCTTGCCGGTGATATGGGGGGCAAACGACTGGACAATGCCGTAGCCGATTACCCACGCGGCCAAGAAGCCTCCGACCAGCCAGAAATCCCAGCCAAACGCAGAGCTCAGGTACACCGGCAACGCCACGACGAACCAGACGTCCCGGGCACCAAACAAAAAAAGCCGTGCGGCGGAGAGGATGTTGATTGCCCGGCTCTTGGACAGCATGTCGCGGAACTTCGGCTTGGCCTTGGCTTTGCCCAAGTCTTTTTTCAGCAGGATCATACTGCCGATCCAGATCAGGGCCAGCACCGCCGCCATGGCCAGTACCGCCTGGGTGAAACCGAGCAGCACAAGCAGTGCTCCTCCGAGGAAGAAACCCACGCCTTTGAGCGCGTTTTTCGAGCCCGTCAGGATGGCCACCCATTTGTAGAGAGTGCCTTGCTGGCTGTCCGGCACTAGGAGCTTGATGGAGCTCTTGGCGCTCATCTTGTTCAGGTCCTTGGCGATGCCGGAGAGCGCCTGGGCGGCCATCACCCACGGCACCGTCAGCGAGGCTGCTGGTACCGTGAGCATCAGCAGGGCAACGACCTGCATACCAAGGCCGATGTTCATGGTGCGGTTTAGTCCCAGGCGGGCGCCGAGGTAGCCGCCCACCAGGTTGGTGATCACGCCGAACACTTCGTAGAACAGGAACAGCGCCGCAATCTGCAGCGGCGTGTAGCCCAGCGAATGGAAGTGCAGTACCACCAACATGCGCAATGCGCCGTCGGTGAGGGTGAAGGCCCAGTAATTGCCGGTAACCAGCAGGTACTGACGCACTTCCGCAGACAGGGCTGACAACGCCTTCATGATCGCCGTTTACTCCGCCATGCCGACCAGGCGTGCCAGTTCCGCAGCACGGTTGGCGTAGCCCCATTCGTTGTCGTACCAGGCGTAGATCTTCACCTGGGTGCCGCTGACTACCATGGTCGACAACGCATCGATGATCGAGGACCGCGGATCGGTGCGGTAGTCGATGGACACCAGAGGGCGTTCTTCGTAGCCCAGGATGTCCTTCAGCGGCCCTTCGGCAGCGGCTTTCAGCAGCGCGTTGACCTCTTCAGCCGTCGTCTCACGTTCCACCTCGAACACGCAATCGGTCAGGGAGGCATTGGCCAGCGGTACACGCACGGCGTGACCATTCAGCTTGCCGCGCAGCTCGGGGAAGATCTCGGCGATTGCAGTAGCCGAGCCCGTGGTGGTCGGGATCAGGCTCATGCCTGAGGCACGGGCACGACGCAAGTCCTTGTGCGGTGTATCGAGGATGCTCTGGGTATTGGTGAGGTCGTGAATGGTGGTGATCGAGCCGTGACGGATGCCCAGGTTCTCGTGGATCACCTTGACCACCGGGGCCAGGCAGTTGGTGGTGCAGGAGGCGGCGGTGACGATACGGTGCTGCGCCGGGTCGAACAGGTGCTGGTTGACGCCCATTACCACGTTCAGTGCGCCTTTCTCCTTCACTGGGGCGCAGACGACCACACGTTTGACGCCCTGATCCAGGTAGGCCTGGAGCACGGTTACCGACTTCATCTTGCCGCTGGCCTCGATGACCAGGTCGCAGCCCGACCAGTCGGTGTCCGCGATGGTCTTGTTCGCGGTGACCTTGATGCACTTGCCCTCGATCACTACCGCATCGCCTTCTGCGCGGGCTTCACGGTGCCAGCGTCCGTGGATCGAGTCGAAGTTGATCAGATGGGCATGGGTCTCGGCGTCACCGGCCGGGTCATTGATCTGTACAAACTCAAATTCCGGCCAGTCCCAGGACGCGCGAAGCGCCAAGCGACCAATACGACCAAACCCATTGATACCTACTTTGATAGCCATGTTCTTGTTCTCGAATCGCGATTAGCGAAAGGTCAGAGGGTGTCGCTGAACTGGTTGATGTACTCAACGTGTGCAGGGTTCTGAATCGCACGTGGGCGCAGGGCCTGGACCTGGGCAACAGCTTCCTGCACAGGAATGCCGCACTCGATCATCAGGCGGGCCGCAAACAAGCCGGTGCGTCCAGAGCCGCCCTTGCAGTGAATGGCGATCGTCTCACCGGTCTTCACCAGCTCTTTCAGGCGTTCCCGGTGAGTTTCCCAGGCAGCAGCAAACGGCTCACCGGGTGCTTCGTCGTCCTCGACTGGCAGGTGGAACCATTCGAGGCCGAGCAGTTGGCACTCCTCGGGAAGCAGATCGATCTCGTTCTGCAGCAGTTCTTCACTCGGCATCAGCGTTACCAGCACGCTCGCGCCGGCTTCGTGCAACGTTGCCAGAGCCTGAGATACCGATGTCTCCTTGGTACCTGGGCACGGAGTGAAGATCAGCTGGCCGACCAGTTCGGAGTTAGCCAACACGGAATACGGGTGCAATTGCATGCTCACAAAGCCTCAAATGGATCGTTGATTGACACGCTTGGATAATTCTTCAGCCGACTCTTTACGTTCGGAGTAGCGATCGACCAGGTAGTCGGAGCGATCACGAAGCAGCAGGGTGAACTTCACTAGCTCCTCCATCACGTCGACGACACGGTCGTAGTACGAAGAGGGCTTCATGCGGCCCGCCTCGTCGAATTCCAGATAGGCCTTCGGCACGGACGACTGGTTAGGGATGGTGAACATGCGCATCCAGCGACCGAGGACGCGCAGCTGGTTGACCACGTTGAACGACTGCGAGCCACCGCAGACCTGCATCACCGCAAGGGTTTTGCCTTGGGTCGGGCGCACGGCGCCCATGCTCAGTGGAATCCAGTCGATCTGCGACTTGAACACACCGGTCATTGCACCGTGGCGTTCCGGCGAGCACCAGACCATGCCTTCGGACCACAGCACCAGATCGCGCAGTTCCTTGACCATGGGGTGGTCATCAGGCACGTCATCCGCCAGTGGCAGCCCGGTCGGATTGAAGATGCGCGTCTCGGCACCGAAGTGCTCCAGCAGGCGCGCCGCTTCTTCCGTCAGCAGGCGGCTGAACGAGCGTTCGCGGGTCGATCCGTACAGCAGTAGGATGCGAGGCTTGTGGGTGGACTTTTGCTCGACTGCCAGTTTGTCTTCTGTCGGCAGGTCGACCAGATCGTTGTCGATATTTGGGATGTGGTGTTCGGCCATGATTTACTCCTGAGACAAGGCGCCAGATGGCTGATCGAACCAGCGGCGCTTGAGCCACATGGCCACGCCCACCAGGGAGATAAGTACCGGCACTTCCACCAAGGGCCCGATGACGGTGGCAAACGCGACCGGCGAGGCAAGACCGAAGGTGGCGATGGCCACGGCAATGGCCAGTTCGAAGTTGTTGCTCGCTGCGGTGAACGCCAGCGCAGTGGTACGTGGATAGTCAGCTTCCAGCAGCTTGCCCATCCAGAAGCTGATGAAGAACATCACCACGAAGTAGATGGTCAGCGGGATAGCGATGCGCAGCACATCTAGCGGCAGTTGCAGCACCATGTCGCCTTTCAGGCTGAACATGGCGACGATGGTCAGCAGCAACGCTACGAGGGTCAGCGGGCTGATCTTCGGAATGAATCGCTCCTGATACCAGGTCTCGCCCTTGCTGCTGATTATGATCTTGCGGGTCAGGAAACCGGCCAGGAACGGGATACCCAAATAGATCAGTACCGATTGGGCGATTTCGAGGAAGCTGGTCTCGATGACGCTACCCTCAAGGCCAAACAGTGGCGGCAGCAGGCCCAGGAAGATCCAGGCGTACACACTGAAGAACAGGATCTGGAAAATGCTGTTGAAGGCGACCAGACCGGCCACGTACTGGTTGTTGCCACCAGCGATCTGGTTCCACACCAGCACCATGGCGATGCAGCGCGCCAGGCCGATGAGGATCAGGCCGGTCATGTACTCAGGCTTGTCGGAAAGGAAGACAACGGCCAGCCCGAACATCAGGACCGGGCCGATCACCCAGTTCTGGATCAGCGACAGGGCAAGGATGCGCTTGTCCTTGAAGACCTGCGGCAACTCCTCGTATTTCACCTTCGCCAGCGGTGGGTACATCATGACGATGAGGCCAATGGCGATGGGGATGTTTGTCGAGCCCACCGACAGACTGTTCAGCCACGCTGGCAACCCCTGGAACAGGCTGCCCAGCCCTATGCCCAGGCCCATGGCCAGAAAGATCCAGACCGTCAGGTAGCGGTCTAGGAATGAAAGTCGGCTCTTGCTCATGGTGGATCTCCCTAAACGTCAGAGCGTTCCGATGCGGGCCAGCTCGACCTTGAGCTGGGCGGCATCCATTTGGTCGAAAGGCAGCGCGATGAATGCCTTGAGGCGTCGCTTGATCTGCTCAAGCGTGTTGTCGAACGCCGCGTCCAGCTCGGCGGCGCTACCGTGCAAATCCGAAGGGTCAGAAAGTCCCCAGTGCGCTTTCACTGATGGTCCGAAGAACACGGGGCAGGCTTCGCCAGCGGCCTTGTCGCAGACGGTGATGACAAAGTCCGGTGCCAGCTCGGCATGCGCGTCACTGGACTTGCTACTGAGGCCTTCGGTGGAGATACCGGCACGCTGCAGCGCGGTGATGGACAGCGGGTGTACCTCACCCTTTGGCTGGCTGCCGGCGCTGTAAGCCTTCATGCCGGCCGGAGCCAGGTGGTTGAAAACGGCCTCGGAGAGAATGCTGCGGCAGCTATTGGCGGTGCAGAGGAACAGAACTTTCATCGGTTTTTCTCGGCAAGGTTTAGCAGCAGGTGGCGACGCGTTGTGGGCGATCACCCATGGTGTCCAGTCGTTTGGTGCTCGTACTTAGCCATTCGCGGTTGGCCTCAAGCGTCGTTGCCAGGACCTCACGTACCCAGGCGGGAAGCGATGGATGCAGCCGGTAATAAACCCACTGGCCCTGGCGGCGGTCTTCCAGCAGGTCGCACGTGCGCAGCTGCGCCAGGTGGCGGGAAACCTTGGGCTGGCTTTCTTCCAGCGCGCAGGTCAGTTCACAGACGCAGAGTTCTTCCTCGCGAGCGATCAGCAGCATCATCCGAATGCGGTTTTCGTCGGCGAGGCATTTGAAGACTTTGGTGGGGGTAAGCGAGTCAGTCATAGCGATTCTCAGTGTTTGGTTTTCACGAGGACGAACATCTTGATGCGCTCATGAATCTCGTGAAGCGTGTGTCGGAAGGCGTCGTGATGGTCACTGGTGACAGGGTCTTCGAAGTTCCACGACAGTACCTCGTCGAAGGCAGGCAACGCATGGCACTCATGGGCTGCCTTGTCACAGAGCGTAATCACGTAGTCGAACTGTTCCCCTGCGAACTCGTCGATGGACTTGCTGCGTAGAGCCTTGGTATCGATATCGAGATATTCGAGGGCCTCATAGGTGCGCGGGTCGACTTGGCCAGGTTGGGTACCTGCGCTGAAGGCTTCGAAGTGCACGGAGTCCGTATGCCGTAGGAGAGCTTCGGCGAGCTGGGAGCGAGCAGCGTTTGCAGTACAAACAAACAGGACGCGGATCTTGCCGGTCATCACTAGGCACTCTGTATATGCGTTTTCTCGAATATACGCTTTTTCGAATGTATCGCAAGCACTTGATGATCGGTGGCTGGATTTCTGGCTGCAGTGGAATACCGGATGACGAATCTGTAGGAGGCGTTCGTCCGCCCGCTTCACCCGCTAGGATTTACGTCCAGCAGGTCGAAGGGGCAGGAGCGGAGGGGGGACTCAGGTGCGGCTTGCTGGAGTGCAACAGCTCGATTTCGGGACTGGCTTGGTCAGAGGCTCCGGTGAACTGCAGCAACTGGCCTGAGTAACGGGCTTGGGCGTGCAGCAGCTTGAAGCTTCATCTTGCTCCTCAAACTGAAGGCTGCAGACACCGGTTTCAGGCAGTTCGAGTTCGACACGCCGTGCCGCTTCCCAGTCGCCCGCGAGCCCGGCCACGATTGAGCGGACCTGCTCATAACCGGTGATCATCAGGAACGTCGGAGCACGACCGTAGCTCTTCATGCCTACGATAAAGATGCCTGCGTCGGGATGAGATAGCTCATCGATACCATGGGGGCGAACGGTACCGCAGCTGTGCTCATTCGGGTCGATCAACGGGGCCAACTGAACAGGGCTCTGTGTAGCGGGGTCGATGGCCAGTCGTAGCTCGCCCAGAAGCTGCAGATTTGGGCGGAAACCTGTGGCGACGATGATCTCATTCACCTCTGACAGTCGTTGGCCATTGCTGTGCACGACCAGCCCCTGTTCGGTCGTGTCGACCTGGCTGATGGCGATGTCCTGGTGCAGCGAGATCTTTCCCTGTTCGAGCAATGCACGGATTCGCAGACCCAGGCTGCCGCGTTCGGCCAATTTGTCATTGGCACCACCGCCCAGAATTTTATCTAGCGAGTGTCCGCGAATAGCCCACGAAACCTGGGTGCCGGGCAATTGGACCAGATCCTGAAGAGCGTTGAATGCCGAGTGTCCACCCCCTACAACCAGTACTCGGCGCCCGAGATAACGATCACGCGCATTGCCGCTGACATCGGGAAGCCCGTAGGCAATATGCGCTTTGGCGTTCAACTCCCCCAATGCCGGAATGCCGGATGCGCCCATCCAGTTTGGGGTCTCGTACGTGCCCGAGGCATCGATGACTGCGCGAGCTTGGATGTCTTGCTCACCCTTTGGCCCTTTGACACGCACCAGGAACGCGGCAGATTCGCGGCCTTTGGTTTTCTGCACATCAGCGCCGACTTTCGTCACAGCAGTGACGCGAGAGTTCAGATGAAGTCGTTCCTTGATGACTGGTAGCTCAGCTAGCGGGAGCAAGTAGTGATCCAGCAGTTCACGACCTGTGGGGTACGTGTCGGAATCAGGCGCTTGCCAGCCCGTTGCCGACAGTAACTTTGCAGCCTCCTTGTCTACGTTGTATTCCCACGGCGAGAACATGCTGACGTGGCCCCATTGGCTGATGCTTTCTCCAGCCTGGGCGCCTGCTTCAAAAATGAGTGGGTTCATACCCCGGGCCAGTGCGTGCGCAGCCGCCGCCAGCCCCACGGGGCCGGCGCCGATGATTACGATGGGAAGATCAGATTGGCTCATGCTCGTTCTCCTGTGTCAGGTTGGTTGGAGGGGAAGACTCGTTCAACGATGGCGCAATCAAGCCAGCGTCCTTCAAGGCATGCGTGTTTTTCATAGACGCCGACCTTTCTGAAACCGCAGGACTGGCAGAGCGCGAGGCTCGCTTCGTTGAGGGTGAAAATGCGGGAAAGGACTTTCCAGAAGCCCCGTGCTTCTGCTTCGTTCAACAATGCGTTCAGCAGTGCTTTTCCGATGCCACGCCCACGGACATCACGCCGCAGGTAAATCGAGAAATCAGCGATGCCGGCATAGCAGGAGCGCGACCGGTAGCTGCTTAGGTTTGCCCATGCCACTACTGCGCCGTTCAGCTCGACGACCAGCACCGGGAAGCGAGACATATCGGCAACCCAGGGCTGTACATCCATAGCGGTTCGAGGCTGGGTCTCAAACGTGGAGCTGCGGTCTTCGATCCCTTCGTTGTAAATCGCGGCGATGACTTGAAGATCGCTGAGATGGGCTAGGCGGATATGCATTTGGCCTCTTATTTTGGTTGGCACTGACAACAATTTGCGTAAAAAAAGGCCCATCACTCCTTCAGGGCCAGAACCGAGTAAGGTTCGTCGATCAAGCCGCAACGGACCTCTGTGGCGCGGGTTAGTTGCCGCAGAAGCGTTAGCGCTCCTTGGCGTACTTCCGGAGTCATGCCACTGATCATTTCTTTCTCTTCAGCAATCAAATCGGTGCGGATGCGCTCGTACAGATTGATGCCGGCTTCGGTGACCTGGACGCGTACGGCGCGACGATCTTCGGGATCGTCAATACGTGTGACGTAGCCCTTGCGCTCCAGCGTGTCGACCACGCGGCTGGCTGTACTCTTGTCTAAAAACATCTCTTCGGCCAATGCCTGCAGACGTAGCGGACCCTGCTTTACTAGCGTTTCAACGGCGTAGCACTGAGTAACGGAAACGTCGTAGCAGCAGATGCGGTCACGATCCCTGAACTGGTGAACCCGCACTAGCTGGTTTAAGGCCTCATACAGAGCTTCGGCGTCCTGACTCAGGTCGTCGTTACATTCGTGCGGCATATCATTTCCAATTGGTTGTTACTTACAACGATAGGTGGGATGAGCATAGTCGTCAACTCGCCAGTCACCGGATTGACGGGTGGGGGATCGGTCGACTATCTTGGTTGTCACTACCAACTAAATAGGCAAGCTGCCGTGACACGACACGAAGCGCACCTGCCAGTCAGCGAGAACCGTTATCGGTTGGTGCTCACTTTGGGCGTAACTCAAATCTTGGCTTGGGGGTCGACGTTTTACCTACCTGCTGTCCTCGCCGGCCCAATCACCCGAGATACGGGGTGGTCGCTATCGTCTGTCGTAGGTGGATTATCCTGGGGCATGTTGGTAGCCGGTCTATGCGCACCACTTGCTGGGAGAATGATTGATCGGCGTGGCGGACGTTCTGTACTTGCCTTCAGCTCGTTTATGCTAGGCGCTGGGCTTCTAGTGATGTCTGTGGCGAGCAATTTGTGGCAATACTACCTGGCTTGGTCGCTACTGGGCGTGGCCATGGCCTCCGGCTTGTACGATGCGGCATTTGCTACGCTGGGCACGCTCTTAGGTGAGCGCGCACGGGGAGCAATTACTGGGCTTACTCTGATAGGCGGTTTCGCCAGCACAGCCGGATGGCCTGCGATCGCTGCGCTGGAGTCGTCGATCGGCTGGCGGGAAACCTGTTTGATACTTGTCGCGGTGCATGTGCTAGTTGGTCTACCGATTCACTGGTTGGCTGTGCCCAAGCCGACAAATCACGGAAAGCAATCCGCTCCTGGAGCTTCGATCCCTCTTACACTTGATGAAGGTAGTCGCCGACTATTTTGGCTCGTTGCAGGGCTGTTGACGGTGATTGCCTTCGTCATGGCCACTCTTTCCGTGCACCTGCTCACCGCGCTCAAGCAACTGGGGCTACCGGCAGTAACGGTATTGGCGGTTGGTATGGTAATTGGACCGGCCCAAGTGGTGGCTAGGGTACTGGAGTTCTCCATCGCTCCGCATCTTCATCCGAGCTGGTCCGCCCGTATCGGTGTGCTGGTGAGTTTGATTGGCATCTGTCTGTTTATTCCCGGCGTGCCTTGGTTGGCATTTGCCGCAGCAGCGCTTTACGGTGCCGGCATGGGCATTCTCACTATCGCGAGAGGTACATTGCCATTGGTGCTGTTTGGGGCGGAGGGGTACGGCACAAGAATGGGAGCACTGGCGCGGCCCATGCTCCTGGCACAGGCCGCAGGCCCATTAGCTGCGGCCCTAGTGTTAGGCGCACAGGGCGCCTCGGTGATGCTCCTGCTAACGGCGATGCTGATCGCTGTGGCGTTGCATTGCAGCTTTCGTCTGCCTATTCGATCGTCGAGTTAATACACCTCTAGGAGTGCGTCACGGGCCGCCGAAGCTGGGGTCAGTTAGCAGGATTTCGTTCTAGTAGGGCGCTAGTGCACGGTTCTCGCGGCAGTTTTGCTACCGGTCCGTTGCTCCCTGAAAAGTCGCCGATGATTCAGAGCAAGACGGGATCATTCAAGAGTGGCCCAGCACGACTAATTACGCTTCTTTATGTAAGCAGCCACCTCCATCCATGCGTCGGCAGCTACGGCGGAAGCCTCGCGACCTTTGTCGGTCAGCGTGTAAACCTTTCGGCCTCGACCGGCGACCGTCTCGCTTTGGACTGTAACGTAACCGCCTTGCTCAAACTCGCGGAGGACGGGGTAAATCGTGCCTTCGGTAGGGGCGCAGCATCCGTGAGTAGTCCCTTCGACTTCACGAGCGATTTCGTAACCGTGCATGGGGCGCTCGTGCAACACGCTCAGAATGAAGAACTTGGAAAGGCTCATTTTGATGATGCCGTTCCAGTACATTCGATCGGTGTAATCAATCACAGGTTTGGATGCCTTCGTGGGTTCTGTTGTTGATTTGGTCATGGTTGAAATTCTATCCAATGGCTTTCAGTGAGCCAGAAAATCCGCTGTCCAGGCACGACATTTCGTCGGCAACGGATAAAAATACCCGGCTATACCTTGATGGGCAATGTATCTGCTTGTACTATGCATTGACCATCAATGCATAGGCCGATTGGGCCTCTTGCAATTCAGTGAGGCATCATTTCATGAGTAACTCGACGACTGACATTTCGACCCTACAAGCCCCTAATTTGAAGGAAGAGGCGTTTGATTCTTCGATTGCTGACAAGCTTGAAGCTCGTCAGCCGATGAGTCACCCACCTCGAATTCTAATGCTTTACGGATCCTTGCGAGAACGCTCCTACAGCCGCTTAGTGACTGAGGAGGGTGCTCGGATACTGCGCAAGCTTGGGGCTGAAGTACGTATCTTTGATCCGGCAGGCCTGCCGCAGCCTGACACGGCTTCTCCTGATCACCCTAAGGTCAAAGAGCTGCGAGAGTTGTCCTTGTGGTCTGAGGGACAGGTTTGGTGCAGCCCTGAACGTCACGGCAACATGACTGGGATTTTTAAAACCCAGATCGACTGGCTGCCTCTTTCCGAAGGAGCTGTACGTCCTTCTCAGGGCAGAACATTGGCCGTGATGCAGGTCAGCGGTGGGGCTCAATCCTTTAACACCGTAAATGCTCTACGGGTTCTGGGACGATGGATGCGTATGGTCACGATCCCGAATCAGTCGTCCGTGCCTCGCGCCCATCAAGAATTCGATGATGCAGGGCGTATGAAGCCGTCGCCTTACTATGACCGCATCGTCGATGTCATGGAGGAGCTGTTCAAATTTACGTTGCTGGTACGTGAACGCTCCGATTATCTGGTGGACAGATATTCTGAACGTGTGGAGCAAGCAGAAGAGCACCAGGCAGCGATTGCTAAAAACCTCGCTGACGCGATGTCAGGAGAGCGCAAATGAAAATTGCCTGGTTGTCTGATCTTCACTTAGTCGTCCCCGGAGGTGACCCCCCTCGGGGGGTTGATCCTGCCTTTAGAGCAAAGCTGTGCCTCGATGATGTACGTGCACACCATGCGGATGCGGACCGCTTGGTCATTACCGGTGACCTCATTCAGCTCCGCCATACAGGTGCATATGGGCTTTTGAAGGAGCTACTGGAGGAAATGCCGATGCCAGCCAGGCTTTTGGTGGGCAATCATGACGATAGGGCCGCGTTCCTCGAGGCCTTTCCAGATATGCCCAACGAGTTTGGATATGTGCAAAGCAGTGAGATGGTCGACGGTCACCAGCTGATTTACCTGGATACAGTCGCCGCGGGTGGCAAGCATCATGGGCAGTTGGACAGTGTACGATTGCAGTGGCTTGATCGAGCACTGGGTCACTGTGACTGCCCGGCCTTACTTTTTATGCATCATCCCCCGACTATGATAGGCATTCCTGCGCTGGATAAAATGCGGCTGAACGAAGGCGATGCGGGGCTACTGGAAATCCTGCACCGCCACTCACATCGGTTGATTCACCTGTTC
The DNA here is from genome assembly GCF_043103905.1 of Pseudomonas sp. yb_2. Taxonomy (NCBI): domain Bacteria; kingdom Pseudomonadati; phylum Pseudomonadota; class Gammaproteobacteria; order Pseudomonadales; family Pseudomonadaceae; genus Pseudomonas; species Pseudomonas sp. yb_2. Next base: position 142,407 of record NZ_JBICKH010000052.1, on the reverse strand, counting down.
TGTGGCCATGTGCACCGTAGCATCTCAGGTACGTGGGGTGGCTTTCCCTATGCAGTGATGACGACACCACATGTCGGGTTTGAGTTGGACATGCAACAGCACAAACTCCTACCCGTGGATGAGGCACCGGGCTATGGTGTGATCCAGCGTCTTGATAGCAGCATCATTGTTCATACACAGGTCATCAATGTGGCTGGCTCATCATCGTTTGGTCGGTGAGTGGCAGGTTGGTGGGAGCGCGCGCTATCCTCCGCCGGCGCTCGCTCACCGCATTGGCATGACTGTGTACCCACGTAAACTCATGGGCGGGGCCACAACCACCATGCAATCCGCGCTTTTGCGGGCTAAGACAGTTTTAGTCCTCTAGCGCGATCGCGTGGAGCTGCATCTTCACCCTTTGCGACAGATTCGCGTTTTCTCAGCAGGTGAGCGGAAACCGGCGTATCCGCACCCGCAGAAGCGACCAGACCGAAGCAGCGCATTTCCTGCGTTGACCTGTGTAGTAGAACCGATCCCAGGATGATCTTGCGCGTTGGCAACGCCGGGGCGCTCTGAACTGAGGTAGAGTCACGTCTTGTGAATAGTATGTTTTTATCTGGGGCCCTAATACCAGTACAACAAGAAGCTGCTGCGCGAAATCGACCGCAGGGTGCGATACCTGCGCAAGCGGCTTGAAGATGTGAAAGTGGTGGCGTACTCGCCCGAGCAGGAAGGCAAAGTGTTTTTCGGTGCCTGGGTTGAGATCGAGAACGACGAGGGCGAGACCATGAAGTTTCGCATTGTCGGCTACGACGAGATCTACGGGCGCAACGATTACATCTCGATCGATTCGCCCATGGCCCGTGCCTTGCTGAAGAAGGAGGAGGGTGATGAGGTGGTGGTGCATACACCTACCGGTGAAGCGACCTGGTATGTGAGCAGCATCCGTTACGGCCAGGGCGTCTCGACGGACTGACTGGCCCGTCTTGCGTCAGCTTGAGGCATGTGCTGTCCCGGCAGAAGCGCTGACAGCCAGGTCTCAAGCCTCGCGCAACACCGCCAGCGGGCTGGCATTCAACGCCCGCCGTGTTCCCAGCACCCCAGCACCACCCACCAGCAGTGCCCCCGTCAGCGGCAACACCAGCAGCCACGGGTGCGGGCTCCACTGCAAATCGAAGGCATAGCGGTACAGCACCCAGGTAATCAGTTCGCAGCCCACGGCCGCCAATAGCCCGCTGGCCGCACCCAGCAGGCCGAACTCGATTCGCCGGGCCTTGACCAGCAACGGCCGCGCCGCGCCCAGTGCGCGCAACAGTGCGCCTTGGCGAATGCGTTCGTCCAGCGTGGCCTGCAAGCCGGCGAACAGCACTGCCAGCCCGGCGGCCAGCACGAACAGCAACACATACTCCACCGCCAGGGTTACCTGGGCGAGAATGCTGCGCAGCTGGTCGAGCAAGGCATCCACCTGCAGGATGGTCACCGCCGGAAATGCCCGTGACAGCGCGACGACATCCAGGTCATGCCCCGGTGCCAGGTAGAAGCTGGTCAGGTAAGTGGTCGGCAGCCCCTGCAGCGTGCCAGGCTGGAAGATCATGTAGAAGTTCGGCTGGAAGCTGTCCCAATGCACGTTGCGCAGGCTGCTGACGCGGGCCTGGCGCTGCTGGCCGCCAATATCGAACGTCAGCAGGTCGCCCATCTGCAGTTTCAGGCTGCTGGCCAGTTCCGCCTCCACCGAAACCCCGGGGATATCGTTGTCGGCTGGCAAGGCTGGCCACCAACTGCCTGCGGTCAGCACGTTGCCTTCGGGCAACTCGGCGGCCCAGGTCAGGCTGAGGTCGCGCTGCACGGCGCGCTCGCCTGCCGAGTCCTTGCTGACCACCTGCTGTACCGGTTTTTCGTTGATTTGCACCAGGCGCCCGGGCGTCACCGGGTACAGCGGCGCTGAGGCGGCATTGACCTGGTGCAGGTGTTGAATGAACGGCTCACGGTCATCTGGCAGGATGTTCAGGGCGAAGTGGTTAGGCGCATCCTTGGGTAGCTGTGCTTGCCAGGTATCGAGCAGCTCTGCGCGCAGCAGGGCGACCAAGGCCATGGCCAGCAGTATCAGGCCGAATGCCAGGGCCTGGCCTGCTGCCGCCGTGGGGTGGCGCAATAGCTGGCCCAGCCCCAGGCGCCAGGTGAGTGGCGCACCGGCCAGCAGCTGGCGCAGGCTGCGTAAACCGAGCAACAGCAGGCCGCCGAGCAGAAGTGCAGCGACCAGGCCGCCACCGAGCAGGGCGAAGGTGAGCAGCAGATCGAGGCTCAGGCGCCACATGATCAGGCCCAGGGCGAGCAGGGCGGCGCCGTACACCAGCCAACTGCTCGCAGGTATCGGCAGCAGGTCACGGCGCAGCACGCGCAGTGGCGGCACCTGGCCCAGCGCTGCAATCGGCGGCAGGGCAAAGCCAGCCAGTGCCACCAGCCCGGTACCGATACCTGCCAGCGCAGGAACGATGCCGCCAGCGGGCACCACGCTCGGCAGCAAGCCGTGCAGCAGGCGGAACAGGCCCTGCTGAGCCAGCCAGCCGAGCAAGGCGCCGGCCAGGGCAGCGACCAGGCCGAGCATGGCCAGTTGCAGGCAATACAGGCCCAATGCCTGGTGGCGCGACAGGCCCAGGCAGCGCAGCAGGGCACTGGCGTCCAGCCGGCGTGCAGCATAGCGACTGGCCGACAGTGCCACGGCTACGCCTGCCAGCAATACAGCCACCAGGCTGGCCATGTTCAGGTAGCGTTCGGCTTTGCCCAGCGCGCCGCCGATCTGTTGGTTGCCATCACGGGTGTCACGCAGGCGCTGGTTGGCGGCCAGGTCTTTTTCCACGGCCTGACGATACTGCGCCAGCGCCTCGGCATCGCCGCGCCACAGGTCGCGATAGGTGACCCGGCTGCCGGGCTGGATCACGCCGGTGGCTTCCAGGTCGGCCAGGTTCATCATCACGCGTGGGGTAAGGCTGTAGAAGTTGTTGGCGCGGTCCGGTTCGTAGGTAAGCACGCGGCTCATGCGCAGGTTTTTCATGCCCACGTCGATGCTGTCGCCGATCGCCAGCCCCAGTGCCGCCAACAGGCGCGGTTCGACCCACACTTCGCCAGGGGCAGGGCCGCCGCCGGGTGTTTCTTCGGCATAGGGTGCCAGAGCGCTGCGTACTTGCCCGCGCAACGGGTAGGCGCCGTCGGCAGCCTTTACGCTGGACAGCTGGATGCCATTGTCGCCGCCGACCACGCTGGTGAACTCGACCACGCGTGCATGGCGCAAGCCCAGTGCCTTGCCGGCATCGAGCTGTTGCTCGCGGGCCGGGGCGCTGCCCTGCAGTACCAGATCGGCGCCCAGGAACTCGCTGGCGCGCAGCTGCATGGCGCCGTTGAGGCGGGCGCCGAAATAGCCGATGGCGGTGCTGGCGGCTACCGCCACCAACAGGGCAAAGAACAGCACGCGCACTTCGCTGGCGCGAACATCGCGCAGCAACTGGCGCAGTGCCAGGCCACACAGGCGGGACAGCGGCATACGGCTCACCAGACCTCCATCGGCGCCACAAGGCGGCCCGCGTCCAGGCGGATCTGGCGCCGGCAGCGGCGGGCCAGGCGTTCGTCATGGGTGACCAGCACCAAGGTAGTGCCGCGCTCCTTGTTCAGCTCGAACAACAAGTCGCTGATGCGTTCGCCGGTGTGGCTGTCGAGGTTGCCGGTGGGCTCATCGGCGAACAGCACCGCAGGCTGCGCGGCGAAGGCGCGGGCGATTGCCACGCGCTGCTGCTCGCCGCCCGACAGCTGCCGAGGTGTGTGGCTCAGGCGTTTGCCCAGGCCGACCCGCTCCAGCAAAGTGCGAGCCTGTTCGCGGGCATCGCGGCGGCCGTCCAGCTCCAGTGGCAGCATGACGTTTTCCAGTGCATTGAGGCTGTCGAGCAGCTGGAACGACTGGAACACGAAACCCACATGTTCGGCGCGCACACGGGCGCGTTGGTCTTCATCCAGTGGCCCCAGGTCGTGGCCGGCGAGCACGACATTGCCAGCGCTGGGGCGGTCGAGGCCGGCGAGCAAGCCGAGCAGGGTCGACTTGCCAGAGCCCGAGGCGCCGACGATGGCCAGGCTGTCGCCTTGGGCCAGGTCGAGAGACAGTGCGTGGAGGATGGTAAGGTCACCTTCCGCGCTGGGGACCACTTTGCTAAGGTTCTGCGCAACGAGAATGCTGGGGCTCATGGAGAATCCGATGCGAGTGTGGTGGTTGAGTGCCGGTCTGGCCCTGTATTGCCTGGCCCAGAGCGCAGCGGCAGGAACACTGCTGGTTGTTGGCGATAGTATCAGCGCCGGTTTTGGCCTGGATAGCCGTCAGGGCTGGGTGTCTCTCTTGCAGGCCCGCCTCAGGGACGAAGGTTTTGACGACAAAGTGGTCAATGCTTCGATCAGTGGCGACACCAGCGCAGGTGGCCAGGCGCGGCTGCCGGCGCTGCTTGCAGCACATAAACCGAGCCTGGTGGTGCTGGAGCTGGGCGGCAACGATGGCCTGCGCGGGCAGTCGCCTGCACAATTGCAACAAAATCTTGCCTCGATGATCGAGCATTCGCGTCAGGCAGGGGCCAAGGTGCTGCTATTGGGCATGCGCCTGCCGCCCAATTATGGTGTGCGTTACACCACCGCCTTTGCCAAGGTGTATGAACAGCTGGCAGCGGACAAACAGGTTCCTTTGGTGCCGTTTTTCCTCGAAGGGGTAGGGGGCGTACCTGAACTGATGCAGGCTGATGGCATCCATCCGGCCCAGGGGGCTCAGCAGCGCCTGCTGGAAAATGCCTGGCCAGCGATAAAACCCTTGCTGTGAAGCTTTAAACGGGGGCGCCTTTGGGCTAATGTTGCGCCCCCCGTTTCGAGTGCTCCAAATGCCGCGCCCTGCCTGGTCCCTGTATGCCTATCAACTGATCGAGCCCGACGAGCAGCTCGACCTGTTCGCCTGCCAGGAAAGCCGCGTCCACCTCGTGGCCCGCCAGCTCGAGCTGGGCGTGCCGGTCGACCGTACTTTGTGTGGCGGCCTGCTGCCAGCCCAGCCGCGTTGGTCGGGGGTGCCGCGATCGATCTACCGCGATGGTCGCCTGTGTGAGCTGTGCCGTGCCATCCTCGATGCCCAGCGACGTGGCATGCGTCCGGTGTGGCCAGAGCTGCACGGCAGCTGAACGAAAAGCACCTTTCATCATCTGAAACGCTTGCAACGTGCCAATGCCTCCCGCTTGCATCGGCGCGGGTGTACAATCGATCCTCTTGACCCACCTTTCGAAGGATTTACCGGATGTTGCCGCGCTTTCCTGCCGTCACCCGTAGCCTGTCCCTGGCCGCCCTGCTGGTAGCGGGCCCCGCTGCTGCGCTGGAGCTGCCACTGCCACCGCCCGGTGAAGACATCGTCGGCCAGGTGCATGTGATCAAGGCAAAGTACGAGGACACGTTCGCCGATATCGGCACCGCAAACGACCTCGGCTACCTGGAAATGATTGCCGCCAACCCCGGCGTGGACCCTTGGCTGCCGGGCGCCGGCACCGAGATCATCCTGCCGACCCGTTTCGTCCTGCCGCCGGGCCCGCGCGAAGGCATCGTCATCAACCTGGCCGAGTACCGCATGTACTACTTCCCCAAGGGGGAGAGCGTGGTGTACACCTTCCCGCTGGGCATTGGTCGCGAGGGGTGGGGGTCGCCGATCGCCAACACCAGGATCACCGCCAAGACGCCCAACCCGACCTGGACGCCGCCCGCTTCGATTCGCAAAGAGCACGCCGAGGACGGTGACATCCTGCCGACTGTGGTGCCGGCTGGCCCGGACAACCCGCTGGGGCCGTTCAAGTTCACCTTGGGCGTACCGGGCTACCTGATCCATGGTTCGAACAAGAAGTTCGGCATTGGCATGCGCACCAGTCACGGTTGCTTCCGCATGTTCAACAACAACGTGCTTGAACTGTCGAAGATGGTGCCGGTGGGGACTCCGGTGCGCATCATCAACGAGCCTTACAAGTTCGGTATCAGCGCTGGCAAGGTCTATCTTGAGGCACACACGCCACTGGATGACCAGGGTAACCCGTCGGTTGTCGACAAACACACCGCAGTTATCAATGCCTTGCTCAAGCGTGAAGACCTGGCCAATAACCTACGCATGAACTGGGACATGGTACGTGACGTGGTGGCTGCAGAAGATGGCATGCCGGTAGAAATTGCCGTGCCGGTGGAAAACCAAGGGGCCGCACCGATGGTGTCGAGCATTCCGCCCGAACTGCAGTAAGGTGATTTCGACACACCCAGGCCTGCCTTAGTGCAGGCCTTTTTGTACCTGCTGGCCGCGTTTGTCGGATTCAAAGGCAATAAAAAAGCCGACCCACAAGTGGGTCGGCTTCTTAACAATCCGTGAGGATTATTACTTGCGGCTGGCTTTGTCCAGCATACGCAGAGCGCGCTCGTTGGCTTCGTCAGCGGTCTGCTGAGCCTTCTGAGCGGCTGCCATTGCGTCGTCAGCCTTACGGTAGGCTTCGTCAGCACGAGCTTGAGCGCGAGCTGCTGCGTCTTCAGTCGCAGTCAGACGAGCTTCGGTTTCTTTGGATACGCTGCTGCAACCGGTAGCCAGAACTGCGGCCAGAGCCAGAGCAGAGAATTTCAGAACGTTGTTCATCGTGTTCCCCTTCAAGGACTTTCTATTAAATAGCCATCTCTCAGGAAAGAGAAACTGGCCGGCGTACATAGTACCCATTACTTGTAGTAAGTAAACTGACAGAGCGCAAGAACTGCAAAAAAAATGTTGCTTGACTCCGCGCCGACAAGATTTGCGACGTGTCTGTGAAAAAAATCTGCAGGGTTCGCAAGCGGTTGTGGTACAGGAACTTTTTTGTTGAACTAAGGGTGACTTTAACTGTCGATCAGCGTCTTAAGCCCTAGTACATCCGGTGGCTGTTGGGCGGGCTTGGGAAAGTCGCCTAGGCGGCGGTTTAGCCTTTTTTAACCGCCAGCACCTTGAGCAATCCCGCTTGCGGTGCCTACTATCTTGTCAGTGCCAGACGATCCGAACGATTACAATCGTCCAATGGTCGAAGCGGCAACAGGTGGCGTAGAGGATTCTGTGCCGGATAAACCACCATCGGTTAAGGTAAGGGTCTGCCGAGAAGACCTGCGAGGAGTAGTGATGAGCGAAGCGCTGACCATCCACCATGACCAGGCCGGTCATCAGTTCGAGACCAACGTGGACGGTCATCGTGCCTACTTGACGTACATGGATCTGGGCAAGCAGACGCTGGACATCTATCGCACCTTCGTGCCCAACGCCCTGCGCGGCCGTGGGATCGCTGCCGCCCTGACCGAGCGGGCTCTGGAGTACGCCGAGCAGATGGGGTACACGGTGATCCCGTCTTGCTCATATGTGGAGCGTTACATGGAGCGCCAGCAGCGGCATTCGAGCAAGGCCTGAGCTGACGACAGGCACCAGACACAACAAAAAACGCCGGGCAGTGCCCGGCGTTTTTCATTCCCGCAATGTTCAGCCGCGCTTACGCTGCGGCAGCACATCCTTGAGCTTGGCATGCATGCTGCGCAGGGTTTTCTCGGTAGCCGACCAGTCGATGCAGGCGTCCGTGATCGACACGCCATACTGCAAATCGTCCAGGTTTTTCGGAATGGACTGACAGCCCCAGTTCAGGTGGCTTTCGACCATCAGGCCGATGATCGACTGGTTGCCTTCGAGGATCTGGTTGGCGACGTTCTCCATCACCAGCGGTTGCAGGGCCGGGTCCTTGTTGGAGTTGGCATGGCTGCAGTCGACCATGATGTTGGCCTTGATCTTGGCCTTGGCCAGGTCCTGTTCGCACAGGGCGACGCTGACCGAGTCGTAGTTCGGCTTGCCATTGCCGCCGCGCAGTACCACGTGGCCGTATGGGTTGCCCTTGGTGGTGACGATCGACACGCCGCCTTCCTGGTTGATGCCCAGGAAGCGGTGCGGCTTGGACACCGACTGCAGGGCATTGATGGCAACGGTCAGGCCGCCGTCGGTACCGTTCTTGAAACCCACCGCCGAGGACAGGCCCGAGGCCATCTCGCGGTGTGTTTGCGATTCGGTGGTGCGGGCACCGATGGCCGACCAGCTGATCAGGTCTTGCAGGTACTGCGGCGAAATCGGGTCGAGCGCTTCGGTGGCGGTCGGCAGGCCCATTTCGGCCAGGTCCAGCAGCAACTTGCGGCCGATGTGCAGGCCGTCCTGGATCTTGAACGAGTCATCCAGGTACGGATCGTTGATCAGGCCTTTCCAGCCGACGGTGGTGCGCGGCTTTTCGAAGTACACGCGCATGACCAGGTACAGCGTATCGGACACTTCTTCGGCCAGCACTTTCAGGCGCTCGGCGTATTCGTGGGCTGCCTTGATGTCGTGGATGGAGCAAGGGCCGACCACGACGAACAGGCGATGGTCCTTGCCGTCGAGAATATTGCGCACCACTTCACGGCCGGCAGTCACGGTCTGCAGGGCCTTGGCGCTGAGGGGGATTTCCTTCTTGAGCTGATCAGGGGTGATCAGGGTCTCGTTGGAGGCAACGTTCAAGTCATCGATCGGTAAATCAGCCATCGTGTTACTCGTCAGGTCACGGGTGCCGGCCGCCAACTATCCCCGTGCGGCCCAGCAGCAAGAATAATCGCAGCGGGGAGCCGAACCTTAGCGCGTTACAGATGGCACGACAATGGGCTGAACCCAGTCATTGTGGGGTTTTTACCTGAGCGAGGGTGTTGCGCGCTAATGGGCTGCCCAGCGCGACGTAACCTGTGTAAAAAGAGTGCTGACCCTTTACCTGGAGATTGGCATGCATTCGCACCCCCCTCGCATCGGCATCATCGGCAGTGGCGCCATCGGCGGCTTTTATGGGTTGATGCTGGCCCGGGCCGGTTTCGATGTGCATTTTCTGTTGCGCAGCGAGTACCAGGCCGTTTGTGAGCGCGGGCTGAGCCTGGACAGTGCCGTGCATGGCGCACTGCACATGCGGGTGCAGGCTTACGTCAGTGCCGCTGACATGCCGCCCTGTGACTGGCTCCTGATCGGGGCCAAGGCCACCAGCAACGAGCAGTTGGCACCGTTGATCGTCCAGGCTGCTGCGCCCGGCGCCAAGGTGGTGCTGTTGCAGAACGGCCTGGGTGTCGAGGAGCAGTTGCGTCCGGCCTTGCGCAGCGACATGCACCTGCTCGGCGGCCTGTGCTTCATCTGTGTCAACCGCCAGGCTCCAGGTGTAATCCGCCACCAGGCGCTGGGGGCGGTCAACCTGGGGTATCACAGTGGGCCGGCCTCCGATTGCGGTGTCGCGCTGGTGAATGAAGGCGCCGGGTTGTTCCAGGCTGCGGGGATCGACTCGCAGGCCATGCCGAACCTGGCCTTGGCGCGCTGGCAGAAGCTGGTGTGGAACGTGCCTTACAACGGGCTGTCGGTGCTGCTGGGGGCCAGCACTTCGCCACTGATGGCCGACAGCAATAGTCGCGAGCTGATACAGGCCTTGATGGCCGAGGTGGTGCAGGGGGCGGCAGCCTGTGGCCATGTACTGCCCGCGGGCTATGCCGAGCACTTGTTCCAGGTGACCGAGCGCATGCCCGACTACTGGCCGAGCATGTATCACGACCATGTCCACAAACGCCCGTTGGAGCTGGAGGCCATTTACGCCGAGCCGCTGGCACGCGCACGGGCGGCAGGCTGCAGCATGCCGCGCACTGAAATGCTGTACCAAGCGCTGAGTTTCATCGACTGCAGCGACCGGCCGGCCTGAGGGTGGCCGAGGCTTCGGCGGGGCCCTCCAGCCCACGGCAGCAGCGCGCCGGACGGCAAAGCGAGCGTCCGGCGCGCTGCTAAGCTGAAGCTTGCTCTGCCGCTGCGGCAGTCGAGGAGGTCGAATGATCCGCTCCATGCTGTACGCCACCGACCTCGGTGTCTACGCCCCTTTCGTGATGCAACATGCGCTGGCCCTGGCGCGCACGTTCGGTGCCGAGTTGTATGTGATCCACGCGGTCGAGCCGATGGGCCAGTTCGCCGAATCCCTCCTGCAAAGCTACCTCGATGAGCAGACGCTCGATCAATTGCACAGCCAGGGGGTGAACACGGTGATGGCGAACATAGAGCAGCGTGTACTGGAAAACTTTCGCGACGAGTTGGGCGAAGAGGCTGACCTGGCGGTGATCAAGGCCGTGCGTGTGCGGCAGGGCGACCCGGCGCAGGTGATTCTCGACCAGGCCCAGCGGCTAAGCGTCGACCTGTTGATATTTGGTAGCCACAGTGCCGGTGCCGGGGTGGATGTACCGCTGGGGCGCACGGCGGTGCGGCTGCTGCAGCTGTCGCCGGTGCCGGTGTACATGGTGCCCTTGGCGCAGCATCTGGGGCGTAGGAAAACGTGAAGATAGGTGCAGTCCATTTCCGCGGGCATGTAACAAAATAGTTCTAGATTTATTTCCAGAACCACTAATATAGTTATATATCGTCGCTGCCTGCTGCCGCGGACTCACCGCTGAACCGAGGGAAACCTATGAAGCTTCAACAACTGCGCTACATCTGGGAAGTGGCGCACCATGACCTCAACGTCTCCGCGACGGCGCAGAGCCTGTATACCTCCCAGCCAGGTATCAGCAAGCAGATCCGCCTGCTCGAAGACGAATTGGGTGTTGAAGTCTTTGCCCGCAGCGGCAAGCATCTGACCCGCGTTACCCCGGCCGGTGAGCGCATCATCAATACCGCAGGCGAAATCCTGCGCAAGGTCGAGAGCATCAAGCAGATTGCCCAGGAGTTCTCCAACGAGAAGAAGGGCACGCTGTCCATCGCCACCACCCACACCCAGGCGCGCTATGCGTTGCCGCCGGTTATCAGCAGCTTCATCAAGCAGTATCCGGAGGTGTCCCTGCACATGCATCAGGGTTCGCCCATGCAGATTGCCGAGATGGCTGCGGACGGTACGGTCGATTTCGCCATCGCCACCGAGGCGCTGGAGCTGTTCGGCGACCTGATCATGATGCCGTGCTACAAGTGGAACCGTTGCGTTGTGGTGCCGCAGGGGCACCCGCTGGCCAAGCTGCCGAAACTGACCCTGGAAGCCGTCGCCGAGTACCCGATCGTCACCTACGTGTTCGGTTTCACCGGGCGCTCAAAGCTGGATGAAGCTTTCAATCACCGTGGCCTCACGCCAAAAGTGGTCTTCACCGCGGCTGACGCCGACGTGATCAAGACGTATGTGCGCCTGGGGTTGGGCGTGGGTATCGTTGCCGGCATGGCTGTGGACGCCAAGCTCGACAGTGACTTGGTGGCGCTGGATGCCAGTGAGCTGTTTGAAGCCAGCATCACCAAGATCGGCTTCCGTCGTGGCACCTTCCTGCGCGGCTTCATGTGCGACTTCATCGAGAAGTTTGCCCCGCACCTGAGCCGTGAAGTGATGGCCAAGGCCATTCAGTGCCATAACAAGCAAGAGCTGGAAGAATTGTTCGAAGGCGTCGAACTGCCGGTGCACTGATTCGGGGGTGATGGGGCCGCTGTGGGAGTAACGGCCCTTGCTCAATGTCTAAAAGCTGGCGCGATCCCTGTGGGAGCGGGCTTGCCCGCGAACACGGGCGAAGCCCGTGCCATCCACCGCGGTGTCTTCTTCGCGGGTAAACCCGCTCCTACAGGCCGCCCTAGCTATCTCAAGCCTTGCTGATCAGGTTGCCCGCATGCAACCCGCATTCCTTCTGCGTCGACTCTTCCCACCACCAGCGCCCTTCACGCTCATGCTGGTTTGGCAGCACCGGGCGGGTGCATGGCTCGCAGCCAATGCTGATGAAGCCACGCTCGTGCAGGCTGTTGTACGGCAGCTCGAGCATGCGGATATAACCCCATACCTCTTCACTGCTCATCTGCGCCAGTGGGTTGAACTTGTACAGCGTGCGCTCAGGCGTGGAAAAGGCGCTGTCGATTTCCAGTGCCGCCACCTGGCTGCGGGTGCCCGGGCTTTGGTCGCGGCGCTGGCCGGTGGCCCAGGCGCTGACGGTGGCCAGCTTGCGTCGCAGCGGCTCGATCTTGCGAATGCCGCAGCACTCGCCATGGCCGTCCTTGTAGAAGCTGAACAGGCCCTTTTCCTTGACGAACGGGTCGAGCTTGGCGCGGTCGGGGCTGAGGATCTCGATGGGCAGGTTGTACTGTTCGCGTACCTGGTCGATGAACCGGTAGGTCTCCGGGTGCAGGCGCCCAGTGTCGAGGCTGAATACCTTTACCTGCTTGTTCAGCTTCCAGGCCATGTCGACCAGCACCACATCCTCGGCGCCGCTGAAGGAGATCCACAGGTCATCACCGAAGTGCTCGAAGGCAAGCTTGAGGATGTCCTGCGGGGACTTGTTGGCATAGGTCGCGGCCAGGGCGGCGACGTCGAAGGGTTGGCTCATCAGGCGGTTTCCATCTTGGCTGTGGCGCTGTGCGCTCGTAGTAGGGGGATGGTAACAAAAAAATCGTGGTCTAGATGGGCTCACAAGCCCTGCAGGGTCTGCATCAGCACCCGCACTTTGGCGATCGACTCTTCATACTCGGCCTGCCACTGCGAGTCGGCTACCACCGCGCCGCCGCCCCAGCAACTGACCTGGCCATCTTTGATCAGCAAGCTGCGAATGGCGATCGAACTGTCCATTTCGCCGCGCACATCCACATACAGCAGCGAGCCGCAGTACAGCGCGCGGCGCGCGGGCTCCAGTTCGTCGATGATCTGCATGGCGCGGATCTTCGGTGCGCCGGTGATCGAGCCGCCAGGGAAGCTGTCGCCGATCAGGTCCAGCGCATCCTTGTCGCTGGCCAGCTGGCCGGTGATGCTGCTGACCAGATGGTGCACGTTGGGGTAACTCTCCAGGCTGAACAGTTCCGGTACCTTCACTGAGCCAATCTCGCACGTGCGCCCCAGGTCGTTGCGCAGCAGGTCGACGATCATCAGGTTTTCCGAGCGGTCCTTCGGGCTGTGCAGCAGCTCCTGGGCATTACGCTGGTCTTGCGCCGGGTCACTGGCGCGTGGGCGGGTGCCCTTGATCGGCCGGGTTTCCACCTGGCCCTGGCTGACGCGGATGAAGCGCTCGGGCGAAAAGCTCAGCAGGGTACTGCCGTCGGCCAGTTGCTGGTAGCCGGAGAAGGGGGTCGGGCAGGCCTGGCGCAGGGCCTGGTAGGCCCGCCATGGATCGCCTTGGCAGGGTGCGCGAAAGCGTTGGGTGAGGTTGATCTGGTAGCAGTCACCGGCCTGGATGTAGCGTTGTACCTGGTCGAAAGCGGTTTTGTATTGCTCCGGCTCCAGGTCGCCGGCCATCGGCGCGAGCAGCCGGAAGTCGCCGGTGGTGGCGCTGGTGTCCTGGAACAGGCTGATCAGGCGTTCGCGCTCGTCGCCGGCCAGGCTAGGGTGGAACACCAGCTGGCTGGTGCCGAGCAAGTGATCGCTGACCAGTGCCCAGGCATACAGGCCCAGTTGTGCGTCTGGCAGGCCCAGGTCGTCCACGGCCAGGCTTGGCAGGTGTTCCAGGCGGCGGCCGAAGTCGTAGCTCAGGTAGCCGATCAGGCCCCCGGCGAAGGGCAACTCTACACCGTTGGGCAAGTCGGCGTGGCCCAGTTGTGCCAGGCCAGCGCGCAGGCGCTGGAGGAAGACGCGGCCATCTTCATCGGGCTGCGCCTGCAGTTGTTGCAGCGGCCAGGCGCTGAGCAGGTCGAAACGCCCGCGTTCGGCGCCGGGGCGAGCGCTGTCGAGCAGGATCGCACCGGGGGCCTGGCGCAGGTGGGCGAAATAGGCGGCAGGGTCGGGCTGGTAGGGCAGGGGGTGTAGCGTGCAGGTCGGCATCAGTATGGACGGCGATGTAAAAGCGAGGAGGGCGATTGTAGACCTGTGCAGGAAAAGCGCCTAGCGCTGGGTACGACATTCAACATTGTGTTTGGCCAATACGCAGCACAAGGCAGTTCCTGCAGGTCGAGCGAAGCGCTTGAATCAACTGCAGTGCTTGCAAGAGCAACCTTGTGCTGCGAATGGGCTGCAAGGCAGCCCCTGTATTTCAGCGGTTGGGCACATGCCCGAACAGACCCTGTGCTACCCGTACCCGCTGCTCGGCGTCTTCGGTCACACCCTCCTTGGCCAGTGCTTCGATGTGCGCCTCGATGGCATGGGTGCGCTGAGTCAGGCCGCAGTCGTTGGCAATCTGGATGTTCAGCCCCGGGCGGGCGTTGAGCTCCAGAATCAGCGGGCCCTTGTCCTGGTCAAGCACCATGTCCACGCCGATATAGCCCAGGCCGCACAGTTCATAGCAGCCAGCGGCCAGCTTCATGAAACCGTCCCAGTTCGGCAGTTGTACGCCGTCCACCGCGTTGGTGGTGTCCGGGTGCTTGCTGATGATGTTGTTCAGCCAGGTGCCGCGCAGGGTCACGCCGGTGGCCAGGTCGACACCCACACCGATGGCGCCCTGGTGCAGGTTGGCCTTGCCGCCGGACTGGCGAGTCGGCAGGCGCAGCATGGCCATCACCGGGTAGCCCATCAGCACGATGATGCGGATGTCCGGTACACCTTCGTAGCTGATGCTCTTGAATATCTGGTCCGGGGTCACGCGGTACTCGATCAGCGCGCGGTCGCGGTGCCCGCCGAGGGAGTACAGCCCAGTGAGGATGCTGGAAATCTGGTGCTCGATTTCCTCATGGCTGATGATCTTGCCCGACACTGTGCGGTAGCGATCCTCGAAGCGGTCGGCGATTACCAGGATGCCGTCACCGCCGGCGCCTTGCGCCGGCTTGATGACGAAATCGCTGCGACCGCCGATGATCTGGTCGAGCTTCTCGATCTCTTTTTCGGTCTCGATGATGCCGTACATTTCCGGCACATGGATGCCGGCCGCCAGTGCGCGCTCCTTGGTGATGATCTTGTCGTCGACGATCGGGTACAGGTTGCGCTTGTTGTACTTCAGCACATAGTCCGCGTTACGCCGGTTGATCCCCATGATGCCCCGGGCCTCCAGGGCTTTCCACGTCTTGATGAGGCCAAACATCAGGTGTCTGCCTTGTTCAGGAAGGCTTTGAAGCGCACGAGCTCGGTCAGGCGGTAGCCGCGATAACGGCCCATCGCCAGCATGAAGCCCACCAGGATCAGCAGCACCGCCGGGAAGGTGAACACGAAGTACACCAGCTCCGGCACCATCATCAGCAGGTGTGCCAGGGAGGCGGCGAACAGGGTGCCGATGGCCACTTTCATGGCATGGCCGCCACCACGCTCCTCCCAGGTGATCGACAGGCGTTCGATGGTCATGGTCAGGATCACCATCGGGAACAGCGCTACCGACAGCCCGCGTTCAAGGCCCAGCTTGTGGCTGAACAGGCTGATGGCGGCAATCAGCACCACGACGAAGGTCAATACCACCGACAGGCGTGGCAGCATCTGCAGCTTGAGGTGTTCCAGGTACGAGCGCAGCGACAGGCCCAGTGCTGTGATCACCGTGAACAGCATGATACCGAAGCCCAGCTGGGTTTCGCGGAACGCCAGGGCGATCAGCACCGGGGTGAATGTGCCCAGGGTCTGGATGCCGATCAGGTTGCGCAGCACCAGGATCACCAGCACGCCGATCGGGATCATGACCATGATCATGAAGGTTTGCTGGGTTTGCAGTGGCAGGCCGTACAGCGAGTATTCGAGGAAGTCGGCGTCGGTGTTCTCGTCGGTCAGCTTGGCCAGGCGGATGGCGTTCATCTCGCTGTTGTTCATGCTGAAGGTGACGGTGGCCTTCTTGCCGCCATCGACGGTGATCAGGTTGTCGTCACCGGTCCACCACAGCAGGCGGTCGCTCGGCAGGCCTTGCTCACCGGTGTCCGGGTTGAAGTACAGCCAGTCGTCGCCGTTGAAGCTGCGCAGCCACAGCTCCGGGGTTTGCGGGGTGTCGGCCAGCAGGCGGATGGTGTGCACCTTTTCCATCGGCACGTGGGCGATCGACAGCAGCAGGTCGATGACCTGGGCCTTCTTCATCGCCGAAGTGTCGCCAGCCAGCAGCAGCTTGACGTTGTCGTCGTTGAGGTTGTTGACCCGCTTGATGGTCTCGCTGACAAAGGTCTCGACGTCGGCCGAGTGCTGGCGTATAGGCGCCATCAGCGCTTCAGCGGCGATCTTCTCGGGGCCTTCGACGGCCAGGCTGTCACGGAAGGTCGGGCCTTTGATCTTGGTCTTCTCGTTGCTGTAGCGCTTGGTCAGTACCAGGCGGTAGTAGAGGGTCTGGTTGCCACTGGCGCGACGTGCCGACCAGGTAACCTTGCGGTTGCCGTCGGCACGGTTGATGCTGACCCCGTAGTTGTTGGAGATGAAGCTCTCGTTGAGGCTGACGTAGTCGCGGTTCAGCGGTGGCACGAACATCTGCACCTTGACCGGGTCCTTGCTGCTGGCCACGAACTCGACCTTGGCGTCGATGTTCCACAGGTCGTCGGTTTCATCCTCGGTCACCGGGATGCCGAGCACGAAGATCTGATAAGCCGTGACCGCCACGCCCAATAGCACCAGCACGGTGATCAGGACTTTCAGATGGAGGGTGAGAGAGCGCATCGGGATTACTCTGCTTTGGGAGCGTCGGTGGCACAGGCAGGTTTGCCGGCCGCATATTTAAGGCTTGGGTCAACCAGTGCGTCGAAGTGTTTGAGTGCCTCGGAACCGATCAGCAGCGGGAACTGGAACGCGCTGCGGTCGGTGAGGTTGACTTCGATGGTGCGCCTGGTCTGGCCCATGCAGATTTCGAGTTCGATGACCGGGCGGGCCGTGTAGGCCTTGCCCGATTCGGCATCATAGTCGCCGGCCCGGCGCTTGATCTTGCTGACGCGTGCCAGTGGGCGTTCGATCGGGTGCGAATGGGCCGCATCGATGGCGAGGTAGAAGCGTACCCAGCTTTCGCCATTGCGCTTGAACCTCTTGATGTCGCGGGCGCTGAGCGACGCGGTCTTGGCACCGGTGTCGAGCTTGGCGGCCACTTCCAGGTCCAGGTCGCCCAGATGTGCGTATTCGTTGAGACCATACACGGTCTTGCCCGCAGCCTGGCCAAGGGCCGGCAGCAGGGTGAGGCATAGCAGCAATAAAACGGGTGTAAGTCTCATATTCCTGGCGCGGTGCATTGCAAGGTTCTAGGCAAGGTTCAGGTCAAGGTGACTGGCAATTACTGC
Organism: Pseudomonas sp. yb_2; assembly: GCF_043103905.1. Lineage (NCBI taxonomy): Bacteria > Pseudomonadati > Pseudomonadota > Gammaproteobacteria > Pseudomonadales > Pseudomonadaceae > Pseudomonas > Pseudomonas sp. yb_2. The sequence goes on along the minus strand of NZ_JBICKH010000052.1, from coordinate 125,261 downwards.
GCAAGCTTCCTCGTTTATCTGTCAACAGGCACGAATGCATGACAGACAGGCTATCCATACCCCATCGGAGGCGCGGCATTCTATCACGCCGACGTCTTGACGCCAGCGGTGCGCGATCTGACAGCGTTGAAGTGGTGATAGTTCGCGATTAGTCGATTGTCGACAATGTTCATTTTGTCTTTGACTTGCAGGTCTTGTTTCGCTAGTTTCTGACCAAGATTTTTAAAAGGTGTCGACAATATGCAGGACCTTTCCACCCCCGGCCCGGTGCTGACAGACGAAACGGAAACCCTCTCCGAAAACGTCTTCCGACGCATCCAGGCGGCCATTGTCAAGGGTGATATCGCCCCCGGCAGCAAGATTTCCGAGCCGGAGTTGGCGCGCACCTATGGCATCAGCCGCGGGCCGCTACGCGAGGCTATCCACCGCCTTGAAGGCCAGCGCCTGCTGGTGCGCGTGCCGCATGTGGGCGCGCGGGTGGTATCGCTCAACCACGCCGAGCTGATCGAGCTGTACGAAATCCGCGAGTCGCTGGAAGGCATGGCCTGCCGCCTGGCCGCCGAACGCATGAGCCAGGCCGACATCGACGAACTGCGCCGGGTGCTCGACACCCATGAGCGCGATGCCGCGTTCCAGGCCGGCCTGGGCTACTACCAGCAGGAAGGCGACTACGACTTCCATTACCGGATTATTCAGGGTAGCGGCAACCAGACCCTGGTCAAGATGCTCTGCGGCGAGCTGTACCAGCTGGTGCGCATGTACCGTATCCAGTTCTCTGCCACGCCTAACCGGCCACGCCAGGCCTTTGCCGAACACCATCGCATTCTTGATGCCATCGCCGACCGTGACGGCGAACTGGCCGAACTCCTGATGCGCCGCCACATCGGCGCGTCCAAGCGCAATATCGAGCGTCACTACCTGGACGCCCACAACAACAGCACACGAGGTGAGAAATGACAGTCAAGAGCACCCCCGGTCAGCGTTTCCGTGACGCCGTTGCCGCTGAGCATCCGCTGCAGGTGGTTGGCGCCATCAACGCCAACCATGCCCTGCTGGCCAAGCGCGCCGGCTTCAAGGCCATCTACCTGTCAGGTGGCGGCGTGGCTGCCGGCTCCCTGGGCCTGCCAGACCTGGGCATCACTGGCCTGGACGACGTGCTCACCGACGTGCGTCGCATCACCGACGTGTGCGACCTGCCGCTGCTGGTGGATGTCGACACCGGCTTCGGCGCTTCGGCTTTCAACGTTGCCCGTACCGTGCGCTCGATGAGCAAGTTCGGCGCTGCCGCCATCCATATCGAGGACCAGGTTGGCGCCAAGCGTTGTGGCCACCGCCCCAACAAGGAAATTGTCAGCCAGCAGGAAATGGTCGACCGTATCAAAGCTGCCGTCGACGCCCGCAGCGATGACAGCTTCGTGATCATGGCGCGTACCGATGCGCTGGCCGTCGAAGGCCTGAACGCCGCCCTGGACCGTGCCGAGGCGTGTGTCGAAGCGGGCGCCGACATGATCTTCCCGGAAGCCATCACCGAACTGCAGATGTACAAGACTTTCGCTGATCGGGTGAAGGCACCGATCCTGGCCAACATCACCGAGTTCGGTGCCACGCCGCTGTACACAACCGAAGAGCTGGCCTCGGTCGACGTGTCGTTGGTGCTGTACCCGCTGTCGGCGTTCCGCGCCATGAACAAAGCAGCCGAGAACGTGTATACCGCGCTGCGCCGTGACGGCACGCAAAAGAATGTGATCGACACCATGCAGACCCGCATGGAGCTTTACGATGCCATTGGTTATCACGCCTTCGAGCAGAGCCTCGATGCACTGTTTGCCCAGAAGAAGGGCTAAGCGCTAGCGTCCGAATTAGCCAGAAAGCATCCATAACAAATTCAAGAAAGGAGAAACACCATGGCCGAAGCAAAAGTACTCAGTGGCGCAGGCCTGCGTGGCCAGGTGGCCGGCCAGACTGCACTGTCGACTGTGGGCCAGGCCGGTGCCGGGCTGACCTACCGTGGTTATGATGTGCGTGACCTGGCCGCCGGTGCCGAGTTCGAAGAAGTCGCCTACCTGCTGCTGTACGGCGAGCTGCCAACCCAGGCCGAACTGGCCGACTACAAGCGCAAGCTCAAGGGCCTGCGTGACCTGCCGCAAGCCTTGAAGGAAGTGCTTGAGCGCATCCCGCGCGATGCCCACCCGATGGACGTCATGCGCACCGGATGCTCGGTACTGGGCACCCTCGAACCAGAACTGACCTTCGAAGCCCAGCGCGACAAGACCGACCGCCTGCTGGCGCTGTTCCCGGCCGTGATGTGCTACTGGTACCGCTTCACCCACCATGGCGTACGCATCGACTGCACCACTGATGAAGACACCTTGGGTGGCCACTTCCTGCACCTGCTGCACGGCAAGAAGCCGAGCGAGCTGCACGTCAAGGTCATGAACGTGTCGCTGATTCTCTACGCTGAACACGAATTCAACGCCTCGACCTTCACTGCCCGCGTCTGCGCCTCGACCCTGTCTGACTTGTACTCCTGCGTTACCGCAGCCATCGGCTCGCTGCGTGGCCCGCTGCACGGCGGTGCCAACGAGGCTGCGATGGAACTGATCGAACGCTTCCAGAGCCCGCAGGAAGCCACCGCCGAACTCCTGCGCATGCTCGAGCGCAAAGACAAGATCATGGGCTTTGGCCATGCCATCTACAAAGAGTCCGACCCGCGCAACGAGGTGATCAAGGGCTGGTCGAAGCAGCTGGCTGACGAAGTGGGTGACAAGGTGCTGTACCCGGTGTCCGAAGCCATCGACAAGACCATGTGGGAGCAGAAGCGCCTGTTCCCCAACGCCGACTTCTACCATGCCTCGGCGTACCACTTCATGGGCATTCCGACCAAGCTGTTCACCCCGATCTTCGTCTGCTCGCGGCTGACCGGCTGGGCGGCGCACGTCTTCGAGCAGCGCGCCAACAACCGCATCATCCGCCCGAGCGCCGAGTATGTCGGCGTCGAACAGCGCCAGTTCGTGCCGATCGAGCAGCGCTGAATAGCTATAGAGAGGCAACCCGTTTCCCTTGAGGGAGCGGGCGTGCCCGCGAATGCACCCGGCCTTGCAACCACTGTGCACCTGCTGACGCATTCGCGGGCACGCCCGCTCCCACAGGTACGGTGAAACCTTCCGAATCCTGTGACCGAGCCTGATTCCATGATGAACACTGCATACCGCAAGCACCTGCCAGGCACCGACCTGGACTACTTCGATGCCCGCGCGGCGGTCGAGGCGATCAAGCCCGGCGCCTACGACGGCTTGCCTTACACGTCCCGCGTGCTCGCCGAGAACCTGGTGCGCCGCTGCGACCCTGCTACGCTCGACGCCTCGCTGAGCCAGCTGATCGAACGCAAGCGCGACCTCGACTTCCCGTGGTTCCCGGCCCGCGTGGTGTGCCATGACATCCTTGGCCAGACTGCGCTGGTCGACCTTGCCGGCCTGCGTGACGCCATTGCCGACAAAGGCGGCGACCCGGCCCAGGTCAACCCGGTGGTGCCGGTGCAACTGATCGTCGACCACTCGCTGGCCGTCGAGTGCGGTGGTTTCGACCCGCAGGCCTTCGAAAAGAACCGCGCCATCGAAGATCGCCGCAACGAAGACCGCTTCCACTTCATCAACTGGACCAAGAAGGCGTTCAAGAACGTCGACGTGATCCAGCCGGGCAACGGCATCATGCACCAGATCAACCTGGAGAAGATGTCACCGGTGGTCCACAGCGACCGCGGTGTCGCCTACCCGGACACCTGCGTCGGCACCGACAGCCACACGCCGCATGTCGATGCACTGGGTGTGATCGCCATCGGCGTAGGCGGCCTGGAAGCCGAAAACGTGATGCTCGGCCGCGCCTCCTGGATGCGTCTGCCGGAAATCGTCGGCGTCGAGCTGACTGGCAAGCTGGCCCCGAACATCACTGCCACCGACCTGGTACTGGCCTTGACCGAATTCCTGCGCAAGCAGAAAGTGGTCGGCGCTTACCTGGAGTTCCATGGCGAGGGTGCCCGCGCCCTGACCTTGGGCGACCGCGCCACCATTTCCAACATGGCCCCGGAATACGGCGCCACGGCGGCGATGTTCGCCATCGACCAGCAGACCATCGACTACCTGCGCCTGACCGGCCGTGAAGAGCAGCAGGTCAAGCTTGTGGAAACCTACGCCAAGGCCACCGGCCTGTGGGCTGACAGCCTGGGCGGCGCGGTCTACGAGCGTACCCTGAGCTTCGACCTGTCGAGCGTGGTACGCAACATGGCCGGCCCGTCCAACCCGCATGCCCGCGTCGCCACCAGCGACCTGGCGGCCAAAGGCATCGCCGGCAGCTGGGAAGAGGTGCCGGGGCAGATGCCGGACGGTGCGGTGATCATCGCTGCCATCACCAGTTGCACCAACACCAGCAACCCGCGCAACGTGATTGCCGCAGGCCTGATTGCGCGCAATGCCAACAAGCTGGGCCTGACCCGCAAGCCGTGGGTCAAGTCGTCGCTGGCTCCCGGCTCCAAGGCCGTGCAGCTGTACCTGGAGGAAGCAGGGCTGGAGAAGGAGTTGGAGCAACTTGGCTTTGGCATCGTCGCCTTTGCCTGCACCACCTGCAACGGTATGTCCGGCGCCCTGGACCCGGTGATCCAGCAAGAAATCATCGACCGCGACCTGTACGCCACTGCCGTGTTGTCGGGTAACCGCAACTTCGACGGGCGTATCCACCCGTACGCCAAGCAGGCCTTCCTGGCCTCGCCACCGCTGGTGGTGGCGTATGCCATTGCCGGTACCATTCGTTTCGACATCGAGAAGGATGTGCTGGGCGTGGTCGATGGCAAGGAAATCCGCCTCAAGGACATCTGGCCCAGCGACGAAGAAATCGATGCGGTGGTGCGTGCAGCGGTCAAGCCGGAGCAGTTCCGCAAGGTCTACATCCCGATGTTCGCCATCGAGGAAGACCGCGGGCCGAAAGTTGCGCCGCTGTATGATTGGCGCCCGATGAGCACCTACATCCGCCGCCCTCCCTACTGGGAAGGTGCCCTGGCCGGCGAGCGCACCCTGCGCGGCATGCGTCCCCTGGCGGTGCTGCCGGACAACATCACCACCGACCACCTGTCGCCGTCCAACGCCATCATGCTCGACAGCGCTGCGGGTGAGTACCTGGCGAAAATGGGCCTGCCGGAAGAAGACTTCAACTCCTACGCCACTCACCGGGGTGACCACCTGACGGCCCAGCGCGCCACCTTCGCCAACCCCAAGCTGTTCAACGAAATGGTGCGCAACGACGATGGCAGCGTGAAACAGGGCTCGCTGGCGCGTATCGAGCCGGAAGGCAAGGTTACCCGCATGTGGGAGGCGATCGAGACCTACATGCAGCGCAAGCAGCCGCTGATCATTGTCGCCGGTGCCGACTACGGTCAGGGTTCGTCCCGTGACTGGGCGGCCAAGGGCGTGCGTCTGGCCGGTGTCGAGGCGATCGTGGCCGAAGGCTTCGAGCGTATTCACCGCACCAACCTGGTAGGCATGGGCGTGCTGCCGCTGGAGTTCAAGCCGGGCACCGACCGCAAGACCCTGGGCCTGGATGGCAGCGAAACCTATGACGTGCTGGGTGCGCGTACGCCACGGGCGACCCTGACCCTGGTGGTTACCCGTGCCAATGGCGAGTGCCTGGAAGTACCGGTGACCTGCCGTCTGGACACCGCCGAGGAAGTGTCGATCTACGAAGCGGGCGGGGTGCTGCAGCGCTTTGCCCAGGACTTCCTCGAAGCGACCGCCTGAGCATGAATCGGGGGCCGCAAAGCGGCCCCAGGGTATTTCACCGGACTATCAGGATGCCCAAGAAAATGGCACATGTACCCCAGATCAAAATCCCCGCCACCTACATCCGCGGCGGCACCAGCAAAGGCGTGTTCTTCCGCCTGCAAGACCTGCCCGAGCAGGCGCAAATTCCAGGTCCCGCCCGCGATGCGCTGCTGCTGCGGGTAATCGGCAGCCCCGACCCTTACGGCAAGCAGATCGACGGCATGGGCGGCGCCACGTCGAGCACCAGCAAGACCGTGATCCTGTCGCAAAGCATCAAGCCCGAGCACGATGTCGACTACCTGTTCGGCCAGGTCAGCATCGACAAGGCCTTCGTCGACTGGAGCGGCAACTGCGGCAACCTGTCCGCTGCGGTCGGTTCGTTTGCCATCAGCAGTGGCCTGGTCGACCCGGCGCGTATTCCGCGCAACGGTATCGCCACCGTGCGTATCTGGCAGGCAAATATCGGCAAGACCATCATCGCCCACGTCCCGATCACTGAAGGTGAAGTGCAGGAAACCGGCGACTTCGAGCTGGACGGGGTCACCTTCCCGGCGGCCGAGGTGCAGCTGGAGTTTCTTGACCCTGCAGCCGATGAAGACGGCGGTGGCGGTGCCATGTTCCCCACCGGCAATCTGGTCGATGACCTGGAAGTGCCGGGGGTCGGTACGTTCAAGGCGACCTTGATCAATGCCGGTATCCCGACCATTTTTGTCAATGCTGCCGATATCGGCTACACCGGTACCGAACTGCAGGACGCCATCAACGGCGATCCGCAGGCGCTGCTGCGCTTCGAGACCATTCGCGCCTATGGCGCCGTGCGCATGGGGCTTATCGACAACGTCGACCAGGCTGCCGGGCGTCAGCACACGCCGAAAGTGGCGTTCGTCGCGCCGCCGAGCACCTACACTGCCTCCAGTGGCAAGGCGGTGCCGGCCGGTGAGATCGACCTGCTGGTGCGGGCCTTGTCGATGGGCAAGCTGCACCATGCCATGATGGGTACGGCTGCGGTGGCAATTGGCACTGCGGCGGCCATTCCGGGCACGCTGGTCAACCTCGCCGCTGGCGGAGGCGAGCGCAGCGCTGTGCGTTTCGGTCATCCTTCGGGCACCCTGCGGGTCGGGGCCGAAGCACGCCAGGTGAATGGTGAGTGGACGGTAACCAAGGCAATCATGAGCCGTAGTGCTCGCGTGCTGATGGAGGGCTGGGTTCGCGTGCCTGGCGATAGCTTCTAAAGCACCACTGGCGCTCGGCTTCAAGAGGGGCCGCTTTGCGGCCCTTCGCGGGCTTGCCCGCTCCCACAGGTAATCACAGGGTTTGAATGCTGTGATATCCCTGTGGGAGCGGGCAAGCCCGCGAAGGGCTGCACAGCAGCCCCGGCAATTCTGAAGGGAGCTGGATATGAGCGCCAACGTAGACCTCAACGATCGCCCGGATTACGACCGGGTGCTACAAACCCTGGCCGATTACGCCCTCGGCTACCGGGTCGATTCCCGCGAGGCCCTGGACACCGCGCGCAACTGCCTGATGGACACCCTCGGTTGCGGCCTTCTCGCCTTGCGCTTCCCTGAGTGCACCAAGCTCCTTGGCCCCCAGGTGGAAGGCACGCTGGTCCCCAATGGTGCTCGCGTCCCCGGCACCTCCTATCGCCTCGACCCGGTCAAGGCTGCCTGGGACATTGGCTGCACGGTGCGCTGGCTGGACTACAACGACACCTGGCTGGCCGCCGAATGGGCTCATCCCTCGGACAACCTTGGCGGCATCCTGGCAGTGGCTGACCACCTGTCACAGAAACGGGTTGCCGCGGGTGAAAAGCCACTGCTGATGCGTGATGTGCTCGAGGCCATGGTCATGGGGCATGAGATTCAGGGCGTGCTGGCGCTGGAAAACGCCTTCAACCGTGTCGGCCTCGATCACGTGATTCTGGTGAAGGTCGCGTCGACCGCCGTGTGCGCCAGGCTGATGGGGGCCAATCGTGAGCAGATGCTCTCGGCCTTGTCCCACGCCTTCGTCGACGGCCAGGCCCTTCGTACCTATCGCCATGCGCCCAACGCCGGTTCGCGCAAGTCCTGGGCTGCGGGTGACGCCTCCAGCCGAGGTGTGCGCCTGGCCGACATCGCCTTGCGTGGGGAAATGGGCGTGCCGGGCGTGCTCACGGCGTCGCAGTGGGGGTTCTACGATGTTTCGTTCAGCCATACCAACAAAGACCTGGCGCTCAAGCCCGCTGGGCAGTACGAGCTGCGCCTGCCCCAGGCGTTGGGCAGCTATGTGATGGAGAACGTGCTGTTCAAGGTCAGTTTCCCTGCCGAGTTCCACGCCCAGACCGCCTGTGAGGCAGCAGTAACCCTGCATCCACTTGTGCGTAACCGTCTGCATGAAGTCGACCGCATCGTCATCACCACCCAGGAATCAGCGATCCGCATCATCTCCAAGAGCGGCCCACTGGCCAATGCCGCCGACCGTGACCACTGTCTGCAGTACATGGTGGCCGTGCCGCTGATCTTTGGTCATCTGGTGGCGGAGCATTATGAGGACGCCTTCCATGCCAACCACCCCAGTATCGACCGCCTGCGCGAGAAGATGGAGGTGGTGGAAGACCCGCGCTTCAGTCGCGAGTACCTGGAGCCGGACAAGCGTTCGATCGCCAACGCGCTGCAGGTGTTCTTCAAGGATGGCAGCAGCACCGAGCAAGTGGTGGTGGAGTACCCGATCGGGCATCGTCGGCGGCGCGGGGAGGGGATACCGTTGCTGGAGGCCAAGTTCAGGGCCAACCTGGCGACCCGCTTTGCCCGGCAGCGGTGTCAGCAGGTTTTCGAACTGTGCAAGGACCAGCAGAAGCTGGAAGGCACGGCTGTGCACAGGTTCGTGGACTTGTTTGTGATATGAAGCGGCCGGCACAGGCCCAAACAACAAAGCCCCGGCATCGCTGCCGGGGCTTTGTTTACAACCTGTAACTCAGCTTACGCCTGAACCACCGGGATCTTGGCGTTGGCTGCCGCTTCGCGGAACTCGGCGATCTGGTCGAAGCTCAGGTAGCGGTAAACGTCGGCAGCCATGCTGTCGATGTCTTTCGCGTACTGCATGTACTCTTCGACGGTCGGCAGTTTGCCGATGATCGAAGCGACAGCGGCCAGCTCGGCCGATGCCAGGTACACGTTGGTCGCGTCGCCCAGACGGTTCGGGAAGTTACGGGTCGAGGTGGAGACCACGGTCGAACCGGTCTGCACGCGTGCCTGGTTGCCCATGCACAGCGAGCAGCCTGGCATTTCCATACGTGCACCGGCCTTGCCGTAGATGCCGTAGTAGCCTTCTTCGGTCAGCTGGTGAGCGTCCATCTTGGTTGGCGGAGCCAGCCACAGACGGGTCGGAATGCCACCCTTGACCTTCTCCAGCAGCTTGCCGGCAGCGCGGAAGTGACCGATGTTGGTCATGCACGAACCGATGAACACTTCGTCGATCTTCTCGCCTTGTACCGAGGACAGCAGGCGGGCATCGTCCGGGTCGTTCGGCGCGCAGAGCACAGGCTCTTTGACGTCGGCCAGGTCGATTTCGATGATTTCGGCGTATTCGGCATCGGCGTCGGCCGACAGCAGCTCAGGCTTGGCCAGCCAGGCTTCCATGGCCTGGGCACGGCGCTCCAGGGTGCGGGCATCGCCGTAGCCTTCGCCGATCATCCAGCGCAGCAGGGTGATGTTGGACTGCAGGTACTCGGCGATGGCCTTCTCCGGCAGCTTGATGGTGCAACCGGCAGCGGAACGCTCGGCCGAGGCGTCGGACAGCTCGAAGGCTTGCTCGACGGTCAGTTCGTCCAGGCCTTCGATTTCCAGGATGCGGCCGGAGAAGGCGTTTTTCTTGCCTTTCTTCTCGACGGTCAGCAGGCCCTTCTGGATGGCGTAGTAAGGGATGGCATGCACCAGGTCACGCAGGGTGATGCCTGGCTGCAGTTTGCCCTTGAAGCGCACCAGGATCGATTCTGGCATGTCCAGTGGCATGACGCCGGTGGCGGCAGCGAAGGCCACCAGGCCGGAACCGGCTGGGAACGAGATGCCGATCGGGAAGCGGGTGTGCGAGTCGCCACCGGTACCTACGGTGTCAGGCATCAGCATGCGGTTCAGCCAGCTGTGGATGATGCCGTCGCCTGGGCGCAGCGACACGCCGCCACGGGTGCGGATGAAGTCTGGCAGGGTGTGGTGGGTGGTGACGTCGATCGGCTTCGGATAGGCCGCGGTGTGGCAGAACGACTGCATGACCAGGTCAGCAGAGAAGCCCAGGCATGCCAGGTCTTTCAGCTCGTCGCGCGTCATCGGGCCCGTGGTGTCCTGGGAGCCGACGGTGGTCATTTTTGGCTCGCAGTAGGCGCCTGGGCGCACGCCCTGGCCTTCTGGCAGGCCACAGGCACGGCCGACCATTTTCTGCGCCAGGGTGAAGCCCTTGCCGGAATCGGCAGGCTGCTCTGGTTTCTTGAACAGGTCGGAAGCACCCAGGCCCAGCTCGGCACGGGCTTTTTCGGTCAGGCCGCGGCCGACGATCAGCGGGATACGGCCGCCAGCGCGGACTTCGTCCAGCAGCACTTCGGTTTTCAGCTCGAAGGTGGTGACCAGCTCGTCGCTGTCGTGACGGCGTACTTCACCTTTGTATGGGTAAACGTCGATGACGTCGCCCATGCCCAGGTTGGTGCAGTCGAATTCGATCGGCAGGGCGCCGGCGTCTTCCATGGTGTTGTAGAAGATCGGGGCGATCTTGGTGCCGAAGCAGAAGCCACCGGCGCGCTTGTTCGGCACGTAAGGAATGTCGTCGCCGAAGAACCACAGTACCGAGTTGGTAGCGGATTTACGCGAGGAACCGGTACCGACCACGTCGCCGACATAGGCAACCGGGAAGCCCTTGGCCTTGACGGCTTCGATCTGGGCCAGCGGGCCGACCGAACCAGGCTGCTGCGGTTCGATGCCGTCGCGGGCCATTTTCAGCATGGCCAGGGCGTGCAGCGGAATGTCAGGGCGCGACCAGGCGTCCGGGGCAGGCGACAGGTCGTCGGTGTTGGTTTCGCCAGGCACCTTGAACACGGTCAGGGTGTACTTGTCGGCGATGGCCGGACGCGAGGTGAACCACTCGCCGGCAGCCCAGGATTCCAGGACGGCCTTGGCGTGCGTGTTGCCGGCCTTGGCTTTTTCGGCCACGTCGTGGAAGGCATCGAACATCAGCAGGGTGTGCTTGAGCTGTTCGGCCGCGACGGCGCCCAGTTCGGCGTCATCCAGCAGTGCGACCAGCGTTTCGATGTTGTAGCCGCCCTGCATGGTGCCCAGCAGTTCGGTGGCGTGCTTGCGGTCGATCAGTGGCGACTTGGCTTCGCCCTTGGCGACGGCGGAGAGGAAAGCGGCCTTGACGTAGGCAGCTTCGTCGACCCCTGGCGGTACGCGGTTGGTGATCAGGTCTACGAGGAAGGCTTCTTCGCCGGCCGGCGGGTTTTTCAGCAGCTCGACCAGGCCTGCAGTTTGTTCGGCGTTCAGCGGCTGGGGAACGATACCCAGGGCGGCGCGCTCTTCGATGTGTTTGCGGTAGGCTTCAAGCACAGTTATTTCCCTCATCAGTGGTCCCTAAAGGGGGTCCGGGACGCTTATCCAGCATTCAATGCACCCATGCGCTGCCGCGGCTTTGTGGGCCGCCCAACCAGGGTCGCAAGGAATCCTTACAGAAGCTGCTTTCAAAGTTTTACGCCTGCAGAACGGGGACTGATGAGGGCTGGCGCGGGCATGCGAGGGATGCATGGCCCGGGCCAACGCCGTTCTACCGGATCAACTGTGCTCGTGACGCTTTGAAAACAGCTTCCAACGGACATTGTTGCCTTTGAAAAGGCCGGGTGATTCTACGGTAAAAAAAGCCTGAAGGTAAGGCGGTGTTCATGACTTTAACGAGTGACCCTGGTTAGACAAAGGGCTAACATGGGCCTGTGTTCCATCGCCAAGCTGTTGTTTTTCATGTCCAACAAGTCCATCAAAACCCCTTGCGTCGGCCTGTGCTCCACGGTGTACGGAGACACGGTGTGCCGTGGCTGCAAGCGTTTTCACCACGAAGTGATCAACTGGAACGGCTACGACGACACGCAGAAGCGCGCCGTGTGGTTGCGCCTTGAGCAACTGCTGGTGCAGGTGATGATGGCCAAGCTTGAGGTGTTCGACAAAGGCCTGCTGCGCCAGCAACTGGAGCAGCGCTCCATCCGCTTTGTCGAGCAGCAGTCGGCGTATTGCTGGGCTTACCAGCTGATTGCCCGCGGGGCGCGGATGATCCGTGACCTGGAGGCCTATGGCATGGTGTTGCTGCCGGAGTTCCGTGACTGGGAACTGCCCCAATTGCGCGATGCGATCGATCGCGAGTTCTTCCTGCTTTCAGAGGCGCACTACCAGCGCTATATCGCCCCCAGCTTCCTGCGCGATGCCATGGGCAGCGCGCAGGGCCAGTGAGCCGGGCGAATCAGTCGCCGGTGTATTCGCAACCGCTGGTGCAGGTTTCGTGGATGCGAACCTTGGACAGCTCCGGCATCAGCGGCTTGACCTGGTCCCAGATCCACTTGGCGATCACTTCGCTGGTGGGGTTTTCCAGCCCGGGGATGTCGTTCAGGTAGTTGTGGTCCAGCTGATCATAGATCGGCTTGAAGATCGCCTTGACCTCGGCGAAGTCGCGGATCCAGCCCGTGTGCGGGTCGAGCGGGCCGGTCAGGTGCAGGCCGACCTTGAACGAGTGGCCATGCAAACGGCCGCATTTGTGCCCTTCAGGGACGTGGGGCAGGCGGTGGGCCGATTCGAATGTGAATTCCTTGAAAATTTCCACGCTGTCATAACTCTGTGTGAATCAATAATGCGCGCAGTCTACCAGCATGGCCGCTACAAGGCTTGCAGGCGTTCATGCAGCCGCCCGGTGGCGGTCAGTTCCAGAAGTTCATCCCCCAGGCGCTGGCTTTCGGCAATGGCTTTGTACCAATAGCGCTTGCGCCCTGGCGCATCGCCCATGAAGCGCTTGAAGTCGTTGCGGTCGGGCAGTTTGCCGTAGGGCAGGGCGGCCAGGTATTGCGGCGAAGGCGTCATCAGCAGCACGTTTTGCAGGCGGGTGGCATCGCCCTTGCGCCAGGGCAGGGCCTTGTCGAACCAGCCGGGTACGACCTTGTCGGTGAAGTGCGGGTACAGCACCAGGTCGTCGCCGCGATAGGGCAGGTCGAGGTGATAGTCGAGCAGGCCGCCGTCGCGGTAGGTGCCGGCACCGGCACCGGGGATGTCTTTCACGCCCTGCATGACCATCGGTATCGACCCGGAAGCGAGCAGGGCGTGGCGCAGGTTGGTCAAGTCCAGCGGCAGGTAGCGTGAGGGGAAGTCGGTCAGCGTGTCGAGCGGAGGCGCGGCGCGCCCATCGTGCAGAATGATGCGCTCGAAGTGACGGGCCAGGCGCGAACGGCCCAAAAGGTTACTGGCAACCACCGAGCCCAGCCCCAGCCCCAGGCGGCCGCGATGGTCGTGAGCGAGCTGGCCATGGCTTTTCACCACCAGGATGTTCAGGCGGTAGTGCGGGTTGGCCAGCAGCTGGCCGTCGCGGCCCTCCAGCAGGTCATCGAGCATGCGTTGGCAGCTGCGGCTGATTTCGGCCGGGGTGACGCCCTTGGCGAAATCCTGCTCGGTGTATAGCTCGCCCAGGCGACGGATGCCGGCGACCGGGTCGTCGAGGCAGGCGCTGGCGAAGCGCCAGGCACCGATCGATGCGCCGATCAGGGCACGCTGACGGGGTGCCGAGGGTAGCCACTCGCCGAACAGCGCCAGGTCCAGGCCCTGGATGCCCAGCGGCTTCGGCCCACCCGCCGCGCCCGGCAATACCCCGACATCGGCCGCCTGCAGGCCACGCTCGCGGATGTGTCGCAAGGCACGCTGGCCGGCCTTGAAGGTGAGGGCGGGGTATTTGATGTGGATGGCGCTCATGGCGGGTCTCTTGGGCATAGGAGCAGCCTTGTGCTGCGAGGGGCCATTACAGATAACACACCTGTAGGTGGCTGTATTGGCCCTTTCGCAGCACAAGGCCGCACCTTGCACTGGGCCGAGTCGGGTTGGCGGCGTAACTGCGCTATCATGCCGCCAGCTGTTTTCAGGTTGAATTAAGGACCGCTGGTTAATCTTAACCCCGTAGACAACTTGCACAGTTCTCAGGAGAGAAGAACGATGAAAACCATGACTGCCCTGATCACCGCCGCTGCCCTCGCCCTGGGTGCCAATGCCGCCTTCGCCAAGGACGTTCAGCCTGACGAAGTGGTCAAACTGGTCAACGCCAAGACCATCAAGTCGCTGGACGAGCTCAAGGCCGCTGCCGTGGCCAAGCACCCAGGCGCCACCGTCACTGACTCGGAACTTGAAGACGAGTACGGCCGCTACATCTACAAGGTCGAGCTGCGTGATACGCAGAACGTCGAATGGGACGTCGACATGGATGCCAAGACCGGTGAGGTGCTCAAGGACGAACGAGACAGCTGATGATCCATGTATCCCGGACGGCACGTTACCTGGCGCTCTCGCTGCTTGCCGTCTGCTCCCTGGCTGTTGCTCGCGACCTGGACCAGGATGAAGCCCTGAAGCTCCGTCAGAAGGGCATCATCCTGCCGCTCGAACAGCTGCTCGAGACCGCCCTGGGGCGTCACCCCGGGGCGCGTCTGCTGGAAGCCGAGCTGGAAGAAGACGATGATCGCTACGAATATGAAGTCGAGTTGCTGACGACTGAAGGTGTGGTGCGCGAGATCAAGCTCGATGCCAGCACCGGCGCCCTGCTCAAAGACGAGGAAGATGACTGAATGCGCCTGTTGCTTGTCGAGGACAACGTACCGTTGGCCGATGAACTGACCGCCGGCCTGCAGCGCCAGGGTTATGCCGTGGACTGGCTGGCTGATGGCCGTGACGCGGTTTACCAGGGGCAAAGCGAGCCTTACGACCTGATCATCCTGGACCTCGGCCTGCCTGGCTTGCCCGGCCTGGATGTGCTGGCCCAGTGGCGTGCCGCCGGCCTGGCCACACCGGTATTGATTCTCACGGCCCGCGGCTCCTGGGCCGAGCGCATCGAAGGGCTGAAGGCCGGGGCTGACGATTACCTGAGCAAGCCGTTCCATCCCGAAGAGCTGCAACTGCGCATCCAGGCGTTGCTGCGCCGCGCCCGGGGCCTGGCCAATCAGCCGAAGCTGGAAGCGGCCGGCCTGCACCTTGACGAAAGCCGTCAGTGCGTGAGCCGCGACGGGGTGGATGTGCAACTGACCGCCGCCGAGTTCCGCCTGCTGCGCTACTTCATGCTGCACCCGCAGCAGATCCTGTCCAAAAGCCACCTGGCCGAGCACCTCTACGACGGTGAAACCGAGCGCGACTCGAACGTGCTGGAGGTCCACGTCAACCATTTGCGCCGCAAGCTGGGCCGCAGTGTGATCGAAACCCGTCGCGGGCAAGGCTACATCTATGCCGGGAGCGGCGAGTGAAGTCGATCCAGGCGCGCCTGAGCCTGGGCCTGGTGGCGGTACTGGTGGTGGTCGGCGTGGTGCTGGCGCAACTGACCTTGTGGCTGTTCGAGGCCGGCCTGCAACGTTATCTGGAAAACGGCCTGCGCAACGAAAGCGAGAACCTTCTGGTGGCATTGGTGCGCGGGCCCTCCGGCCTGCAGTTGGATGAGCGGCGCATCTCGGCTGCCTATCAGCGGCCGTTTTCCGGTTACTACTTCCGCATCGATTTCGACCAGGGTACCTGGAGGTCTCGTTCGCTGTGGGACCTGGACATGCCCAAGCCCGCAGCGCCCGGGCTTTCCGATAGCCATGAACTCGGCCCGGAAGGCCAGCAACTGCTGGCCCTGCGTGCCGACTACCGGCGCCTGGGCCAGGACATCTCGATCAGTGTGGCTCAGGACTATTCACCGGTGCGCGAAGGTTTCCGACGCTTGCAGCAGATCGGCCTGGGCATGGGCCTGGTGGCGCTGATCCTGATTCTGGTGTTGCAGCGCATCACGGTTACCCGCTCGCTGCGGCCGCTGGAGCGGGCGCGCCAGCAGATCGCCCAGCTGCAGCAGGGGCAGCGCTCGCAGCTGGATGCCGAGGTGCCCAGCGAGTTGGTACCGCTGGTGGGGCAGATCAACCACTTGCTTAGCCATACCGAAGACAGCCTGCGCCGCTCACGCAATGCCCTCGGTAACCTCGGCCATGCGCTGAAGACGCCGCTGGCGGTGTTGCTGAGCCTGGCTTCCAGTGACCGCCTGCAGGGTCTGCCGGAGGTGCGCGCGCAAATGCGTGAGCAGTTGCAGCAGATTCAGGAGCGCCTGGCGCGCGAGCTGAACCGTGCACGTTTGGCAGGGGATGCGCTGCCGGGTGCGCAGTTCGATTGTGATGCCGAACTGCCGGGGTTGCTCGGCACCTTGGGCATGATTCATGGCGAGGGCCTGCTGCTGGCAAGTGATGTGTCGCCCGGGCTGTTGTTGCCATGGGACCGCGAGGACGTGCTGGAACTGTTGGGTAATCTGCTGGACAACGCCTGCAAGTGGGCTGACAGCGAGGTGCGCGTGGGTATCGCGTCGAACGCCGAGGGCTACCGGCTGTGGGTCGATGACGATGGCCCGGGTATTGCGCAAGACCAGCGGCAGCAGGTGCTGGAGCGAGGTTCACGGCTGGACGAGCAGGTGGCTGGGCATGGGCTGGGGTTGGGCATCGTGCGCGATATCGTCGACGCATGGGGCGGGCGACTGGCCTTGCTGGAGAGCCCGCTGGGCGGGTTGCGGGTGAGCATCGACCTGCCGCGCAAGGCTCGTTGATGCCGGGGCCGCTGTGCGGCCCATCGCGACACAAGGCCGCTCCCACAGGTACGCAATACCCTTTGGCCCTATCAGTACTGCAAAAAAATTGCAGTACAGCCGCAGTTTTTTGAATTAGCCCAAATTTCCCCCTCCCGGCAAAATCCCCCCACGAAACCCTGCGGTTTCCATCTCTCCACGGACGGAGCCCCTTGTGGTATTGCATGCGCAATACGAGGCCCAGGCCAACTCGGCTGGGCTTTCTTTTTAAACAGAAAAACCAAAGATCCCGATTGCCCAAATGTCTGCCTCGCGTTCCGAAAGTCGTCTGCAGCGGCTGTTGCCGGCCTCCCTCAACATCCCCCCGAAAGAATGGTTGCGTGCCGGTATCGGTGCGCTGCTTGGCCTGTTCCTCGCGGGCTGGCTGACCAGCCTGGCCTATGGTCCCAGCATCGCCCTGCACTTGCTCGGCCCGCTGGCTGCTTCGGCGGTACTGGTGTTTGCGGTGCATTCCGGCCCCTTGGCCCAACCTTGGCCGGTGTTGGGCAGCTACGCCCTGGCGGGTGCAGTGGGGCTGGCCATGCGCGAAGGCTTCGGCCCCGAGCTGTGGGTGGCTGCTGCGGCGCTCGGCATCTCGATCCTGGTCATGTGCCTGTTGCGCTGCCTGCACCCGCCGGGTGGCGGTGTGGCAGTGAGTGCGGTGCTGGCCGACCCGGGGTTGACCGCCCTGGGCGATCACCTGCTGGAGCCGGTGCTGCTCAATGCGTTGATACTGGTGACAGTGGCAATCGCCTACAACCGTTTGACGGGGGTGCGCTACCCGAAAGGCGCGCTGCCACGCAAAGACCTGCACCACACCCATGACCCACTGCCCGGCGAGCGGGTCGGCATCCGCAGTGAAGACCTGGACCTGGCCCTGGAAGAGCTGGGCGAGTTCGTCGACGTCAGCCGTGACGAGCTGGAGCGCATCATCCTCGCCACTGAGCAGCACGCCCTGCAGCGCAGCCTTGGTGGTATCACCGCGGCCTCGGTGATGTCCCGCGATGTGCAGTTCGCCACGCCTGATACCACACTGGAGCAGGCCTGGAAAATGCTCGCCAGCCATCACCTGAAAACCCTGCCTGTCCTGCAGCACGGCAAGCTTGTGGGCATCGTCAGCCTCAGCGACCTGGTTGGCCCGGCGATGCAGCGTGGGCGTTTCAGCTGGCGCGGTCTGTTCGGCCGCCAGGCGGTGCGCATGGCACAAGTGATGAGCAGGCGGGTTGTCAGTGTCAGCAGCCAGCACCCGTTGGAACGCCTGCTGCCCTTGTTGTGCGAACAAGGCCTGCACTGCTTGCCGGTGCTTGATGGCGACAAGCTGGTGGGGGTGATCACCCAGACCGACCTGATCGCCGGCCTCAAGCGTCAGTTGCTCAGCAAGATCGAGGCTTCAGATAACCGGGTCCCAGCGTTGTGACCAGTCGCTGGCGCCGGCAGCTACCAGCCGGCGCAGGATCGCGAAGGCCTGTTGCAGGGCTTCGCTGTCGCGTTTGCGTGGGTACACCAGGAAGGTCGGGTAGGTGAACTCCGGTGCCTGCGGTACCCGCTCGAACACGCCGCTGTCCAGATAGGCCTGCACCACCCGCGTGCGGAAGTAGCCACTGCCACCTTGGTCGAGTATGAACTGCAGGGCCAACGGACCAAGGTTGAAGCTTAGCGCCGGGCGCGCGCAGTCGGGCAGGGCCGCATCATGCTGGCGGCGGAAGGCCTCGCCCCAGTCGATGTAGATGTACGGCTCGGGCCGCTCGACCCGGCGCACGCGAATCAGCTTCTCTTCCATCAACTGCTCCACCTGCAGGCCTGGACCGTAGGTCGGCTGGTAGACCAGCGCGGCGTCCAGCAAGCCCATCTCGACCTTGCGCAGCAGCGATTCTCCGTCGCTGACCTCGCTGCGGATGGCATGGCTGGGCAGTTCACGGTGCAGGGCACTTACCCAGTCGAGCATCATCGGGTTGCCCAGGCTCACCTCACCGCCCACATGCAGCACCTGCTGGCAACCTTCAGGCAACGGCAGGTCGCGGCGCGCGGCTTCCCAGGTTTGCACCAACTGGTTGGCATAACTGACGAACGCTTCGCCATCGCTGGTCAGGCTGGCGCCGCTGCGGCTACGCACGAACAGCTGGCAACCCAGTTGCTGTTCCAGGCGCTGCACGCGCGCGGTGATCGCGGTTTGTGACACGAACAGGCGCTCGGCCGCGGCGACCAGGCTGCCGCAACGCACAATTTCCAGGAAGGTACGGGCCTGCTCGATGTCCATGGGCTGCTCGGTGGTTGAAGGGGAGGCCTATTCTAGAGGCTTTGCACCGTTATGGGGCGTAATTGCGTTGTCTGCAAATTTGCAGGTCGGTTGTGACTTTAGTCCCATGGCGGCGTGGGTATAGCGGTCCATACTCAAGTTTCGCCCTTCAATAACAACAAGTACCGGGTTTCTAACGACATGAGCTACCAGCACAGCTACGCCCATTCCATTTCCGACCCTGCCGCTTTCTGGTCGGAACAGGCCGCACACCTGGCCTGGCACCGCAAGCCTGCCCTGACCCTGCAAGATAACGCCGACGGTACCCACCGCTGGTTCGCGGATGGCCGCCTGAACAGCTGTTACCTGGCCCTCGACCACCAGATCGAGCAGGGCCGCGGCGAGCAGTTGGCGCTGATCTACGATTCGCCAGTGACCGGCGTGCAGCAGACCTACACCTACAACCAATTGCGCGACGAGGTGGCACGCCTGGCCGGTTTGCTGCGCCAGCTGGGGGTGAACAAGGGCGATGGCGTGATCATCTACATGCCCATGGTGCCGCAAGCGGCCATGGCGATGCTGGCCTGCGCGCGGATCGGCGCGGTGCATTCGGTCGTGTTCGGTGGCTTTGCCGCCAACGAGTTGGCCCTGCGCATCGATGACGCCCGGCCCACCTTGTTGCTGACGGCATCGTGCGGGCTGGAGTTCGACCGGGTCATTGCATACAAACCGCTGGTTGACCGTGCCCTGCAACTGGCCCGGCACCAGCCGCGCAATGTGCTGGTGCTGCAGCGGCCACAGGCGCACGCTGAGCTGCTGCCAGGCCGCGACCTGGACTGGCAGGCGGCCTTGGCCGACGCCGAGCCGGTGGCGCCCGTCGAGCTGGATGCCGGCGACCCGCTGTACATCATGTATACCTCAGGCACCACCGGTAAGCCCAAGGGTATCGTCCGGGAAAACGGCGGCAATGCCGTGGCGCTGTGTTACGCCATGCGCCATATCTATGGCATGCAGGCCGGTGATGTGTGGTGGGGCATTTCCGACGTCGGTTGGGTGGTCGGCCACTCACTGATCGTCTACGGGCCGTTGATGAGCGGCTGTACCACGGTGTTCTACGAAGGCAAGCCTATCCGCACCCCGGATGCTTCGGCCTATTGGCGGGTGGTGGAGCAGTACCGGGTCAACGCGCTGTTCTGTGCACCTACGGCCATGCGCGCCATCCGCAAGGAGGACCCGGAGGGCGACCTGATTCGCAAACATGACCTCAGCTCGCTGCGGCAACTGTTCCTGGCGGGGGAAAAGCTGGATTCCAGCACCCATGAATGGCTGGAACGGGTGAGTGGCAAGCCGGTGCACGACCACTGGTGGCAGACCGAGACCGGCTGGCCGGTCACCGCGCCTTGCGTCGGGCTGGAGGGCAGTGCGGCGAAGCCAGGGTCGAGCAACCGGGCGGTGCCGGGTTACAACGTTCGCGTACTGGATGACAAAGGCCACTTGCTCGGGGCCAACCATCAGGGTTCGATCGTGATTGCCCTGCCATTGCCACCCGGTTGCAGTCAGACGCTGTGGGGGGATCACGAGCGCTACCTGCAGGCCTACCTGCGCACGTATCCGGGGTACTACCACACGGGCGATGGCGGCTATCTGGACGATGATGGTTTCGTCTACATCATGGGGCGCACCGATGATGTGATCAACGTTTCCGGTCATCGTTTGTCCACCGGTGAAATGGAAGACCTGGTCGCCCGCCACCCGGCGGTAGCGGAGTGTGCTGTGATCGGTGTGCATGACGAGATCAAGGGCCAGGTACCGTTGGCGCTGGTGGTACTCAAGGATGGCGAGGGCATTGCCGAGGCGCAGTTGCTGGTGGAGCTGGTGGGCAGCGTGCGCGAGGAAATTGGCCCGCTGGCCTGTTTCAACCGGGTACGGCTGGTGAAGCGCCTGCCCAAGACCCGTTCCGGCAAGATTCTGCGGGCGGTGCTGCGCAAGATTGCCGATGGGCAGGATTATGTGCCGCCGTCGACCCTGGATGACCCGGCAGTGCTAGGGGAGATCGAAGCGGTGCTGGCAGATTTGCCCAGGGCGGGTTGATGGTTTGACCTCGATGGCCCTTTCGCGGGCGGCACGCGCATCGGTGGTTCGGCAGAGGCCGTCGTGTAGGAGCGGGTTTACCCGCGAAAGGGCCATCTCAGGCACTGCAGGCTCAGGGGGCAATCTGGTGCAGTTGCCCCAACCGGCTGCGGGTACGCATCAGGTCGGCCAGCGGGCCGCCCAGGCTCTCTTCCAGCGGACGTTTACCTATGACAATCACCCGTCGATCCTGGTCATACAGCACATCCACCAGGTTGACGAAACGCTGCTGAGCCGCCAGCGAACACGCCGAGAGGTCATCCAGCCCATCGATCACCCACTCGTCATACTCCCTGGCCAGCACCAGGTAGTCGATGACCGCAGTGGCCTTCTCGCACAGATCGTCAAAGCCCAGCACCACCCGCCGGCCATCGATGGCCAGCGCTCGCAGCGGGCGCTTGTTCACGTCCAGTATCACCGGTTGTTCGTTCGGCACGTTCAGCGCCTGGCGCTGCGCCGCATCACCCGGCCAGACATAATGGCCCTGGGTAAAACGCTGATGCTCGCGGTTGGCTGGCAAACTGCGAAAATCCGTGTCGCCACCGACTTCGAGCACGTGCATCGAGCTGTTGATCAGGCGAATGACCGGCAGAAAACGTTCGTGATACAGCGGGTTGGGCAACAGCCCTTCGGGCGCGTAGTTAGAGGTCACCAGCAGGTACACGCCACGGGCGAACAAGGCGTTGAACAGCCGGGTGAGCAGCATGGCATCGCCTATGTCATGCACGTGGAATTCGTCGAAGCACAGCACCCGGCAACCACCCACCAGCTCGTCCAGCGTTGCGCCCAGCGCGTCGTCCAGCGCCCGGTGGCGGTGCATGCCCTGGTGCAGGCGTGCAAAGAAATCATGAAAATGCAGGCGCAGCTTGGCGGCTATCGGCACGGCCTGGAAAAAGCCATCGAGCAGCCAGCTTTTACCCCGGCCGACCGAGCCGTACAGGTACAGACTGCGCGGTTGACCTTGTTCAAGCTGCGTCAGTTGTTCGGCCATGCAGTGGATTACCCGCCGCTGGCCGTCACTCAGCTGATAACCGCGGCTGTGCGCCTTGTCCTCGAACCAGCCGAGCAGCTCGCTCTGTTGATTGGCGGTGCCGCGCAAGCGTTGGCCAAGCTGGCGCAGCGGGGTAGGGATCCAGGCAGACAAAAGCAACGCTCCTTGGGCGATGGCGGGGCAGCCTGCAGCTTGCCCGAGAGCGGCCATTTTGACTAATAGAGAAAGTGCCGGGCAATCATCACTTCTTGCGATAGGTCTGGCCGCCTCTTGTGCCTGTGCGGGCTATGCCTTTCGCTCCAGCTGGCGTTCGATCATGTACTTCACCGCCAGGCGACGTTCCTTGAGGTGGCGCAGGTCTTCGTCGACGAAGTTACCGGCCGATATCGATTCGGCAGCCAGCACCTGGTTGTCGATGTCCACGTACTCGTCCAGCAGGCGATCCAGCGCCTTGTCCTGCTGGCGGCGCTGCTGGACGATTTCACGCGGGTAGTGCAGGTCCTGGTAGAGGTCGTGAGAGACAGGCATGGGGTCCTCCTTGGTCAATGCAATGGGCTTATCTGATTGGAAGTGCGGAATGCGATTGTGTTGAAGCGAGGCGGGCGGAAACCGACGGACGGTCGCTGCACCAGCACCGAAATGACTAACTCGCTGTTTTTTGGCAATTTTTTTTATCAGGGGGGTTCACAGACCGAAAGTTTGTTGTTAAAGTGCCGCGCATTCCAAGACAACGACCCAGTTGTCACTCAGTTGGAATTGTCAGAGCAGCAAATGCTGCATCCGATACAGGGGCGTCGCCAAGCGGTAAGGCAGCAGGTTTTGATCCTGCCATGCGTTGGTTCGAATCCAGCCGCCCCTGCCATTTTTCAAGATTAATACGTATTCAACCCGGTGCCAGGAAAGATGAGCACTGGGTTTTCGCGTTTTTGTGATTTTGCGCGCCTCCGCGCCTCCTGAGCGCGGGTCGTGCCGTACCGGGTTACCCGGAAATCCCCAGCATTTCGTTCAGCGCCCTGGCCAGTTCATCAGCCTGCACCGGCTTCTGGATCACCAGGCTGCCCGGCAGTTCCAGCCCCTGCAACTCCGCATAACCGGTAAGAAACACCACCGGCAGGCGGGGATACCGTTCGCGGGCAGCCAGCGCCAGTTGTGCACCATTGAACTCGGGCATGGCGAAATCAGTCAGCAGCAGGTCAATGTCGTCATCCAGCAAGGCCAATGCCTGCTCGCCGCTGTGCGCCTGGCGCACCTGGTAGCCGTATTGGCGTAACACATCGCCTAGCATGTCGCGCACCAGGTGGTCGTCGTCCACCAGCAGTACCGTGCGGTTATGGCCGCTTTCGCTGATCGACTGACTGAGCACTGCTGGCACGGGTTCGTTCACCATCTCCTCTTTTACCGCCGGCAGGTATACCGCCACTTCGGTACCGCGACCGAGTGTGGTGTCGATGCGCACGCCGCCACCGGACTGCTTGGCGAAGCCGAACACCTGGGCCAGGCCAAGGCCCGAACCTTTGCCGATGTCCTTGGTGGTAAAGAAAGGCTCGAATACCTTGGCCAGCACCTCTTCGCTCATGCCGCAACCCGTATCGCGGATGCTTAGCATCACGTATTCGCCCGGGTCCGGGTCTTCCGGACGTTGCGGGCGCTTGTCGATAAGGGTGTTGCGCGTTGTCAGGGTCAGCTGGCCGCCGTCGGACATGGCATCGCGGGCATTGATCGCAAGGTTGAGGATGATCATCTCGGTCTGGGTGGGGTCGGTCAGTGCCTGCCACAGGGCCAGGTCAAGGTCCAGCCGTACCGAGATGTTGCCACCCAGCGTGCGGCGCAGCAGCTCTTCCAGGCCGGCCAGGGTACGGTTGAGGTTCAGCGGCACCGGCTCCAGACGCTGGCGGCGGGAGAAGGCCAGCAACTGCGAGGTCAGCTTGGCACCACGCTCGCCCGCTTCGCGGATATGGGTGAGGCGAGTGCGGGCCTTGTCCAGGTCGGCCTTGGCCAGATCGCGCTCCAGAAAGCTGGCACCGGTGAGTATCACCGTCAGCAGGTTATTGAAGTCATGCGCCACGCCAGCCGTTAGTTGCCCAACCGCTTCCAGCCGCTGCATCTGCTGCAGAGCGGCCTCGATGCGCTCGCGCTCGTTGATCTGTTCGCGCAGCCGCGCGTTGGCGTCTGCCAGGCTCAGGGCGGCTTCGCGCTCGCTGGTGATGTCGCGTGCCACCACGTACAGCAAGGTGTCCTCCGGCACCACCACCCACGACAGCCAGCGCTGTTGGCCGCCGGCATGCAGGATGCGACCGACGAAGCGTGCGCTGGTGCGGCCGTGGGCGAGGGCGGCCAGTTCGGTGAGTAACTGTTCCTGGTCGTGCTCAGGCAGCAGGTGCAGCAAGGAGGACTGGCTCAGGCGTTCGCGTGAGAAGCCCAGGCTGGCTTCCCAGGCGGGGTTCAGTGCGACCGGGGTCAGGTCTTTGTTCAGCACGGCCAGCAAGTCTTGCGACAGCTCCCAGGCACGATCGCGTTCGCGGGTACGGCGCTCGACCCGCTCGCCAAGCATCTCGTTCAGCTGACGCAGCGCCTGGGTGGCCTGGCGTTGCGCGTGGATGTCCTGCAGTACGCCTGAGAAGCGAACGCACTGATCATCGACGAACTGGCTTTGGCCGCTGCTCAGCAACCAGCGGGGTTCCAGGCCATTGGGTTGCGCGATCCGAAACTCCACGCGGTAATGACCGTCACTTTCCGGGCGCATGGCATGTTCCACCGCCTCGCGCACCAGTGGCAGGTCGTCGGGGTAGATGCCGGCGTAGAACACTTCAAGGCTCATTTCGGTGCTGGTGGGCACGCCGAACAAGGTCTTGCAGCGGTCATCCCACAGCAACAGGCCCTCTTGCGGGCGCAGGTCCCAGGTGCCCATGCCGGCGGCGTCGATGGCGATGCGGGCACGTGCTTCGACGTCCGCCAAGGCCTCTTCGGCGCGGCGACGGCGCTGGCGTTCCTGTACTTCGTTCAGGGCCCGGCGCACGGCTTTGGGCAGCAGTGGCAGGTTCTTCTTCAGCACATAGTCGGTCGCGCCCAGGCGGATCATTTCCACCGCGTGCTCTTCGCCATAAATGCCGGATAGGAATATGAACGGGATGTCGGGTGCCAGGCGTTGGGCGATGGCCAGCACTTCTG
Organism: Pseudomonas sp. yb_2; assembly: GCF_043103905.1. Taxonomy (NCBI): domain Bacteria; kingdom Pseudomonadati; phylum Pseudomonadota; class Gammaproteobacteria; order Pseudomonadales; family Pseudomonadaceae; genus Pseudomonas; species Pseudomonas sp. yb_2. The sequence goes on along the minus strand of NZ_JBICKH010000052.1, from coordinate 100,111 downwards.
TGCCGGACGAGCCTGGTAGCACGCAGTCACACAGGATCAGGTCGTAGCGGGCCTGGCGCAGGGCATGTTCGACACCCGCATGGTCGAACACCAGCTGCGACTGCACATGCAGCCCGCTGCGCTCCAGGCGCATCAGGGTAAGCTCAGCGTCCATCGAGCTGTCTTCGACCATCAGTAGTTTCAACGGCGTTTGCTGCATCGTTGCGGCGGCCTCAGTTGCTACCGCGACGGTTCAGTCGCAGTGAGCCGGGTGGCGGTTCGTTTAGCACTGCCCAGAATACCCCGAGGTCGGAGATGGCGGTGACGAATTCCTTGAACTCCACGGGTTTGACCACATAAGCGTTTACCCCCAGCTCGTAGGCACGCAACAGGTCGGGCTCTTCGCGCGACGAGGTGAGCATCACGGTGGGGATGCTGCGCAGCTCTGCGGTGGCGCGCACTTCCTTGAGCACTTCCAGGCCGTCGACCTTGGGCAGTTTCAGGTCGAGTAACAGCACGGCAGGGTTGCCGTCATCGCGCTCGGCATAGGCGTTGCGGCGCAGCAGATAGTCGAGCGCATCGGCGCCGTCACGCAGCACGATGACCTCGTTGGCCAACTGGCTGCGCTCCAGGGCCAGCAGGGTCAGCTCCAGGTCTCGGGGGTTGTCTTCGACCAGCAGAATGGGCTTGAGCATGATGGTTGCGGTGCCTCAGGTAACAATGTTACGGGGTAGGGTGAAGTGGAAGCTGGCGCCCTGGTCGACCTGGCCAGTGGCCCAGACTCGACCGTCGTGGCGCTCGATGATGCGGCGTACACTCGCCAGGCCAATGCCAGTGCCTTCGAAATCTTCCATGCGGTGCAGGCGCTGGAAGACGCCGAACAGCTTGTTGGCGTAGGCCATGTCGAAGCCCACGCCATTGTCGCGGATGCAGACCTCGGTTTCTTCAGGGTGCTGTACGGCACTGATCTCGATGCGAGCAGGCGTACGGCCGCGAGTGTACTTGATGGCATTGGCTATCAGGTTGTGCAAGGCCATGTTGATGAATGCCGGGTCGCCGATCACCTTGGGCAGTGTGGCGATGTCCCAAACGATTGCGCGGCCTTCGTAATCGGGGGCCAGCTCGCTGCGAATGGCCTCGACCAGGGCGTTGAGGTCGACATCAGACAGGCGCAAGGCCGAGCGGCCCATCTGCGAGAAGTTGAGCAGGTTGTCGACCAGGCTGCCGGCAAAGTGCGCCGCTTCACCGATATGCTGGAGGAAGCGCTTGCCGCGTTCGCTCAGGCCCTGGCCTTCGATTTCGCCAAGCAGTTCGGTATAGCCGGCGATGTGCCGCAGCGGTGCGCGCAGGTCGTGGGAAACACTGTAGGAAAACGCTTCGAGCTCCTTGTTGGAACGGCGCAACTCGCCAGCCAGTTGTGCCAGTTCTTCGGCCTTGCGCAGGACAATGCCCAGTACCGCGGCGCGCAACTCTATCACGCCCTCGATCACCAGCGGGTCCCACGCCTGGCTATAGCCGCGCTGTTCTTCCTGCCAGCGTTCAAAACTGTGCCGCGGGTCGAGGTTGCCCTGTGGCCCGACCTGCTTGGTCGGCTGGCCGGCCCAGTTGACCGTGCGTATCTGCTCGGGGCGGAACCACAGCAGGTAGTGCGAGTGGATCTGCGAGATGGCCACCGCCAGCACCCCGCCAGCATGGTTTGCCAGCTCGGGCAGCTCAGTGATGTCGCGGCGCAGGTTGTCGCTATGGAATACCTTGTCTTCGTCACGTTGGCCTAGCCAGTGCACCAGCGCCGTCACCTGGGCTTCAGGCGGGGTCTGGCCGATCAGGTCACAGCGCTCGGCCGAGATCACTGCCGCGCCCTGCGCGTCGGCGAAGGCCAGCAGCACTTCAGGCAGGTCGCGCAAGCCGTCACTTACGCTGTCGTGGTCGGCCATGGACGAGATCATGCGTACGATGTGCTGGCGCAGCGTCAACAGCTTGCGCGTACTGGCATGGGACTCGCGGGACTCTATCTGCAACGACAGCACGCTGGCCAACAGCTCGCAGGCCGTGCGGGTGCGCAGGTCCACCGGGCGTGGCTGCTGATGGTGGCAGGAAATCAGCCCCCACAGCTGGCCGTCAACCACGATCGACAGCGACATCGAAGCCAGCGTGCCCATGTTGCGCATGTACTGCAGGTGCACGGGCGATACGCTACGCAGCGCAGCAAAACTCATGTCCAGCGGCTTGCCGGTGCGCGGGTTGGTAGCGGGCAGCAGTGGCGAGGGCTGATAGTTGGCATCTTCGATCACGCGGATACGGTTGACCCGGTACAGCTCGCGCGCCTGGCGCGGGATGTCTGCAGCCGGGAAACACAGGCCTGCGTAGCTGGGGTAGCCGGGGTCGACTACCTCGGCCAGCACCTGGCCATTGCCTTCGGCATCGAAACGGTAGGCTTTGACCCGCCCAAAGCCGGTGATCCGCTTGAGCTGCAACACCGTTTGCTGCAGCAGGTCTTCGATACTGCTGGCTATCTGCAAACTGGCAACAAAGCTGCGCACCAACGGGTAGTAGTCGCCTTGCCCGACCAGGTCTGCTGGCAGTCGGGGTGGTTCGAACTCGGCAATCAGTACCTGATCGTGGCAATGTACCAGCATGTGCAGCATGGCACTGATGGGTGCGCCCTGGCGCAAGCGCACGTCGCCAATGTGGAAGGGGAAGACTTCATCTTCGGGAAGCCGTGTCAGGTGCGCGTGCAGGTCAAAGCCCTCGTGAACCAGGTCGGCGAAGTGGCAACCGATCAGTTCACGGGCTGGCAAGCCCAACCAGTGCTCGACATTTTCACTGGCCTGCAGCACGCACAGGTCGGTGGCATCCAGCACCAGCAGAAAGCCGTGAGGCTGGATGCTGCCCGGAACCTGGATCGGTTCCTGGGCACAGCGCTCCATGGCGTCTGCCAGTGAGTTGTCTGCAGTCATGATTGAAAAAGCTCCTGTCATGTCCGTCCGTGTACGGCACAGGTGTCTGGCGCGGGACGAATACGATTCACCCTAACAGAATCCCGGCAAATTTACCGGCTCCTGGCCATTGGAGGCACGGGGTGGCCACGGGTTCTGTGCGGTACAGGCTTTTTTTGATGCCACGGTATCGCTTTGTCGCTAATACAAAAAAAATGGCTTTATGCCACATCGGCTGCGCCGCCTCACTGCTACGCTCAGTTCAGGACGTTTCGATAAGGATAACAAGGTGACGGAGCGCATGCTGGCCGCGCTGTTCGGCCTGTTGTTCAGCGGCAGTACCGTGGCGGCGGATTTTCTCGTGGAAGTGCGGGTACTGGTGCAGCGTGGCTGCATGCTGGTCAACCAGACCCGCGATGCGGGAGCTCAGGCCCTGGGACGTATCGACCTAGGGGCGACGGCGCGCCTGGATGGCCCTGGCGCGCCCTTGAGTGGTGTGCTGCTGAGCCAGCGTCCGCCGCGCCTGGAGTGCAACCCGGATACGCCCTATCAGGTGCGCGTCGACGGTGGCCAGCATGGTGGCGTCGGCGAACTGCGCTACCTGGCCAGCGACGATCGCCAGGCGCGGCCCATTCCTTACCGCTTGTACCGTGACGCTGCCTGGCGTAAGCCGCTGGCGGTGGGGGTAGCCCAGTCGGCGCGTGTGCCGGGCAGCGGTTCGGTTGAATTGCCGCTATATGCACGTATCGACAAACTGGCCTGGGTGCCGGATGCAGGGGTTTATGCCGATCTGCTGAAAGTCACCGTCACCTGGTAAGGACGCCACCATGCACAAGGACGCCATGCCATGAGCCGCACTTCGATCCTGTTGCTCACCCTCGGCCCGCTGCTGGTCCCCGGCGGTGCCGTGCATGGCAGCACCACCGGTTTCATCCAGGCGCGACTGGTGATCAGCGCGTCTTGCCAGATCAGCAGCAACGAGACGCAACCGGCCGTGCTGGGTGACCCAGGCGTACTGGACTTTGGCGAGCGCGGTCCGAACTGGGACCAGCCGTTGCGCAGCCAGGTGGACGAAGTGGGCGGTCAGGGTAGCCTGCAGATCAGTTGCACGCCTGAGGTTCGGGCCTTCAACGTGCGTATCAATGGTGGCCTCAATGGCGACGATGGCATTCGCCGCCTGAGCAACGGCCGTGAGCTGATTCCTTATCAGCTGGCGGTCGACCCAGGCGGCAACAGCCGCTACGGCGTCGGCCAGGCACGGGCCTTCACCATTAGCAGCAGCCAGCAAGTACCGATTCCCATTTACGGTGTGGTCGTGGCGCAACCGCGTGCGCTGCCGGCCGGGCTTTACCGCGACACCCTCAGAGTGACCCTGGACTGGTAACCACGCAAGGAGACTCCGATGCGAACGAACCTTTCATATTGCGTCCTCGCAGGCCTGGGCCTGGCGTTGGCTTCCCAGGCCCAGGCGGCCACGGTGACAGGGAGTATCAGCTCGACCCTGACGCTGACTGCGGCCTGCCAGGTCAATGGCACGTCGGGCACGTCGGGGCTTGACTTCGGTGCCCTGGACTTCGGTACCGAGGATGCCTTGTTCGTCACCGCCGATGCCCAGGTGCTGGGAGGCGGGGGAGGCGCCATGAGCATCCTGTGCTCTGCAGGTACGGTACCTGTGATCAAAGTGAGTGCAGGCCTGCATGATGGCCAGTCGAGCGGTGGCACCCGTGCGCTCGCCGATGGTTCTGGCAACTTTGTACCGTACGACCTCTATACCGACGCGGGGCGTACGGCGCTGCTGGCGGTCGACGACACCATCACCCTGCCGACCAGTACCGGCGCCGCTCAGACGGTCAACCTTTATGGCAAGGCCGTCGGCAAGCCGGGCCTGCCCGCAGGGGTGTACAGCGACACGATCTCGGTCGAGCTGTCGTTCTGACCCATGCGCGGCTGGCTGGCAGGAGGCCTGACTGGCGTCAGCGTGTTGTTGGCCGCTCCTTTGGGGGCAGTGACTACCAGTACCTTCACTGTGACGGCGCAGGTTGTCGCCGGGTGCCTGGTGGTGGGGGGTGTCACCAGCTACGGCACGCTCGATTATGGCTCGCAGTCGGCGCTGTCCACGGGGCTGCTCAGCACATCGCTGGGTGGTTCTACCGTGACGTTCCAGTGCACCCCGGGCGTGGCCATGAGCATGAGCCTGGACGGCGGGCAAAACAGTGCCAGTGGCACACGCAACCTGAAGCGCACCAGTGGCACGCAAGTGCTGGCCTACCAGTTGTACCGGGACGCCGCCTATAGCCAGGCCTTGGGGATCGGTCAGAGCGTGGCGGTGAGCTATTCCGACCCGACGGCGATCAAGCTACCGGTGTACGGGCGGGTTCAGCTGACCGGCACGCAGCCGGCAGGGACCTACACCGATGTGGTGCAAGTGACGGTGACCTGGTAACGGCCAGCGCCACCCATGACAAGTGTCTAAGGAGAGCTGCATGCGGGCAGGCGCGAAGTGGACGCGTGGATTGACTGGATTATTGTCGCTGGCAAGCCTGCCGGCCTGGGCGGCCACTTCGGTGCTGATCTGGCCGATCGACCCGGTGCTGGAGGCCGACCAGAAGGCGGGTGCGTTGTGGCTGGAAAACCGCGGCACTGCGCCGGCAAACCTGCAGGTGCGGGTATTCGCCTGGCGCCAGGGTGATTACCAGGAGCAGTTCCAGGCGCAGCGCGAGATTATCGGCAGCCCGCCGGTCGCCAACATTGCACCCGGGCAGAAGCAACTGATCCGCCTGACCCGTACCGGCCCTTCACCCGCCGGCCAGGAGCAGGCCTACCGCATCATCATCGACGAGATTCCGCCCGCCATCCCGGTCGACAAGGCCGAGCCCGGCGCGACGGCGGCCATTCGATTGCAGATGCGCTATTCGGTGCCGCTGTTCGTCTATGGCGAAGGGCTGTGGGGCAAGGCCGACCCTGACGGCAGACGCAATGCCGAGGGCGTGGGCAAGCCGCAGCTCAGTTGGCGCCCGGTGACGGTGCAGGGCAAGCCCTACATTGAACTGCGTAACACGGGCCCGGTACATGCGCGGCTGACCGATGTGGTCGTGCAGCAAGGCAGCCAGAGCAAGCCACTGGCTGAAGGCCTGCTGGGTTATGTGCTGCCGGGGGCAAGCATGCGCTGGCCGGCTCCCGTGGCATCCGGCAACGGCAGCGTGCTCAAGGGCAGGGTCAATGGTCAACACTCGGCGGACGCCATCCGCCAAGGCCAATGAGCCAACGGCCGAATGAAGTGCAGGGGCCAGGGAGGACCCGGCAATGGTTGGAAACCGTGTGTGAAATGGCTCCCGGCGACGACGTGCCGCTGGTGCCTGGGGCTGGCCATGGTCAGCCCCGCGCTGGTACTGGCCGACGACTTGCCCCCACCGCCCACGGAGATGTCCGCCATCGCCGAGGCCACCCTTTACCTCGACCTGGTGGTGAACCAGATGCCCAGGGTTGACCTGATACCGGTGCAGCAGCGGGCCGGGCGGTTGTACCTGGACAGCGACGTATTGCGTGCAGCCGGCGTCTCGCTGCCGGGCAACCCCCAGGGGGAGGTGGCCCTGGACAGCATCGCGGGGCTGCACACCGACTACGACAGTCAGAACCAGCGCCTGCTGCTGCAGGTGCCGCCAGCCTGGTTGCCAGAACAGCAAGTGGGTGATCGCAACCTTTACCCGGCCAGCGATGCGCGCAGCAGTTTCGGCGCCTTGTTCAACTACGACCTGTATATCAACGACACCGATGAAGGCGGTACCTACCTGGCCGCCTGGAACGAGCTGCGCCTGTTCGACAGCTGGGGTACCTTTTCCAGTACCGGGCAGTGGCGTCAGTCTTTCAATGGCGCACAGGCGGACGATACCCGCCGTGGCTTCATGCGTTACGACACCACCTGGCGCTTTACAGACGAGCAGCGCCTGCTGACCTACGAAGCCGGTGACTTCGTGACGGGCGCCTTGCCCTGGAGCAGTTCGGTACGGGTGGGCGGAGTGCAGCTGTCACGCGACTTCGCGGCGCGTCCGGATCTTGTCACTTACCCGTTGCCTGCGTTCGCCGGCGAAGCGGCGGTGCCGACGTCGCTCGACCTGTTCATCAACGGTTTCAAGTCCAGCACCACTGAACTGCAGCCAGGCCCGTACACCCTCACCAACGTGCCGTTCATCAACGGTGCCGGGGAGGCGGTGGTGGTCACCACTGATGCCCTTGGCCGGCAGGTGTCGACCACCTTGCCGTTCTACGTCACCAGCAGCCTGCTGCAGAAGGGCCTGTCGGACTACTCGGTGGCCGCCGGCAGCCTGCGCCGTGATTACGGTGTACGCGATTTCAGCTATGGGCCGGGTATTGCCTCGGGCAGCCTGCGCTATGGGCTCAGTGACATGTTCACCCTGGAAACCCACGCCGAAACGGCGGAGTCGCTGATGCTGGGTGGGCTGGGCGGCAACATGCGCGTGGGCAACTTCGGCGTGCTCAACGCTGCCTTGGCGCAAAGCCGGTTCGAGGGCGACAAGGGCCACCAGGTCGCCCTTGGCTACCAATACAACAGCCAGCGCATCGGCTTCGGTTACCAACGCCTGCAACGCCATGGCGATTATGCCGACCTGAGCCGGGTGGGCTCCCCGGACATGCAACTGAGCAAAAGCAGCGAACAGGTCACCCTCAGTGTCAACCTGAACGAGTACGGCAGCATTGGCGCTGGCTACTTCGATGTGCGCGCCGGTGACGGTACGCGTACCCGGTTGATCAACCTGAGCTACAGCAAGCCGCTGTGGGGCAGCAGCAGTGTGTACCTGTCGGCCAACCGTGAAGTGGGGGACAGCCAGTGGGCGGTGCAGGCGCAGCTGGTGATCCCGTTCGACCTGCACGGCACCCTGGCGCTGAGCATGGAACGCAGCAATGAAGGCGAGACCCTGCAACGGGTCAACTACAGCCGTGCGGTGCCAGCCGGTGTCGGCGTCGGTTACAACCTGGGCTATGCCGCAGGCAGCGACCGTGATGCCTATCGCCAGGCCGACGTCACCTGGCGCCTGCAATCGGTGCAATTGCAGGCCGGTACGTATGGCAGCAGCGGCGAGATGACCCGCTGGGCCGACGCCAGTGGTTCTCTGGTGTGGATGGATGCCGGCGTGTTCGCCGCCAACCGTATCGATGATGCCTTCGTGGTGGTCAGCACCGCAGGTTACGCCGATGTACCGGTGCGTTATGAAAACCAGGAAATCGGCCGTACCGATGCCAAGGGGCACTTGCTGGTGCCTTACAGCAGCGGTTACTACCGGGGCAAGTACGAGATCGATCCGATGAACCTGCCACCGGATGTCCTCGCGCCGGACGTTGAGCAGCGTGTGGCGGTACGACGGGGCAGTGGCTACTTGCTGGAGTTCCCCCTCAAGCGCGTCATGGCGGCCAGTATCGAATTGGTGGATGGCAATCAGCAGGTGCTCAAACTGGGTAGCCGTGTTACCCACGCAGAGAGTGGCACCCAGGCGGTGGTGGGGTGGGACGGGTTGGTGTATCTGGAGAACCTGTCGTCGCATAACCGCCTTCAGGTGGCGCTTGAAGGGGGTGGGCATTGCGAAGTGGCGTTCGACCTGCCCGAGGCGCAAGGCTCGGTCCCTTTGATTGGTCCGTTGGTGTGCCGATGAATGCCTGGCGGCGGGGCCTGGTGGCGAGCGTGCTGCTGTTGCCGAGCGGCACGGCCTTGGCGCTTTGCTCGTCGGTGGCCACGTTGCCGGCAGCGTTTGGCAGCCTTAATTCAACGCAGGTTCGCAACACGGTACAGACGGCTTCCAGCCTCAACTCGGGGTTGCAGTGCACCGGTTCGCTGCTGACCTTGCTCAGCAGCGGTGATCATTTCTACGCCACGATCACGCCCGCCTCGGGTGGGCTGGTCGGCCCGACAGGCGATGTCATTCCCTACACGCTGTATGCCGACAACACCACCCGCTACCCGATTACCCGGGGTGTGGCCTACGACTTCGCCCGCAACGGCATCCTCGACTTGCTGGGGCTGCTCGGCGGTACCACGCCCAAGGCGGTGCCGATCTATATGCGCACCCAGATTGGCAGCAATGTCGCGGCCGGGTTGTATCAAGAGGCCCTGACCGTGGCCTGGAGCTGGGATTATTGTTCGGGGATTGGCGCGTTGGGGATATGCCTTGGGCGCGACATCGGCTCGGGTAGCCAGCTCTTGAACGTGAGCCTGACGGTGACCAACGATTGCCAGATCACCACGCCTGACATCAGCTTCGCCAGTGCGCCGGTGGTGGCGGGGTTCGGCACGGTGAGCCAGGGCATAAACGTGTCATGCACCAAGGGCAGCAGCTACACGGTAGGGCTGGGTGACGGGCAGAACGTGTCCGGTGGGCGGCGGCGGATGAAGTCTTCGGCCAACAACTACCTGGCCTATGACATTTTCAAAAGTGCCGGCACCGTGCGCTGGGGGGCGTCCGGGGCTGCCAGGCGTTCCAGTACGGATGCCGACATCAACCCCGGCGTAGGTACCGGCACGGGTAGCCAGGTGTTCAACTACAACGCCAAGGTCTATACCGATCAGGCGACACCGCCGGCTGCGAACTACACCGACAGTGTGATACTGGATGTGCAGTTCTGAACGGCGGTCAATACCCCCGAAGCAGCCGCCGCCTGTCGCGACGGGCTGCTCCCGCAGGGGCTGCGCAAGGCGAGGTTCAGCGCAAATCGCCAACCATGCTGGCCAAGGTCTCCAGCACCGCCCCGGCCAGTGCCTTGGAGCGCGCCCCCGACCACCCGGTGACGGCATCGGGCGCGTCGTCATGGTCCTTGAACGGCATTTCCAGCGTCAGTGACAGGCAGTCATGGGCCATGCCCACCGCATTGCAGGCCAGCGTCGTGTTCGCCTGTCCGGGCTCGTCACGGGTATAGCCATGCACCGTCTGGAAGTCGCGAGTCAGGCTGCACAAGGTGCTACGAAACTGCTCTTCGAGTTTGGCCAGCCGAGGGGTGTAACCCGGGTTGCCCTCGCATGCGGCCGTGAACACGTGGGGGATCTCTTCGTCACCGTGCACGTCGATGAAGGCATCCACACCGTACTGCTTCATCTGCGCCTGTGCAAAGAACACTTCCGGGCTGAATTCGACGCTGGCGTCCTGCCAGGCGCGGTTGAGGTCCTTGCCCTTGAAGTTGGTGCGCAGGTGGCCGAGGAAGGCGCCGTCGGGGTTCATGTTGGGGATCAGGTAAAGGTCGGCCTTGGCCAGCAATTGCTCGACCACCGTATCGTTGGCCTGCAGGCGGTCGATCACGCCTTCCATGAACCATTCGGCCATGTGCTCGCCCGGATGCTGCTGGGCAATCAGCCACAGCTTGCGCTTGCCTTCGGCACCGTCGCCTGCCCGCAGCAGGGGGATATCACGGCCCTGGACACTGCGGCCGCTGGCCAGCAACTCGACCCCCGGGAGTTGGCAGGCACGTTCGATCAGCTGGTTGTGGCGGGCACGCGGGTAGGGCTCGAAGTAGGCGAACCAGATCTGGTCCTGTTCAGCCTTCACCTCGAACGATAGCGCCGTACCGTCGAACTGGCTTGGCACACGGAACCAGCGCTGCTGGTCGTAGCTGGCCACAGCGTTGTAGCCGCTCCACGCATTCTTGTACGAGGAGCCAGAAGCGTTGTCCAGGCTGAAGCGATGGACCTGCCCCGGTGTGAGCCCGCTGACCTTGAAGTGGAACCACTGGTAGTGGCCGCTGTGGGTGTCCGGGCGAATGGCCAGGTGTACCTGGGCCGGGTTGCTGGCATCCAGTACCTGTATGTTGCCGGAGTCGAAATCGCAGTCGATCTGCAGGGGGGACAGCGTCACGGTCATGTGCCGGGCTCCTTTGCGGGCATTGTTGTAGGGGTACTGTATACGGCTTGGCGGGGATGCTGTGCAAGAACAGGCAGGGCGAGCCGTCAGCGGACAGCCCGTATGCGGCGGGCCAGTGCCGGCAAATGCGTGGACTTCAGGTTATCTGAAGAACTGACTGGGCGTGGTACCGAACTGGCGCTTGAACATGCTGGCGAAGGCACTTGGGCTGTCATAGCCCAAGGCCCCCGCCACATCGATGATTCGCTCGCCCAAGGCAATCCGGTCCAGTGCCTGCATCAGCCGCGCCTGCTGGCGCCACTGGCCGAAGGTCATGCCGGTTTCCTTGCGGAACAACCGCTGGATGGTCTTTTCGTCCACCCCCAGTCGCAGGCCCCAGTCGGCAACGGTGGCGTTATCCTCGGGCCGTTCATGCAATGCCGTGCAGATCACCCGCAGGCGCTGGTCGCTGGGCTGCGACAGCTTCAGCGGCAAGGTCGGCAGTACGCAGATTTCGTCGAGGATCAGGCGCATGACCCGGGCTTCGCGCGAGTCCTCGGCAAACGGTGCGGTGAACCCCACCGAGGCCTTGATCAGTTCGCTGAGCAAGGGCGAGATGCTGATGGCCTTGCTCTGCAGGGGCAGGCCGGTTGCCGCGTCGCTGCGCACGAACACACTGCGCATCTTCACGTCGCCGACACAGCGAATGGCATGCACCTGGCCGCAAGGCATCCACACACCTCGGCTGGGTGGCACCGTCCAGCATTCGTTTCCGGACTCGACGATCATCAGGCCTTTGATGGCATAGATCAGTTGATGCTTGGTGTGGCTATGGGGCTCGATGAACCAGTCGCTTGGGTAGTCGGTCGCACGGCTACCCACTTCCCAGGTCCACTCATCGACCTCCACCAGCAGTTCACGTTGCGGCTTTACCATCGTGACCTCGTATCGAAGCAGCCTGGCAGCGCCACTTTAGCAGCAACGGCCAGGGCGGGCCTGCGAGCGGGTGGCCGGTAGCAAGGCGGTGGCCAACCCGAGCAGCGGCAGGAACGCGATGGCTTGGTACACCCATTCGATGCCATGCCGGTCGGCCAGTGCGCCCAGGCCGGCTGCACCCACACCGCTGATGCCGAACATCAGCCCGAACATCACCCCCGAAACCATGCCGACCCGGCCTGGCACCGCCTCTTGGGCATACACCACCAGGGCAGCGAATGCCGAGGACATCACCAGGCCGATGGCCACCGCCAGTACGGCTGTCCAGGCGAGGTTGGCATGGGACAGGGCCAGGGCGAACGGTGCCACGCCGAGGAACGAGACCCAGATCACGGCCTTGCGCCCGATGCGATCACCCACCGGGCCGCCGGCAAAGGTGCCCAGCGCAACGGCTGCGAGGAACACGAACAGGTACAGTTGGCTGTGCTGCACACTCAGGCCGAAATGCTCGATCAGGTAGAAGGTGAAGAAGTTGGTGAACGAAGCGATGTAGACGAACTTGGCGAACATCAGCACGGCGATCACCGCCACAGCGCGCCACATGGCACCCTGCGACAGGCCGGGGGCCTGTTGGCCCGCGAAGGTCTTGAGCCGGGCCTGGCCGTGGCGCACGCTCCAGCCCGTCACCCGCAGTAGCACCAGAACAGCCAGCGCAGCGGCCAGCATGAACCAGGCAATGGCCGGTTGGCCGTGCGGAATGATAATGGCAGCAGTGAGCAGCGGGCCGAGGGCCGAGCCGGTATTGCCGCCGACCTGGAAGGTGGATTGCGCGGTACCGAAGCGCCCGCCGGAAGCCATTCTGGCCACCCGTGAGGCCTCTGGGTGAAAGGTGGCCGAACCCACGCCGACCACGGCGGCGGCCACCAGCAGCATTTCATAGCTGCCGGCAAAGGCGAGCAGGGCGATGCCCACCAGCGTTACCAACATGCCGGCAGGCAGCAGGTAGGGTTGTGGGTGCTTGTCGGTGAACATGCCGACCCAGGGTTGCAGCAGGGAAGCGGTCACCTGATAGACCAAGGCGATCCAGCCGATCTGGGCGAAGCTCAGCGCGAAATCGCTTTTCAGCATGGGGTAGATCGACGGCAGTACGGCTTGAATCAGGTCATTGAGCAGGTGGGCGAATGCAGCAGCACCGACGATGCGCACGACAAAGCCCTGAGGCTGGTCGGCAGGCGTGGCGGCGGCTACGGAGGCGGCGGAGGTTGTCATGGGCAAGGTTCTTCTATGGCAAGGGAGCAAGGCGTCGCCGCAGCAGGTTATCCAGTGCCGAGGTTGCCTGTCTCACGCCGAACAGGCAGCCAATGTCGCGTTTCGGGCATCCGTGCCCACAGCCTGTCAGGAGAACGGAGGCGCTCCTGCAGATGATTGCCTTCAGGCCATATCGGCTGCGGTCTTGCCGGCGACCTTGTGGCGCCCGCCCAGCCATACCAGCAACAGCCCCGCAGCTGCCAGCACACCTCCGGCCATCGGCACGGCGGCGTAGCCCAGGTTCAGGCTGATAACCGCACCACCCAGCGCCGCGCCCACGGCGTTACCCAGGTTGAACGCACCCACGTTGATCGACGACGCCAGGCCTGGCGCCTCGATGGCGGCAGTCATGACGCGCATTTGCAGCGGCGGTACCACGGCGAAGGTGAACATGCCCCAGACCAGCAGGGCGATGGCAGCGCCGATGTGGCTACCCAGTACCAGGGGCATCGCCAGCATGATCAGCGCCAGCACGGCGAGGAAGATCTTCGCCGCGCCATCCAGCGACCAGTCGGCCAGGCGGCCACCCAAGCTGTTGCCAAGGGTGAAGCCAACCCCGATCAGTACCAGTCCCAAGGTTACGAAGCCGTCCGAGGCACCGGTCAGTTCGGCCAGCACCGGCGCCACGTAGGTGTACAAGGTGAACATGGCACCGGCACCGAGCACGGTGGTGGCCATTGCCAGCAGCACGCTGGGGCGGGCAATGACCGCCAGTTCCTTGCGCACATGCGGCACGCTGCCGCGTTCACCCTTGGGCAGGGCGTACCACAGTGCGGCCATGGCCAGCAGGCCGAGTACGGCGGTACCGGCAAATGCCATGCGCCAGCCAATCTGCTGGCCGATCCAGGTGGCAGCCGGCACGCCGCCGATGTTGGCGATCGTCAGGCCCATGAACATGGTGGCCACGGCGCTGGCCTGTTTCTCCTTGGGCACCACGCTGGCTGCCACCACGGCTCCCAGGCCGAAGAACGCACCATGGTTGAGGCTGGTGACCAGTCGCGAGGCGAGCAGGGTGTAGTAGTCCGGCGACAGTGACGACAGCAGGTTGCCAAGGGTGAAGATGGCCATCAGCGCCATCAGCGCAGCGCGCTTCCCAAAGCGGCTGAACAGCAGGGTCATGATCGGCGCGCCGACCATCACGCCAATGGCATAGGCGGTGATCAGCATGCCGGCGCTGGGGATGCTCACCTCCACGCCCTGGGCGATGACCGGCAGCAGCCCCATCGGGGTGAACTCGGTAGTGCCGATGCCAAAGGCACCAATGGCCAACGCGAAGAGCACGCGGCCGGGTCTCATTGTTTGAGCAGTCATCGGTGTCAGTCCCAGGTTGGCGCCAGGCCGTCAGGGCTGACCTCGCGGCCGTTGCGCTCCAGCTTGGCGATGCGTGCCATGTCGTCGGTGTCCAGCGTCAGGCCACGGGCAAGCAGGTTGCTGGCCAGGTTTTCACGCTTGGTCGACGACGGGATCACGGCATAGCCCAGTTGCAGGGCCCAGGCCAGGGCAACCTGGGCGACGGTAGCCTTGTGCTTGGCGGCGATCTGGGCCAGTACCGGGTCTTTTAGCACTTTGCCGTAGGCCAGGGTCATGTACGAGGTCACGGTGATCCCTTGTTCCTTGAGGAACGCGGTCAGCTTGCTGTTCTGCAGATAGGGGCTGAGCTCGATCTGGTTGGTGGCGATTTCCCCTTTGCCGACCACGGCAATGGCTTGCCTGGTCAGCTCGATGTTGAAGTTGGAAACGCCGATCTGGCGAGCCAGGCCTTGCTGCTTGGCGTCGGCCAGGGCCTTCATGTACTCGGGCAGTTCTACGCCGTTGCCCGGCGCTGGCCAGTGGATCAGCAGCAGGTCGACGTAGTCGGTGCGCAGTTTCTGCAAGCTGTCACGCAGGCTGGGGATCAGCTTGTCGGCGGCGTAGTTGTCGACCCAGATCTTGGTGGTGATGAACAGCTCGCTGCGCGGCACGCCGCTTTCGGCGATGGCCTGGCCGACTTCGGCTTCGTTCTTGTAGATCTGTGCGGTATCGATGACACGGTAGCCGACTGCCAGGGCAGACTTGACCGAGTCGATGACGGTTTGGCCGGTGAGGCGGAAGGTGCCGAGGCCGAAGGAAGGAACGCTCATGGGGTTGCTCCTGAATAGGGGGAGGATCATGTGGTGCCCAGTGTGCAGGTTTGAACGGCAGCGAATAAGCCGCTATGGCGCCAAAGTCATTTGACCTGTAGGCACAAATACATTTTCAAGTTGTGCATTCACTACATAAATAGGGCCAGAGGGGATTGGAACCTTGTTCAGCTAGCGCTTTTTTATCAAGCGTTGAGGCTGCCCATGACCCCTTCCGTAATACCTGCCGACTCCATCGATGCGCTGATTGCCCGTCAGTTGCCAGGCTGGCTCAAGCGCGCGTCTGCCCAAGAGCTGACAGAGCTGCGCGCCGCTGCTTTGCGCCAACAGCGGGCGCAGGACCAAGTAGACGCCTGGTTAGGGGCCATAACCCCCTTGGATGAGTTCGCCGAGTCGTTGCTCAAACGTGCGCCCGAGGCCCGTTCGATCAAGCAGGTAGACCTGCGCCAGGCTCAGCTCAGGTTGGTGACCCTCCAGCCAAAACCGTCGATATCGCCTGCTTTACCTAGCACGTCAACACGCATCGTCAGCACCCAGACGCTTCTCTCGGCGGCACTGCATAACTTCCACGAAAAGGAAATGCAGCCTGGCTGGTTCGCGGCCGGGTCGCAGTTGGTCACTGCCAGCGGGCACCTGCTGCCGCTAAGTGCGCAAGCCTTTGTCCGCCTTTGCAGAGACATTGATATTGGCAGGCGTTATCAAAGCCATTTGCAATCGAAGCTTGAAGGCGAGGGGGTGGCCGTCGAGAGCACCCTGGAGGAGGCGTTGAGGGCCAACCTGGCGCTTGCTGCAATCGCCGCAAGGATCAAGGATGAAATCGATGAGCAGACCTGTCAGTGGATCAACCAGGTGGTGGGCACAGGGTCTTTCCTGCCAGCCGACAACACCGTATTGAAGTGTCACACCCTGCGGCTGTTGGGGAAGGAGGTCATTGGCGCACTGGTGATCGAAGTGCGTCAGAACGCCCGCCTGCTTGGTGTTATCGCGTGGTTCCCTGAGGACCCGTATGCCCCGGTGAGTTGGCACACCAGCTGGGAGCTGCTGTACATGACGCTTGGCATACGCTTGCGTAATGAGGCCTATCGGCGCTACTTCCAGCGCTTCGTCGCAGAGCGTGATCGCATCGCCTTCTGCGCGGCCCTGAACGCACTGCTCAGCCACGGTAATACTGTTCTTCCGCTTGAGCTGGATGGCCGCTGTTTTGCGATCGAGGGCGACGTGTTCGTCGCGCTGCGCCAAGCCCGGATCGAAAAAATGCTGGATGACGCACGGGTATTGGCGGTTTCGACAGAGGATGAAGATGTCGCCGACCGTCGCGCACGTTTGCAGGGCTATCTGGATTTGGGGTTGAGCGTGGCAGGCCTGGCAGCGCTGTTTGTGCCTGTGTTGGGGCAGGCCCTGCTGGGGCTTACGGTGGTGCAACTGGCGGGTGAGGTGTACGAAGGCTACCAGGATTGGCAGTTGGGTGATCGCGACGCCGCATTGGGCCACTTGTTCAACGTGGCCGACACGGTCGTGATGGCGGCGGTGACGGCGGCCGGAGCGACGGCACTTGGCAAGCTGGCACAGCGAGTGGCGCGGGTGGATGCCATGGTGCCAGTAAGCCTGGGCGATGGCCAGTTGCGGCTGTGTGATCCGTCCTTGTCGGGCTATCAGCGTGAGGGCGTCGATCTGATGGTAGGCCAGGCCGTGAATGAAACTGGCCGTTCGCTGAGGCGCCTGCACGATGCTGTCTATGAGGTGAGCGAAGGGGACGATGGCGCATGGCGTATTCATCACCCATCAAGGCCAGGGGCGTATTCACCAGCACTTGAGCACAATGGTGCCGGGGGATGGGTGCATGAGTTCGAGCAACCGCAGCGCTGGCATGACCCCGCCTACATGGTGCGCCGCCTTGCCAGCCGCACGGCGCAGGTGCCCGATGAGGCGGTATCTGTAGCGCTGCAGACCACCGGTTTCGAGGCTGACTGCCTGCGCCGTTTGCTGTTGGAAAATGCGCCCGCGCCGGCACGCTTGCTCGATGCCATCGAACGCCAGCAATTGCACCGTGATTTCCCGATGTTGCGGGGGGACGCTTTCGAGGAGGTCTTCAACGAGCGACAGATCAGCCCGCAAGCAGCGGACCGCGTATTGATGCGGGACTTCCCAGGCCTTTCCCACCGCTGCGCACGGGAAATCGTCGAGGGGGCCAGCAGCATCGAGATGGAGAGCCTGACGGGTGCAGGCCGGGTACCCCTGGCCTTGGCGGAGCGTGCCCGCTGGGCAATACGCGACAGCCGGATAGACCGTGCCTGCGCAGGGTTGCGCCAGGCCGCCGCAGAAAATGACGATACCGGTAAGCTCGCGCTGGGCCTGATCGATGCAATCGCCCCTTGGTCGGCTGGGGTCAACGTTGAGCTGCCTGCCGCGGGCAGGGGTGGGTTGCTGCAGATGTTGAGACGGCAGCTGGACAGCCGCCAGCGACAGTTGCTTGGTATTAGCCAGATGACGGATGACGCACTGGGTGAGCGGCTTGGGCGTGAGGCACTCGCTGACCGTGAAGCGGCGGCCCGAATGATTGGGCTGGCCCGTGTGGGGCAGGGGATTCGCCCTCCTGTACGGTTGTTCGATGGGCGGATGGGCTACCCGCTCAGTGGCCACCTGACAGGGACTCGCCAGGCACTACGGCGCACGTTGAACCACGTGTATCCGGTGATGAGCAGTGAGCAGCTGGAGGCCTATCTGCAAGACCTGGCTTGGCGGGGAGTGGACCCCTGGAACCATGTGAGCCAACTGCTACAGGCCAAGGTCAGCCTCAAGCAGGCATTGCAAGCCTGGCGAAATGACGCAGGACTGAACATTGTTCGCCGCCTGCGTCGTTTCAAGGTTGCCAGGCGCATTACGGCAAGCTGGCAGCGCTTTACCCCAGGGGAGGTGGCGGGTGACTACCACCTGACCCTCGTGGGTGAGCGGGTGGGTGAGTTGCCGACCTTGCCTGACAATGTGAGTTTCGACCACATCACGCACCTGACCCTGCGCGATATGCAGGTGACGAGCCTTGATGCGGGCTTTCTTGGTCGCTTCAGCAAGGTACGCAACCTGGACTTGCGGAACAACCAGCTGACGCGCCTTCCCGCAGGTATCGAGCAACTGACCGAACTGAGGACCCTGCGCCTTGGCGGCAACCAGATCGTGCTTTCCAGCGAGGATAACCTGCGTTTGAGCCAGCTTGGGGAACTGCGCCGCCTGGAGCTCAACGGCAACCCGGTCGGTTTGCTGCCACCCTTGGCGTCTTTCCCCCTGCTGCGCCGGCTGTCCTTGCGCAACACCGGGCTGGGCGAACTGCCCGCTGATCTGGCCAGGCACGGTAATCTGGAGTTGCTGGACATGCGTGACAACCAGATCCAGACGCTGCCTGAAGCGTTGTCTTTAGTGCCGCTTCGCCTGTGGCGGGGCCTGGAGCTGCACGACAATCCACTCTCGGACGAAACCCTGCAGCGCTTGCAGTTGGCCAGGGCGTCGGCCGGGGCCGCTGAGCGGCGACGTGTAGCCCATGCCACTGCGATCCCGAATGCTGCAGCCCCTTGGTTGTCAGGATTCACGCCGGCCCAGCGCGAGGTGCGATTGGCGAGCTGGAACCGCTTGAACCAGGAAGCCGGGGCGCAGGATCTGTTCCGCTTTTTCTCTGATTTACGCGCCCTGCGTGAATACGACGCACAACCGCGCGACCTGCAGGCCCGGGTGTGGCATATCCTCGAGGCCTGCGAGCAGCACGCTGAAGTACGCGCGAGCCTGTTCGAGCAAGTTGCCCGGCCGCGCAGTTGCAGTGACGAGTTGCTGCTGACGCTCAGCGAGCTGGAGGTTGGCGCGCTGGTCGCCAAGGCCGGTACAGCCGGTACCGGGTTACAGAAGGAGCGGGCGCTGGTCAGGCTGGGGCGTTCGTTGTTCCGCCTGGACAAAGTCAACGCAATTGCCGCGCGGCATATTGCGGATTACTTCTCGAACGATCCCGTTGAGGTTTACCTGACCTATCGCGTCAGGCTGGCAGATAGTCTCGACCTTCCCGTGCAGCCCAGCCATCTTTCGTACGAGAGTTTCAGTGGAGTTGGCCGTGAAGACCTGGACGCCGCGCGCAGCGAGGTGCTGCGGCAGGAAACGCCACAAGCCTTGGCGCAGGCGCTGGCAGATCGAACCTTCTGGCAGGACTACCTGCAGGAGCAGCAGGCGGCGCGCTTCAGCCGCCTGGACGAGCCTTTTCAGCAGCGCCTGGATGCGTTGCTCGAACAATCGAAAACGCTGAGTGATGGCGACTATTTTGCCCAGGTCGAGCATATCTGCGCAGCGCGTGAGGTCGCGAAACGGCAGCTTTTGCTTGAGTTGAGCCGTGAGGCAATCCAGCGCCACGGCCTGTGAACGAAACAGCCCGCCGAGAGGCGGGCTGTTCGCTGGGGCGGGACGATCAGCGGCGGCGGAACAGCGGCAGCGGTTCGTCGGTGGCGGCCTGGTAGGTCACCGAGAAGTCCTTCAGGCTTTGCAGCGCGTCTTCCGGGTCCTTGTCGGCACGGATGGCGAATGCGTCGAAGCCGCAGCGGGCCATGAAGAACAGCTGGTCGCGCAGCACATCGCCGATGGCGCGCAGTTCGCCCTTGAACTTGTAGCGGTCACGCAGCAGACGCGCATTGGAGTAGCTGCGGCCGTCGGTGAATGCCGGGAAGTTCAGGGCGATGACCTGGAAGTGGTGCACGTCTTCACCGATTTCCTCCGCTTCCTGGTCGCTGTCCAGCCATACACCCAGGCCGCCATCGCGGGCCTTGAGCACGTGGGCATGGTCGCGCCACATTTGCAGCGGCACGATGTAGTCGTCGCAGTTGGTCAGCTCGTCGAACGAGGTTTCCTTGGGCAGCAGGTGCCAGGTTTCGTCGACGATCTGGTTGTTCTTAATGATTCGCTGCATAGACGCGTTCCTTGAAGGGGTCGATGCCGATACGCTGGTAGGTGTCGATGAAACGCTCTTCCTCGGTACGTTGCTCGACGTACACGGCGATCAGCTTCTCGATCACATCGGCCATGTCATCCTGCGCGAAGGACGGGCCAAGGATCTTGCCCAGGCTTGCGCCGCGTGCGGCGTTGCCGCCCAGCGACACCTGGTAGAACTCCTCACCCTTCTTGTCCACGCCGAGGATGCCGATGTGGCCCACGTGGTGGTGGCCGCAGGCGTTCATGCAGCCGGAGATGTTCAGGTCGATTTCGCCGATGTCGAACAGGTAGTCCAGGTCGTCGAAGCGGCGCTGGATGGACTCGGCAATCGGGATCGACTTGGCGTTGGCCAGCGAGCAGTAGTCGCCACCCGGGCAGCAGATGATGTCGGTCAGCAGGCCGATGTTCGGGGTGGCGAAGCCGCTCTCGCGCAGTTCAAGCCACAGCGCGTGCAACTGGCGCTGCTCGACGTCGGCGAGGATGATGTTCTGCTCGTGCGAGGTGCGCAGGAAGCCGAAGCTGTAGCGTTCGGCCAGGTCGGCCACGGCGTCCAGCTGCTTGTCGGTCACGTCGCCCGGGGCAACACCGGTAGGCTTGAGTGACAGGGTCACAGCCACGTAGCCCGGGCGCTTGTGGGCGCGGGTGTTGCGCGAGCGCCAGCGGGCGAACCCTGGGTGCTCGGCATCCAGGGCGGTGTAGTCGACGTTGTCGAGTGCGAGGTACTCGGGGTCGACGAAGTGGCGCGATACGCGCTGCACTTCGGCTTCGGTCAGGGTGGTGGTGCCGCCACGCAGGTGGACCATTTCGGCCTCGACCTTTTCGGCGAACACTTCCGGGGTAAGGGCCTTGACCAGGATCTTGATCCGCGCCTTGTACTTGTTGTCACGGCGACCGTAACGGTTGTACACGCGCAGGATGGCGTCGAGGTAGCTGATCAGGTCCTGCCACGGCAGGAACTCGTTGATGAACGAGCCCACCACCGGGGTACGGCCCAGGCCACCACCTACCAGCACACGGAAGCCCAGTTCGCCGGCAGCGTTGCGCACCGGCTCAAGGCCAATGTCGTGCACTTCGATGGCGGCGCGGTCTTCCTGCGAGCCGTTGATGGCGATCTTGAACTTGCGTGGCAGGTAGGCGAATTCCGGGTGGAAGGTGGTCCACTGACGGACGATTTCACACCACGGGCGCGGGTCGACGATTTCGTCTGCGGCCACACCGGCGAACTGGTCGGTGGTGGTATTGCGCAGGCAGTTGCCGCTGGTCTGGATCGCGTGCATCTGCACGGTGGCCAGTTCGGCGAGGATGTCGGGGATGTCTTCCAGCGCCGGCCAGTTGAACTGCACGTTCTGGCGGGTGGAAATGTGGGCGTAGCCCTTGTCATAGTCGCGAGCGATCTTGGCCAGGGTGCGGACCTGGTTGGCGTTCAGCTGGCCGTACGGCACCGCGACACGCAGCATCGGCGCGAAACGTTGGATGTATAGGCCGTTCTGCAGGCGCAGAGGGCGGAATTCTTCTTCGCTCAGCTCACCGGCCAGGTAGCGGCGGGTCTGATCACGGAACTGCTTGACGCGGTCCTCGATGATCCGCTGATCGTACTCGTCGTATACGTACATAAAAGTCCTGTCTCAGGCATGCAGCTATTCGCGCGCACGGCCGCGCACTCCGGTACGGAGCCGGGGAACGATAGCAGGTTGCGGTTATGCGCTAAAGTGATGTTTTTGCATATGAAAAGAACCAAATGGACTATGTGAGATTGACTGCCATTTGTGCGCTGAGCATCGCCAGGCGTTTATAATCCGGTGTTTGCTTCGCAGAGATGTGACCCCATGCTCAAGGCCCTGTGCCAAAGCTTGTGCCTTGTCTTGCCACTGGTGGCAAATGCGCAACCGGCTTCGGTGGTGTTCCTCAACCCGGGGCTGTCCACCGAGACATTCTGGACCAGCTATACCCGCTTCATGCAGGCCGCCGCGGACGAGCTGGGCATGAACCTGCAGGTGCAATACAGCGAGCGCCGCGCCGACCTGACACTGACCCAGGCCCGGGCGATCCTGAGCGCGCCGCAGCGGCCGGATTACCTGGTGCTGGTCAACGAGCAGTACGTGGCACCGGAAATCCTGCGCCTGTCGCGTGGCACCGGGGTGAAGCTGCTGCTGGTCAACAATGGCCTGACCGCCAGCCAGCGCCTCAGCATCGAGGGCCAGCCCGACAAGTATGCCGAGCCACTGGGTACCTTGATGAGCAACGACGAGCAGGCAGGCTTCCAGATGTTGCACCTGATGCTCGCGCAGCTGCCTCGCGACGCAGGGCCGGTGGATCTGGTGGCTTTTGCCGGGGTCAAGACCACCCCGGCCTCGCAGTTGCGCGTTGAGGGCATGCGCCGCGCCCTGGCCGATTTCCCTCAGGTGCGCTTGCGGCAAGTGGTATACGGCGGCTGGAACCGCCAGCGCGCCTATGAGCAAGCGAAGCAGTTGCTGGAACGTTACCCGGCCACCCGGCTGGTGTGGTCGGCTAATGACCAGATGGCCTTTGGTGCCATGCAGGCGTTCGAGGAGGCCGGGCACACGCCGGGGCGTGACGTGCTGTTCGCTGCCGTCAACAGCTCGCCCGAAGCCTTGCGCGCGCGTATCGATGGGCGCCTGAGCGTACTGATGGGTGGGCATTTCACCCTTGGCGGTTGGGCCATGGTGATGCTGCACGATGATGCCCACGGGCTGGCGTTGAACCGCGACGGCGTGCGCGAACGCCGTATTCCGGTATTGCAGGAAATCGATCAGGCCAAGGCCAGGCGTTGGCTGAAGCTGTTGGAAAGGGACGACTACGGCGTCGATTTTCGGCGTTACAGTGCCGAAGGGCGGCCGCCCGGGTACCGTTACCCGTTTCTGGCGTCACCGGTCGAATATTGAATGACCCTGCTTGAGGGAAGGGCATTGCTCGTCTTAACTGCTGGTGGTGAAGTGCATTCCCATAACCACTACAAGAGGCAATGCAATGGGAAACTCAACCAAGGTCCGCAAAGCTGACAGCAGTGTCGATGCCTGGGCGATCCTCTGCCTGATCGTTCTGGTGGTGGTCACTGCCGTGTATTGGGTCAGCCACCAGTGACTTGCAACTCAAGACCGTGATGTAGCAGGGGCGTCTGCGGGAGGGAATCTCGCAGGCGCTTTCTTATTGCCTGTGGCCGCTTCTTCGCGGTGAAAACATATCCCTTGAGAATGGCGCAGGACCGTCGTAGGGGCAGGTTTACCCGCGAAAGGGCCGGGCCTGCTGGCCAATTTCCACCTGCCGTTCACCGTTGCCGCCGCTACCGTATTCGCGGGTAAACCCGCTCCTACGCCTGAACGAGGGTGGACACAGGTCGGGGGTTGGACAGGCCGCTGTAGGCGCGGGTTCACCCGCGAAGAGGCCGGCACAGGTTAGCGGGTCAGGTGCAGGGCCAACTGCACCAGCCCGATCAATACCGCAATGAACACCAGGGTGAACAGCGCCCCCAGCGCAATGAAGTGGCTGGCCTTGCCGTGGGTGAAGTCGCGTGCGCGGTTTTTGCCGCTTTGCACGCCGAAGGCGGCAGCGAGGATGCTGTGCAGCATCTGCCAGAAGGTCGGGGGTTTGCCCTGGCTGGAATCGTCCATGGTGGCTCCTGGGGAAATCAGAGGCAATCAGGGACAGTGTAGGCAATGGTTGTGAGGTTGCCCGTACCGGCCTCTTCGCGGGGAAACCCGTTCCAACAGGTAAATGACTGCCCTTGAGGGCTGTGTCATACCTGTGTGGGCAAGCCCGCGAAGAAGCCAGCGCAGTCGTTTAGCTGTCATACCCCAGGTTAGGCGCCAGCCAGCGCTCGCTCACGCTGATATCCTGGCCTTTGCGTGCGCTGTAACGCTCGATCTGGTCCTTGTCGACCTTGCCTACGGCAAAATACTTCGCCTGCGGGTGGGCGAAGTACCAGCCGCTGACCGCCGCCGCCGGGAACATCGCGAAGTGCTCGGTGAGGTACACCCCGCTCGGCCCGGTTTCACCGATAGCGGTGCCATCGAGCAGGCGGAACAGAGTTTCCTTTTCAGTGTGGTCGGGGCAGGCCGGATAGCCCGGCGCAGGGCGGATGCCGCTGTACTGTTCCTTGATCAGCGCCTCGTTGTCCAGGTGCTCGTCGCGGGCATAGCCCCAGTGCTCTTTACGCACCTGCTCGTGCAGCCATTCGGCACAGGCTTCGGCCAGGCGGTCGGCCAGTGCCTTGACCATGATCGAGCTGTAGTCGTCGCCCTTGTCCTGGTAAGCCTTGGCCACTTCCTCGGCACCGATGCCGGCGGTGGTGATGAAACCACCTACGTAGTCGGTAACGCCACTGTCTTTCGGTGCGACGAAGTCGGCCAGCGACCAGTTGGGCTTGCCGTCCGGCTTGATGGTCTGCTGGCGCAGGTGATGCAGGGTGGCCAGTGCCTGGCCGTCTTCGCCGTAGACTTCGATGTCGTCATCGTCCACCTGGTTGGCCGGCCAGAAGCCGAATACCGCGCGAGCGCTGATCAGCTTCTCATCGATCAGCTTGTCGAGCATCTCGCGGGCATCCTTGTACAGCGCCGTGGCGGCCTCGCCAACCACCTCGTCGGTGAGGATGCGCGGGAACTTGCCGGCCAGGTCCCAGGAGATGAAGAACGGCGTCCAGTCGATGTACTCGGCCAGGGTGCGCAAATCGATGTCCTCCAGCACCTTGACGCCGGTGAAGGAGGGCGCCGTCGGCTGGTAGCCGGCCCAGTCGTACTGCGGCTTGGCGGCGATCGCCTGGGCGTAGCTGAGGCGTTCGGTGCGGGCGCTGCGGTTGGCGGTACGCTCACGCACGTCCACGTATTCCAGGCGGGTCTTCTCGACGAAGCCTGGCTTGAGTTCTTTGGACAGCAACTGGGTGGCCACGCCGACCGCGCGCGAAGCGTCGGTGACGTAGACGACCGCGTCGTTGCTGTACTTGGGCTCGATCTTGACTGCAGTGTGCGCCTTGGAGGTGGTGGCGCCACCGATCATCAGCGGCAGTTCGAAGCCCTGGCGCTGCATTTCGCGGGCAACGTGGACCATTTCGTCCAGCGACGGGGTAATCAGGCCGGACAGGCCGATGATGTCGCACTTCTGCTCGCGGGCCGTTTGCAGGATCTTCTCCGCCGGTACCATCACGCCAAGGTCGACGATGTCGTATCCGTTACAGCCCAGCACCACGCCGACAATGTTCTTGCCGATGTCGTGCACGTCGCCTTTCACCGTGGCCATCAGGATCTTGCCCTTGGCTTCCGGCTTGTCGCCTTTTTCGGCTTCGATGAACGGGATCAGGTGAGCAACGGCCTGTTTCATGACGCGGGCCGACTTGACCACCTGCGGCAGGAACATTTTACCCGCGCCGAACAGGTCGCCGACCACGTTCATGCCGTTCATCAGCGGGCCTTCGATCACTTCGATGGGGCGCGCGCACTGCTGGCGGCATGCTTCGGTGTCTTCGACGATGAACGCGGTGATGCCCTTGACCAGCGCGTGCTCCAGGCGTTTTTCCACCGGCAGCGAGCGCCACTCTTCGTTTTCCACTTCCTTGGTTGCGCCGCCACCCTTGTAGTCGTCGGCGATGGCCAGCAGTGCATCGGTGCCATGCGGGGTGCGGTTGAGCACCACGTCCTCGACCTTTTCACGCAGCTGGGCCGGGATCTCGTCGTAGATCTCCAGCTGGCCGGCGTTGACGATACCCATGGTCAGGCCGTTCTGGATCGCGTGATACAGGAACACCGAGTGGATCGCTTCACGCACCGGGTTGTTGCCACGGAACGAGAACGACACGTTGGACACGCCACCTGAGCTCAGGGCGTGGGGCAGGTGGTCGCGGATATAGGCACAGGCCTCGATGAAGTCGACGGCGTAGTTGTTGTGCTCTTCGATACCGGTGGCGACGGCAAAGATGTTCGGGTCGAAGATGATGTCTTCTGGCGGGAAGCCCACTTCGTTGACCAGGATGTCATAGCTGCGCTGGCAGATTTCCTTCTTGCGCGCGGCAGTGTCGGCCTGGCCGACTTCGTCGAAGGCCATGACCACCACGGCAGCGCCATAGCGCTTGCACAGGCGGGCGTGGTGCTTGAACTGCTCGACGCCTTCCTTCATGGAAATGGAGTTGACGATGCCCTTGCCCTGGATGCACTTGAGGCCGGCTTCGATCACTTCCCACTTGGACGAGTCGATCATGATCGGTACGCGCGAAATGTCCGGCTCACCCGCGATCAGGTTGAGGAACCGGACCATGGCCGCCTGGGAGTCGAGCATCCCTTCGTCCATGTTGATGTCGATTACCTGAGCGCCGGCCTCGACCTGCTGCAGGGCGACTTCCAGGGCTTCGGTATAATTCTCTTCGCGGATCAGCCGGGCGAACTTGGCGGAACCGGTGATGTTGGTGCGCTCACCGACGTTGACGAACAACGACTGGCGGTCGATGGTGAACGGCTCCAGGCCCGACAGGCGGCAGGCCTTGGCGATTTCCGGGATCTCGCGCGGCTTGTACTTGGCCACGGCTTCGGCAATGGCCTGGATGTGCCCCGGCGTGGTGCCGCAGCAGCCGCCAATGATGTTGAGGAAGCCGCTGACGGCGAATTCTTCGACCACCGCGGCCATCTCGGCCGGGGTTTCGTCGTACTCACCGAAGGCGTTCGGCAGGCCGGCGTTGGGGTGGGCGGACACGTGGGTATCGGCCTTGGTGGCCAGCTCTTCCAAATACGGGCGCAGGTCCTTGGCGCCGAGGGCGCAGTTCAGGCCCACGGAAATCGGCTTGGCGTGACGCACCGAGTTCCAGAACGCTTCGGTGGTCTGGCCCGACAGGGTACGACCGGAGGCGTCGGTGATGGTGCCGGAGATCATGATCGGCAGTTCGACGTTGTCGTCCTCGAACACTTGCTGCACGGCGAAGATCGCCGCCTTGGCGTTGAGGGTGTCGAAGATGGTTTCGATCAGGATCAGGTCGGCGCCGCCTTCGATCAGGCCGCGGGTGGCCTCGATGTAGTTTTCTACCAACTCGTCGAAGGTGACGTTGCGAAACCCTGGGTCGTTGACGTCCGGGGAAATCGAGCAGGTTCGGCTGGTAGGGCCGAGCACGCCGGCAACGAAGCGCGGCTTGTCCGGCGTCTCCAGGGTCTTGGCATCGGCAACCTGGCGAGCGATGCGCGCGCCTTCGACGTTCAACTCGTAAACCAGCGACTCCATGCCGTAGTCGGCCTGGGAAATCTGCGTGGCGTTGAAGGTGTTGGTTTCGAGAATATCGGCACCGGCATCCAGGTAGGCCTTCTCGATGGCGGCGATCACGTCCGGGCGGCTGAGCAGCAAAAGGTCGTTGTTACCCTTCACATCGCTTGGCCAATCGGCAAAACGCGTGCCACGATAGTCGTGTTCCTCCAGGCGGTAGCTTTGGATCATAGTACCCATGCCGCCGTCGAGGATCAGGATGCGCTCTTTGAGTGCGTTCTGGAGTGCTTGGAGACGAGCGCTGCGGTCGGACATAGGAACTACCTGGTCGGGCGAATATCAGAAGGTGCCGAATCATAACAAAGCTGCGCGGTTTTTAGGCATGTCGCCCATTTGCATGAAAACTGCTCATGTTGGGCGGGTGGAGGCAGCGCGAAGCACCCAGGACGACCAGGCAACAAATCGTGATGGCTTTCAAGAACCAGGACTTTCCGCACATGGTGCATCGTATCCTTGCCGGCGCCTTCGCCCTGCTCATCAGCGGCGCGGTATTCGGGCAGGCCCCCCAGTCGAGCCCGGCTATTTCCTACACCCGGGACATTCAACCGATCTTCACCGAGAAGTGCGTGGCCTGCCACGCCTGCAACGACGCCGCCTGCCAGCTCAAGCTGGAAAGCCCTGAAGGCGCGGTACGCGGGGCCAGCAAGGTCCCGGTGTACCAGGGCGAGCGGAGCAAGGCAGTCCCCACCACGCGGCTGTTCTACGACGCACACAGCGAAGAGCAATGGCGCAAGAAGGGCTTCTACTCGGTGCTCGACAACCAGGGCGGTCAGGCCGCGTTGATGGCGCGCATGCTGGAGTTGGGCCACAAGACCCCGCTTACGCCCAACGCCAAGCTGCCCGAAGAGATCGTCCTGGGCCTGAGCCGCAACAACATGTGCCCGTTGCCCCATGAATTCGACGCCTATGCCGGCGCACACCCCAAGGAGGGCATGCCGCTGGCGGTGACCGGGCTGACCGACAAGGAATATGACACCATGCGCCGCTGGCTGGCCGCTGGTGCGCCGGTGGAGTACCAGCCGATCCAGCCGAGCGCGGCCGAAGCCAGGCAGATCGCAGAGTGGGAAGAACTGCTCAACCGCCCGGGTTCCACCGAGGCGCTGGTGGGACGCTGGCTGTACGAGCACCTGTTTTTGGCGCACATCCATTTCGCTGGCGGCGAGCAGGGCCACTTCTTCCAGTGGGTGCGCTCGCGCACGCCAAGTGGCAAGCCGGTCGATATCATTGCCACCCGCCGCCCCAACGACCCACCGGGCACGGACTTCTACTACCGGTTGATCCCGGTGCAGGGCGTGATCGTGCACAAGACGCACATCACCTACCCGATGGGGCCGCAGAAGCTCAAGCGCGTGAAGCAGCTGTTCTATGCCGGTGACTGGCATGCTGCCGCGCTTCCGGGCTACGGCCCGCGCCACCGGGCCAATCCGTTTGAAACCTTCGAGGCGATCCCGGCGGTGGCGCGCTACCAGTTCATGCTGGATAACGCCGAGTACTTCGTGCGCACCTTCATCCGTGGCCCGGTGTGCCGCGGGCAGATTGCCACCGACGTGATCCGCGACAACTTCTGGGCGCTGTTCCAGGAGCCGGCCTTCGATCGCTACATCACCGATGCCAAGTACCGCGGCGAGGCTACCCCGCTGCTGGCCATGCCTGGTCAGATCGATGACGTGGGCAGTGTGCTGAGCCTGTGGCACGCCTATCGTGACAAGCGCAACGACTACGAGAAACTGCGCCGTGAAGCCTATGCCGAAATGCCGGCACCGAGATGGTCGACGCTGTGGGCCGGTAACGACAATGCGCTGCTGAGCATCTTCCGTCACTTCGACAGCGCATCGGTGACCAAGGGCCTGGTGGGGGATGTGCCGCTGACCGTGTGGCTGTTCGACTACCCGTTGTTCGAGCGCACGTATTACCAGCTGGCGGTCAACTTCGATGTGTATGGCAACGTTTCGCACCAGTTGCAGACGCGCCTGTACTTCGACCTGATCCGCAACGGCGCCGAGGTCAACTTCCTGCGCCTGATGCCGGCCGACCAGCGCAAGGCGATCCTTGGCGACTGGTACCAGAACAGTGGCAAGGTGAAGATGTGGATGGATTATGAAGACATCGACACCGACACCCCGAGTGGCATCAAGCTCGACCCGCGCAACCCCAAACGCGACTTTGGACTGAAGCTGCTGCAGCGCACCGGCAGCCTGAATGCCGCACCGGACCCGATCAACCGCTGCCAGGGCGCGTTCTGCTCACGGCCGCAGATGAGCGAAGAATTCCGCAATGCCGAGCAGTCGCTCAGCCGACTGGTGTCACGCCCGGCGGCCGGGCTGAAGGTGATCAACCAGTTGCCCGAGGCGACCATGCTGCGTATCGAAGGGCAGGACGGCCAGCGTCAGGTGTACAGCCTGCTGCGCAACCGCGCGCACAGCAACGTGGCGTTCCTGCTGGGTGAGGCGTACCGCTATCAGCCGGGGCTGGATACCCTGACCCTGTACCCGGGGGTGCTCTCCAGCTACCCGAACTTCATCTTCAACATCCCGACCAAGGATGTGCCGGAGTTCGTCGAGGACATGGAGTACGCCAAAGATGACGCGGCGAAGTTCGAGCGCATTGTCATGCGCTGGGGTGTGCGCCGCAGTCACCCGGCCTTCTGGCGCTATTTCCATGACCTGAACAGCTATATCAAGGAGACCGAACCGGTCGAGGCGGGCGTGCTGGACATGAACCGCTACGAGAACCTCTGATCGGGTTGGCTGACCTTTCCGAGTACCTTGCGGTCGGAACGGGTGGGTGGTCTTGATCGATTGCAAAGGGGGCTGCTTTGCAGCCCTTCGCGGGTGAACCCGCTCCTACAACAGGTACGGCGCTGCTCTCAAGGCTGGCGCTGGCCTCTGCACTCGATACGGGCCTCAATGCACCGCCAAGCGCAGGGTATTCCATGCTGTATTCGCTTCAGGCACTGCGGGCGTTCGCCGCCTGGGTGGTGGTCTGCCACCATTTCATGCAGATCTTCTTCGACTTCCACGCCACCGGCCCCATCGGCCAACTGCTCACCGACCGTGGCGCCGTAGGCGTCGACATCTTCTTCGTCATCAGTGGGCTGGTCATCTACCTGTCGACCCGCGACAAAACCGTCGAGCCGCGCCAGTTCCTGCTCAATCGGGCGCTGCGCATCGTCCCTGCCTACTGGTTCTACACAGCCCTGATGGCCATATTGCTACTGGCATTCAGCCAATGGATGCCACATCAGTCGTTTGACTGGCGGCACCTGTTCCTGTCGCTGCTGTTCATCCCGGCGGAAAACCCAGGTGGCTATGGCCTGTACCCGACCCTGAACGTGGGCTGGACGCTGAACTTCGAGATGTTCTTCTACCTGCTGTTCGGCCTGGCCTTCCTGGTACGCCAACGGCATCACCTGCTGCTGGTGACTGCCGCTCTGTTGCTGGTCAGTGAGGTACTGGGGCGCATGGGCGTGGTCAGCCGCTTCTACAACAACGACATCATCTACGAGTTTCTGCTGGGCATTGGTGTCGGTGTACTGTACCGCCGCGGGCTGATCCGCCAGGGCCGGTGGTTGCCGCTGGCGTTGCTGGGTGTGGCGGGCATGGCGATCTACTGTCTGGACGCTTCCCAGCGCTTGCTGCACTGGGGGTTACCGAGTGCGATGATCGTCCTGGCCTTCGTGGCCATGGAGCCGCTGTTCCAGGGCAATCGGCTGCTCAAGGCCCTTGGCGACTGTTCCTACTCGGTGTACCTGATACATGTGCTGGTGCTGTATGCCGGTTGGTTCGCCAGTCAGCGCCTGCATCTGAACCCGTTCCTGACATTTGCCCTGTGCGTGCCGTCCATTGGACTAATGTCGTGGTTCAGCTACCAGTGGCTGGAGCGCGGCCTGTACCGGCGAATGCAGGCCTGGCTGGCGGCGCAACGGGGGCCGGCCCCTGAATATGCGCTTTCCCGAGTCAATTGCTAGGACTTTGTTCGAAGGCTGGGTTGGCGTACACTTGGCCGCAAGTCTGTGAGGAACCTACATGAGCGCTATAACCATTACCGACGCCGCCCATGACTACCTGGCCGATCTGCTCTCCAAGCAGAATACGCCCGGCATCGGCATTCGCATTTTCATCACCCAGCCGGGCACCCAGTACGCCGAGACGTGCATCGCCTACTGCAAGCCGGGCGAAGAGAAGCCTGACGACACCGCCGTGGGTCTGAAAAGCTTCACTGCTTACCTTGACGCCGTCAGCGTACCCTTCCTGGAAGACGCGCTGGTCGACTACGCCACCGACCGCATGGGTGGCCAGCTGACCATCAAGGCGCCAAACGCCAAGGTGCCGATGGTCAACGAAGACAGCCCGATCAACGAACGTATCAACTACTACCTACAGACCGAGATCAACCCCGGCCTGGCCAGCCATGGCGGCCAGGTGAGCCTGGTGGACGTGGTCGATGACGGCATTGCCGTACTGCAGTTCGGTGGTGGCTGCCAGGGTTGCGGCCAGGCCGATGTCACCCTGAAGGAAGGCATCGAGCGCACCCTGCTCGAGCGTATTCCGGAGCTGAAGGGCGTGCGCGACGTGACTGACCACAGCCAGAAAGAAAACGCCTACTACTGAGTTGAAGGCGGCTCCCTTAGCAACAAAGTGTTACGGTTTCAACCCCTGCGACAACAGGCCGCAGCCCGTATTCAAAGGGCTGCAGGCCATCCCCGCCATGGTCGGGTAGAACCCCTCTGGGTGTCATGCCAGAATGCCCCGGTTTTTCGACCGGCCCGTCCCGAGGGCCGGCACCTTCCCTGTAAAGGATGGTTTCATGAATGATCTTTTGACCCGGCGTGCGGTTGTCGCCGGCATGGGCGTTCTCGGGCTTGGCCTGCTGGCAGGCTGCAGCCCGGCCCGGGGGCTCGAGTTCAAGTACGGCAAGAACATGAGCAACGAAATCCTCGGGCGCAAGTTCAGCCTCAAAGACCCGCAAGGTAACGTGCGCACCCTGTCGAGCTTTTACGGCAGCATGCCGATGGTCTTCTTCGGCTTCACCCAGTGCCCGGCCGTCTGCCCGACCACGCTGGCGCGGGCGGCGCAGATTCGCAAGCTGCTGAGGGGCCGCGACCGCGACCTGTTCCAGGTGGTGTTCATCACCCTGGACCCGGAGCGCGACACGCCCGAGGTGCTCGATGCCTACGTCAAGGCCTTCGACCCGACGTTCACCGCGCTGACCGGCACCCCCGAGGAAATTGCCGCCGTGGCCAAGGAATTCAAGGTGTTTTACGAGAAGGTTCCGGCCGGAGACACCTACACCATTTCTCACTCGTCCACCAGCTACGTCTACGATACACGTGGCACCCTGCGCCTGAGCCTGGGCCATTCCCTGAACGCCAAGGAATGCGCCGAAGATCTGGTCACCCTGATGGAGATCTGCTGAATGTCGATGCAACCGATCAAACGTGGTCTGGCTGCCCTGGTACTGATGGGGCTGGCCCTGCCGGCCCTGGCCCAGACCACCGTGAGTGATGCCTGGGTGCGTGCCAGCGTGCCGCACCAGCAGTCCACCGGTGCTTTCATGGTCCTGACTGCCAGCAGCGACAGCAAGCTGGTGGGCGTGGCTTCGCCCGTGGCCAAGACCGTGCAGGTGCACGAGATGACCATGAACGGTGACGTGATGGGCATGCGTGAGGTCAAGGCTATCGAATTGCCAGCCGGCAAGGCAGTGACCCTGGACCCGAATGGCCTGCATGTCATGCTGATGGGCCTGCACAATCAGGTGAAGGAGGGTGACAAAGTGCCTCTGACCCTGACCATCGAGGATGCCAAGGGCGCCAAGGAAACCCTGGAAGTTCAGGCACAAGTGCGTGCGCTCAACGCCGACGCGGGTGGTGGGCATGATCACATGCACATGAACCACTGACAGATCAAAGGGCCGCGTTCAGCGGCCCTTTTCTTTTCAACTGCGCCTTTCAGCTACGAAAGCGCGGCAGCGGTCTGTCGAGGGTCAGCGACGTCAGGGTCTTGCGAACCTGGGCCTCATCGGCCTCCAGTGCCTTCAGGCTAGCGCGGATCTTGCCGGCGGCGGGCACATCGCCCTGCCGGTCGATCCAGTCGGCAATCTCCTTGCAGGCACTGCTCAGACAGGCCTGGCGCTGGTTCATCAACGACAGAAGGGTGGTGAGCTCTCTTTCGGACATGGCAGGATCCTCCATTCAGCCTTGTCAGTGTAGCAGAGGGTTGGCCAGGCTCTTGCGGCCTTTGCAAGGTGCGCTGCGGCAGCTGCCAGTGGCTGCTCTTGCGGCCCAGTAACAACTCGTTACTTATAAACAGCGTGTTTAAAGTTGATGCTCGTGCCGTGCAAGGGATTCAGGGCTCGATTTCTGAACGTGACCTGTTGAAGTGCTCAACTGCACAGTCGGGAAAATGCCGTCGGGTCTGCATTCAAAGAATGGTTGTTGTAGGAAAATTCCGGGTTTCTGATTTTCGCTTGCAGAAAGCATCGGCGTTGTTACAACTTTCATGTTGAGCTCAATCCTGGCCGAGTCTTAGATTGAGTTGGCCAATATTTGGCAATCTCAATCGGCTCAAAGGAGTGCCCATATGAATCTGCAATCCAAGTGTTCAGGAGCGATGTCGCCAGGAAGTACCCGCTAATGCTGACATTGCGCATTAACCCCGGAACGCGTTCGCTGTCGCTGGGCTACAGCTTTTCCAAATGTGGTGAATTTGCCTTCGAGGCTGCATTTGCCGTGGCGATCGTGTCCATCACAGATGCGGATATGCTTTTGATCGGCATCGCCTACTTTTTTCGTTACTTGCCAAGTGTGGTGTTTTCGCCATTGGGTGGCTGGCTGGCAGATAACGCCAACAAGAAACACACACTATTAGCAATCGAGGTGACAAAAGGCCTGCTGGCACTTTCCTTCTTTGCCTTGTTCAGCGTGTTCACGCCAGTATTACTTGCGTTGGTGGGCCTCGCAATGGTCATGACAGCGCTCGAATGCCTTTATGTGCCCACGTTTCGCGCGTACTTTCCGGACCTTGTCGAAAAGGATGAGTTAGCCACGGTGAACAGCGGTATCCAGGTAATCGAGGACGCCGCCTCGATCCTCGGGCCGCTGGTCTTTTCGGCCTGTGTGTTACTGCTGTCTCGAGAAGCCACTTTCTTGTTTTTTGCAATGTGCCTTATCGTGTCGGCCATTTGTATCGCTACCTTGACGCCTGCCAGGTGTAGTGTCCAACAGGCATTCGATGGGTGCGCCATAATCAGGGATGCGGCGGGCAGTGTGAGTCAGTTGAGGGCCGGCAATGCGCCGTTGTTCGCTGTCATTGGCTGCACCACACTCTGTGCGATGTTCGCCACGTCGGTGATTCGCTTTATCCTTCCAGCATCGGTGCTGGAGCACTTCGCCTCTGAAGCGGCGGTTGGATACGTGTTTTCACTGCTTGCGGCAGGCACGGTGGTGGGGGGCATGCTCTACACGCGCTTCAATCCGCGCACAACCGCAGGATTGGTGCTGCGTTACTGGATGCTCTATGGCGGGCTGTTTTTTGCTGCAGCAGTGGCGCTGCAATTCAATAACTGGCTGTTCCTGTTGATTCTGTTCCTGGTTGGTTTCATTGGTGCATTTGTCGATATCGCAATCGTGACCAACATCCAGTGCTTGTCGAGGGAGCATGAAGTGGGCAGGAATTTTTCCCTCTATTACTTCACCGCCGTGATGAGTGATGCCGTATCAGGGTTGATTGCCAGTTTGGTCTTCGTGCTTGCGGGGCCGGCAACCTTTATCTGGATGACGCTCATGTTACTCATCGCGCCAGTGCGCTGGAACATGAAAGGACGTGGCCCAGATGTCGACAGCCGTACATAGCTTGGGCCTGGCGTATAGATGCAAGTTCGAGAGGGCGCTGCCGCCCTTTCACGCGCGTAGAGCAGAATGAACGCAGGCTTGCCGATACGCCCCCGGGGTCACCCCATAGGCCTGCTTGAACTGCCGGCTCAAATGGCTCTGGTCGGCAAAGCCGAGGTCGAACGCCACTTGCGAAGCGGCCAGGCCGTGCTTCAGCATTTCGCGGGCGCGGGCCAGGCGGCGTTGCTTCAGCCAGGCATGGGGTGGCAGTCCGGTGGCCTGGCGGAACACCCGGGCGAAGTGGAACGGCGACAGGTTGACTGCTGCCGCCAGCGCTTCCAGTGAGGGCGGGTCGGCCAGTTGGCTTTCCAGCAGTTCGCGGGCGCGGGCTACGGCCAGGGGTTCGTGGCCAGGGGCCGAAGGCTCGGCGCACTGCCCGTGCCGCTGCACCAGGGCCAGCACCGCCTGGCGCCAGGCCGTCTGCTGCTGCAAGGCGCTGGCGCTGGCTTCGGACAACTGATGCAGCTGGCTGAACGCGAGGGCCAGGGCCGGGTCATGGATCACGCTGTCCTTGAAGCTGGGCATGCCGTGGCGGCCCAGTTCCAGTTCGTCAAGCACACCGGTCACCCGCTCGTGCTCGGGATAGAAGCCGCGATAACGCCAGCCGGCTTCATGGGCCGTAGCGCCGGTATGCAGTTCGTCGGGGTTGATCAGCACCATGCTGCCGACCGGTGCCAGGTGCTCGCTGCCGCGGTGCCAGAAGCGCTGGGCGCCCGACTCGATCACGGTGAATACATAGCCTTCGTGCACATGCGGGGCGAAGCGCTGCTGATAGTAGCGAGCGTGCAGCATCTCGACGTCGCCAAGGGCTGGCGCCTGCCAGAGGTGTGTCTGCTCGCGCAAGGCCGGGCTCATGCCAGCCAGCTGCGCAGAAGGAAGAAGATCAACATGCTCACCAG
Organism: Pseudomonas sp. yb_2; assembly: GCF_043103905.1. NCBI lineage: Bacteria > Pseudomonadati > Pseudomonadota > Gammaproteobacteria > Pseudomonadales > Pseudomonadaceae > Pseudomonas > Pseudomonas sp. yb_2. The sequence goes on along the minus strand of NZ_JBICKH010000052.1, from coordinate 64,000 downwards.
CATGCTCAGCAATACGCTGCGGGTCAACAGCACCAGGGCGATGGCTACAAGGGAGCCCAGCAGGTAGGGGTTGAGCAGGCTCAGGTTGAGCTGGTGGTCAGGCATGAAGATGATCGGGCCGCAGATGGCGGTGAGCATGCCCGGCACGGCAAAGCCGAGAAACTGCCGGGCATTCGAGCTCAGGCGCAAGGGCAGGCGCGGCTCCAGGAATGCGTAGCGGTTGAGAAACACGATGGCGCCCATGGCGAAAATCAGGATCCAGGTCATGCGCGGGCTCCGGCGAATTTCTGGCAGATGAACCCGGCGCTCATGCCCAGCAGGCCTGCGACCACCAGGGCGGTTTCCCAGTGCCAGTAGCTGAACAGCACCGAACAGAACAGCGACACGGCTACGCACACCACGGTGGCCAGGTTGCGCACCAGGGGCGCGATCAGGGCGACAAAAGTGGCGACAATGGAGAAATCCAGACCGAACTGGTCCAGGTGTGGAATGTTCTGGCCCAGCAGTATGCCGGCCAGGGTGAACAGGTTCCAGGCGATGTAGAAGGTCAGGCCCACCCCCAAGGCATACCAGCGGTTGAATTGCTGCCGGTCGTACTGGCTGGTCAGGGCGAAGAATTCGTCGGTCAGCAGAAAGCCCAGGCCCAGGCGCCAGCGCAGCGGCTGGCTGGACAATACCGGGCGCATCGACAGGCCATACAGCAGGTGCTGCGAGGTCAGCAGCAGGGTGGTGAGCAGGATCGATGCCAGGTTGGCACCCCCCTTGAGCATGCCAATGGCCACCAGCTGTGCGGCGCCGGCGAAGACGATGGCCGACAGCCCTTGCCCCTGCCAGGCGCTGAGGTTGGCCTCGATGGCCATGGATCCGGCCAGCAGGCCCCAAGGGGCAACGGCCAGGGACAACGGGAGAATGGCAATGGCGCCGTGAAGAAAGGCTTGGCGGGCGATGTGGGGCATGATGGCTGCATGACGGCTACGAGGCAGGCCAGCATGACAGACGGGGCAGGGGATGGCTTGAACGATCTTGCTGGTCGAGGCGTGTTCGTCTCAACCTCAGTGGCCAACTGACAACAGGGCCGCAAGGCGGCCCCGAATGACCCTGGGTTATGGGCGGCTGGTCAGCAGCTGTTGCGCCGTTGCGCAGCCATTGATGTCTACGGCTTTCTGCAGCAGGCTCGTGCGCTGCTGTGGGTCGAGGTCGCCAAGCAGGCGGTACACCTCGGCCTGGTAGTCGCGCTGACGCCCCCACAGCATTTCCAGGCCTTGTGGCCGGCTGCGGTTGCAGGCCAGGCGCGTGGCCGGTTGCGGGTAGTAGGGGGCGTACACGGTGGCCATGCTGGGGATGGCCTCCAGCGCTGTACGGTACTCGCTGCTGACGTTGTAGGGCCGGCACCAGGTGGCGATGGCGGGCGCCGGTGCGGCAAAACCCTGCTGGAGGCTGGCTTCGAGCAACGGGCAGGCGGCGTCCGGGATTTGCGCGGCGGGCAGGTACGTCATGTAGTACAGCGCCAGGCGGTACTGTGCGACCGGGTGGCCAAGCGCTACCGATTTTTTCAGCAGGGCAACCGCTGTCGGCAAGGTGTGAGCCATGGCCTGGCCCTGGCGGCTAAGCTCAGGGTCGCCGCCCACTGCGGTGTGCAGCGTGCTGGCAGCGTCGTCCTGGTTGTCGGCCTGCTCCAGTAGCGGCAAGGCCTGACGGTAGAGCAGGTCGGCATGAGGGTCGATGCGTACCTCCAGCGCTTGCGCGGCCAGCGGCATCAGCGCAGCCAATAGCGGGGGCAGGCGTCGCACAAGGCTCACAGGCAAACCCCATGGGTGGCCAAGTACGGATGGACGGCTTCGGTGTTCATGGCGGTCAAACGTGCGCCTCGGGCAAATCGTAACGACGACGTATTCTAGCCACCCAAGGGGGGTGGCCGAAAGACCACCCGACAACTGTCAGACGAGCTTGATCGGCGTGACCTTGCGCTGGGCATGTTTTTCCTGGGCCAGCCCAAGCTTGGCGGTGATCACCTTGGCCAAGGCATTGTTGCCCAGATCGTTCAGGTGCAGGCGGTCGATGAACAGGTCGGCGCCGAACACGGGCGAGCTGTCGAGCATGCAGTTCATGTCGTAGCAGGGCACCGGGTCGGCCTGGCTTTTGATGCGGCGGAAAAATGCCGAATGCAACTGTCTGTCGAATGCGCCCTCCAGCAGCCGGTCGAAGTTCGCCGGTTGTTGCTGCAGCGCGGTCAGCATGGCTTGCTCTCCGGCGGGCAGGGTATCCCGGCACCAGGGCAGCAAGGGTTGCAGGATGAAGGTGAGCGTGGCGTGGCTGTCTGCCAGCAGGCGATCCCATTGGCGCAAGGTGCGGCCAATGTTGTCGGCGGCACGGGCCAGCCGTTTTTCCGGGGGCGACAGTGGCCAGCTGACCGGGGGCGCGGCCACAGGAGGGGTCAGCGCTTGTCCGATGCGCCGCCACAGCGACTGCCGACGAGGTGGTGCGCAGGGCTGCATGCCTTCGCTAAAACTGTTGAGAAAGGCCTGGTAGGCCTTGGCGTGCTGCGGGTCGTTGGTACCTGCGAGGACTTCACACAGGGCTTCGTGGGCCAGGCTGTTGAGGCCACTGAGCACCACCACATGGCCGAGCTGGCCAAGGCGGTGCTGGTGGGTCAGGAACATCATCAATTCCTGGGTGGCGTTGAGCCCGCAGCCGGCCAGGCTCAGCCAGACTTCGCCCGTGAGCATCGACAGGTGCGAGGCCACTGTGTGTTCGTCGGAGCTGGCGCCGATGCCCAGGGCTGTGGAGCCGCCGACCAGCAGGTTGATGCGCGACGCACCAGCGTGCTCGGCCGCCGAAAAGCGCTTGCCGGCGCAATGGCTGTAGCGCAAGCCAAGGGCATCGGTGTTGATGGTGCCGGAGCGGTAGCCGGTTTCGTGCACATGCAGGGTATAGGGGGCACGGCGACTGCCCAGCAGGAGAAAGCGTTGGTAGTCCTGCTGCAGCGGCGAAGGAGACGGGCGCGTGTCAGTCGTGGTCATGGTCTCTCCTTCGCTTAAGCCGGGTACTTTGCAGCAGATTCAGGCCGCCAGTTCCTTGAGGTTGTACAGCAGGCCGCCGGCGGCGATCAGCAGCAGGGCGACGCCCGACGCCAGGCTGATGATGCGGTTGCTGCGCTGCGAGGCGATCTTGCCGATGGCGAAGATGTACAGGCTGAGCACGGCGAAATCGATGGCCACCCACAGCAGCGACAGCACCACCATGCTCTTGCCGAACGATTCGGTGATCTGAATGAACTGCGGGAAGAAGGCGATGAAGAAAATGATGTCTTTCGGGTTGGAAATGCCCACCATGAAGCCTTGCATCAGCCCACCGCGCCCAGCCTTGGGGGCCTCGCTCGCCGCGTCTGACGCGGGTGCCTGCAGGGCGTCCCTCAACGTGCCCATGGCAATGTAGCCGATGAACAGGCAGCCCAGCAGGCTCATGGTGCTGAGCCATGTTTTGTCGATGGCGGCACTGGTGAGGATGATCCACGCTGCCGCGCCGATCAGCACCAGTGATGCCCAGTTGGTGCCGACGGCGGTGAACATGGCCTTGCGCGAGCCGGAGGCGGCCGCAGTGTTGACGATCAGTGCCACCACCGGGCCGGGAGTGGCGATCAGTAGCAGCACGGTGAGGGCGTAGGTGGCGGTGAGTGCGGTATTCACGGTCAGTTCTCGATCAGTATGTCGGGTGTCGCCTGGTGTGCGGCATGGGCATGGAAGGGGCAGCGTGACGGGTTGAGCGAGCCTGCCTCCTGCAGTTGATACTGCTTCCACTCGTAGTTGTCGGTATCGCCGAAAAAGCCAAGGGTGTCGGGCACAACGCCGTCGTTGTAGTGGTGCACGCGCTCGCGAATCCGTTCGCGGATGCGCTTGCCACTCTCGGTGCTGGCGTTGGCCACTTCGTCGAAGTTCTCCCGCGGGTTGATGACGAAGGTGATGTGCTGGCCCAGATTGCGGCTTTTCATCTGCTGATGGCCGGGGAAGTTCATGTTGATGAACAGCGGCATGCCGGCATAGCAGAATGACCAGCCGGTATCGTCGGGATCGGTCGGGATGCCCTGCGGCCAAGGGTGAGGGTCGCGCGCATGCACGCCGCGCAGTACCTTCCAGGCCAAGGCCTGCTGCTCGGCCAGGCTGCTGCCGGCTGCGGTTTCGAGAAACACCACCAAAGGGCTGCCGATGCGCTGCTTGGGTGCGATCGGTGCGACGGTGCGCACATAGTTGGCCAGGCCCTGCGCGATATCATCGGCCAGTTGCTCGGCGCGGGCGAAGAGAATGTGGCAGGTTTCGCCGTTTACCGCCTTGCGGCCGAACAGGCAGGGGAATTCGGGGTTGGCGAGAATACTGCGAAAGTGTTCTATGGTTTTGAACGTCCAGTGTTGCATGGTGTGACCATGATCAGCGGCGAGCTCCAGCGCATCCAGGCGATAGCAATTTCCATATCCCGTAAACATGATTTCCCCAGGCGTTGATTTAAGTGAACGTTCCAGTCACATGCAGGCAGGATCTTGGTTATGTTTGTTATTTACCTGCATTTTCCGAGACGCTCTTGTCGTTGTAAAACGCGTGGAGTTATGACCTACTATTAGTCCTACTCATGCTCGGGACGCCGCCATGTCGGAACGGATTCAGGCCTTGCACGCGTTACGTGCCTTCGAGGTGGCCTCTCGCTATGGCTCTTTCACCCGTGCGGCTGAAGAGCTGGCCCTGACCCAGGGCGCCGTCAGCCACCACATCAAGACCCTCGAAGCCCTGTTCGGCTGCGACCTGTTCGAACGTCGGGGCCCGAAACTGAGCCTGACCGAGCACGGCCGCCTGCTGGCGCAAGAGCTGAAGGTCGGTTTCAAGATCATCGAGAATGCCTGCGCACTGCTGCGTCAGGATCGCTATGGCCTGCGCCTGAAGGCGCCGTCCACGCTCACGGTGCGCTGGCTGCTGCGGGCGCTGGATGCGTTCAAGAAGGTCGAGGACAACTGCAGTGTGCAGCTGTCCAGTGTGTGGATGGATATCGACAGCGTGGATTTCTATTCCGAGCCCTACGACTGTGCCATTCTCCTGGCCAGCGGGCGATTTCCCGCCGATATCGAGAGTTTCAAGCTGTTCGATGAATGGCTGATCCCGGTATGTCACCCGGATTACATGACGCAGGTGCAACCGCAACTGTCCGACCTGCCCCGATGCGAGTTCCTGCACCCGTCACCCGACCGGCGTGACTGGCGGCGTTGGCTGGCGCGAATGGATGCGCTGGACATCAGCATCGACCAGGGGCAGGTGTTCGATACCCTCGACCAGGGCATATCGGCCGCCCAGCAAGGCCTGGGCATTTCAGTGGTCGATCTGGTACTGGCCAGCACCGACCTGGCCGCCGGGCGCCTGGTCACGCCTTTCAAGCATGCCGTGGCCACCGGCGACGGTTACTACATGACCTGGCTCAAGGCCAGCCCAAAAGCGCGGCAGATGCACAAGCTGCGTGACTTCCTGCTCGGCCAGGTACCGCCGCTGGCCTACAAGGACATCAACTACCTGTACGGTTGAATACCCGAGCGAGCATGAAGTCGATGAATACCCGCAACTTTGGCGGCATCTGCCGCCCGGACGGCCACAGCAGATAGAAGCTGCCGCGCCGTTCCATGAAGTCGTCGAGGACACTGACCAGTGAGCCATCGGCCAGTTCGCGACCCACGTTGAAGTCCGGCAGACAGGTAATGCCGCGGTGGTTCAAGGCAAAGCAAACGCGTGTTTCGACGTGGTTGCAGACCATCGAGATGGGGATGTCATAGGCTTGCTCGGGATGCTCCTGGCGCAGCGGCCAGGTTTCCAGCTTGCCGTTGCTGGGGAAGCGATAATGCAGGCAGGTATGCGCCGGCGGGTCTGCTCGACCAGATCGCCGATGGCATGCACATCAGCCAGGCCATGGCTGGGCAATGGGTCACGGCGTATGCCTTGGGCTCGTTACTGACCGCCATCCCGTTGGTGACGTTGACCCAAGGCTGGTATCGGCGCCGGGCGCTGTTGCTGGCGATCATCGGCTTCGTGCTGTTCAACGGGCTGACGGCCTTGTCGAACTCCAACACGCTGACCCTGGTGCTGCGCTTTTTCACGGGGGCTGCGGCCGGCCTGGCATGGGGCCTGATTGCTGGCCATGCCCGGCGCATGGTGCCGGTGCCGTTGCAGGGCCGGGCCATGGCGCTGGCCATGCTTGGGCAGCCGATTGCCTTGTCGCTCGGCTTGCCGATTGCGACATGGCTGGGAGCGGGGCTGGGCTGGCGCGCGACGTTCGTGGTCGTCACGCTGGTGGCGTCGCAGCTGGTGGTGTGGGTGTTGCGATCCGTGCCGGACTACCCGGGGCAGGCTGCCGGCAAGCGCCCGGCGGCCATGCAGGTATTGCGCACGCCAGGGGTGTTGATCGTATTGCTGGTGATCCTCACCTGGATCCTTGGCCATAACATTCTCTACACCTATATCGTGCCGTTGCTGGCGGCGGCTGGCATGGCTGCGGACATTGGCCCGGTGCTGATGGTGTTTGGTCTGTCGGCGCTGGCCGGGATCGGCCTGGTAGGGCTGCTGGTCGACCGGCACCTGCGCAAGCTGGTGTTGCTGAGCCTGGCCGGTTTTGCCTTGGCCACGCTGGCATTGGGGCAGGCATCGTCGTGGCTTGTGTACCTGAGCATCGCCTTGTGGGGAATGACCTATGGCGGCGCCCCGACCCTGCTGCAGACAGCGTGCGCCGACGCCGCAGGCCAGGGTGGTGATGTGGCGCAGTCGATGCTGGTGACGGTGTGGAACTGCGCCATTGCTCTGGGCGGAATCATTGGCGGATTGTTGCTGGCTGGGGCCGGCGTGGCGTGGTTTGGCGGGGTAGTGCTGGGGTTGATCGCCTTGGCCTGGCTGCTGGCCGTGGCCGGGCGGGGAAGCGGTTTTGTGGCGGGGAGGCGCTAAAACACTCATGCCAGGCACGACACAGGTAGAATAACGCCATCTAAAGACAATCCAGAGGTCGACGCAGTGGAGTTGCAGCAGGGTTTTGTCCTGACCCGGCACTGGCACGATACGCCGGAAGGCACCTGCGTGGAGTTCTGGCTGGCCACCGATGACGGGCCGCGGCTGTTACGGCTGGCTGCGCAGGAGTCGGTGGCTTTCATTCCTCAGGCGCAGGCCGAGCACGCCCGTGTGCTGCTGGCCAACGAAACCGGGACGAAGCTCAAGCCACTGCGCCTGAAGGACTTCGAGCATCGCCCGATGCTCGGCCTCTATACCCGCCAGCATCGCCAATTGATGCAACTGGAGCAGCGTCTGCGCACGGCCGGTATCGACGTGTTCGAGGCCGATATCCGGCCGCCGGAGCGTTACCTCATGGAGCGCTTCATCACGGCACCGGTGCAGTTCACTGGCCAGCCGGATGCGCAGGGCGTTTACCGGGAAGCCCAGCTCAGGCCTCTGCCAGGCTATCGCCCGGCGCTGCGCCTGGTGTCGCTGGATATCGAGACCAGCGAGCGTGGCGAGCTGTACAGCATCGCGCTGGAGGGCTGTGGCCAGCGCCAGGTGTACATGCTCGGCCCGGCCAACGGCGATGCCAGCGGGCTTGACTTCGACCTGGAGTATTGCGCCGATCGCGCCGCCTTGATCACCCGGCTCAACCAGTGGATGGCCAGGCATGACCCGGACGCGATCATTGGCTGGAACCTGGTGCAGTTCGACCTGCGCCTGCTGCATGAGCACGCCAAGTCGTTGCAGGTGCCACTGGCCCTGGGGCGCAACGGTGCGGTCATGACCCTGCGCAGCCATGCCGGTGGTGGCCATGTTTTCGCCGATGCGCCGGGGCGGCTGCTGATCGATGGCATCGAGGCGTTGCGTTCGGCCACCTGGAGCTTTGCCTCGTTCAGCCTGGAGAACGTTGCCCAGACCCTGCTGGGTGAAGGCAAGGCCATCGACACGCCGTACCAACGCATGGACGAAATCAATCGCCGCTTCGCCGAAGACAAACCGGCCCTGGCACGCTACAACCTGAAGGACTGCGAACTGGTCACGCGCATTTTCGCCCATACCCGGCTGCTCGACTTCCTGCTCGAACGTGCCTCGGTGACGGGATTGGCCGTGGACCGCAGCGGTGGGTCGGTAGCCGCGTTCTGTCACCTGTACATTCCACAGATGCACCGCCTTGGCTTTGTCGCGCCCAGCCTTGGCAGCCGGCCGGACGAAGCCAGCCCCGGCGGGTTTGTCATGGATTCGCGGCCAGGGCTTTACGACTCGGTGCTGGTGCTGGACTACAAGAGCCTGTACCCGTCGATCATCCGGACCTTTCTCATCGACCCGGTCGGGCTGATCGAAGGCCTACGCCAGCCTGACGACGCACATTCGGTCGAGGGCTTTCGCGGTGGGCGGTTTTCACGCACACAGCACTGCCTGCCAGCCATCGTCGAACGGGTGTGGCAGGGCAGGGAAGCGGCCAAGCGCGAGGGCAATGCGCCGCTGTCGCAGGCCTTGAAAATCATCATGAATGCCTTTTATGGCGTGCTTGGCTCCAGCGGTTGCCGTTTCTTCGACCCGCGCCTGGCGTCGTCGATCACCATGCGCGGCCACCAGATCATGCGCCAGACCAGGTCCCTGATCGAGGCGTGTGGCTACGATGTGATCTACGGTGACACCGACTCCACCTTTGTCTGGCTCAAGGGTGCCCACGCCGAGGAAGACGCGGCGCGCATTGGCCGAGAACTGGTGGCAAAGGTCAACCAATGGTGGCAAGCCCATCTGCACGAGACCATGAACCTGCACAGCGCCCTCGAACTGCAGTTCGAGGTGCACTACCGGCGCTTCCTGATGCCCACCATCCGCGGCACCGACGAGGGCAGCAAGAAGCGCTATGCCGGCCTGGTGCAGCGGGCTGACGGTGCTGAAGAAATGGTTTACAAGGGCCTGGAGTCGGTGCGCACCGACTGGTCACCGCTGGCCCGGCAGTTCCAGCAGGAACTCTACGGCCGTGTGTTCCGCAGCGAGCCCTACCGTGATTATGTACGCGAGTATGTACGGCGCACGTTGGCGGGCGAGCAGGACGAACTGCTGGTTTATCGCAAGCGCCTGCGTCGCCCGCTGGCCGATTACCAGCGCAACGTGCCGCCGCATGTGCGTGCCGCACGCCTTGCCGACGACTACAACAAGCGCCTGCAGCGCCCTCTGCAGTATCAGCGTGGTGGCTGGATCAGCTACGTGATCACCACCGCCGGGCCTGAGCCGCTGGAAAACCTGCAGGCACCGATCGACTACGATCACTACATCAGCCGTCAGCTACTGCCGGTGGCCGACGCCATCCTGCCCTTTGTCGGCGATGATTTCGCGCGCCTTACCGACCATCAGTTACTGCTGTTCTGAACAGGTGGTAGATAGCTAGGCGTCAGCCTGACGCTACAGTCTTCAGACTCGGCCCTCCATGTCGTCGCGGAGGCAGAGATGCAGAACAATAGCCGTCAACCATCGGCTGCGGTCGATACCCTTGCCATGGCACAAGCATGCCAGGACCACTACATCGCACAGCGGCTGCCGGCCTGGATGAAGCGGCTGAGCATGGCCGAATTCACCCTGCTGAGCGAGGCGCTGCCTGAACTGCTGGCCTGCCGTGCAGGCTTGGCGTCAGCGCTGGCGCGGCTAAGCAACCTGAATGCATTTGCCCGGCCCTTGCTGCAGCAAGCGCTCGGTGCCCACGGCGACCTTGATGTCGATCGCCTGTACTTTCGCCAGTGGTACACCTTTCCCTCACACACGATCCATTATGTAACCAGTCGGTTTCCGGTTGTCGGCAGCGACTACTACGACATTCCTCTGCTCGAGGCCGCTTTGGGCAATTTCACCGCAGAACAGCAGCGCGACCAGCCACAGGGCAATTGCCTGGTCGATGTGCGCGGCGCAAGGCGTAGTGAACTGTCTGCACCGGGCTTCGCCAGGCTGTGTCGAGCGCTGGATCTTGGGCAGAAATACCAGGCGCATCTGGATTCGGTACTTCAGCCCGAAGTCAGGGGATTGCTGACGCGACGGCAACGCTACAGCATGCTGGTGGATGCCCTGCAGGCCAGGGCGCAGGGCATATTGAGCGCAGACGAACTGCAGTGGGTGGTGGCGCTGTGCACCAAGGACACGCTCGGCAAGCTCGAAGGCGCCTCGGTTCGCGTACGCCAGTTGGCGGTGTTCGGTTGCCGCTTGCAGCAAATCGTCGTGCTGGACGTGATCGACGCAGGCTTGCTGTTCAACACCAGCAAGCGCGTGCTGGTCTATGTACCGGGTGACCCGCACGGCCCCTGGAGCGTGCGCAGCGACCTGGAAGATTATGCCCGCCGGGTGCTTGGCAAACGCCTGCGCGAAGATGACTACCGGCGCTTCTTCAACCGCTTCGTGCGCCGACGCGATAGCCAGCGATTCTTCTCGGCCGTCAGTGAGCGCCTCGATGACGTGCCCAGCTGGGCTACCCGGGACCTCGATGAGCAGACCTTCGCCTATCGCCTGCCATTGTTCGAACACCTTGCTGACGACTGGGTCGCGCGGATCAAGGACGATGCTGCGATGATCGCGCCGCCCGTGGCCTTGCTTGATCGCGAGGTCCAGGCCGAACACGCCCGCCGTTTGCGTGCTGAAGGCTGGACCCTGTTGGGTGTTGCAGGGTTCTTCGTTCCTGGCATCGGCGCGGTGTTGTTGGGGGTGATGGCCTGGGAACTGCTTGAGCAGACGTTCCAGGCTGTAGGGGACTGGCAGGAAAACGAGCGCAATGCAGCGCTGGCGCACCTGCTGAATGTAGGCAAAGGGCTGCTGGCTGTCGGGGCAACCGTTGCCGTAGTCGCCACGGCCCGACGCGCCTGGAGTGTGGTGGACAACCTGGTACCGGCGCAGTTGGAAAACGGTGAGGAAAAACTGTGGAACGCAGACCTCGGCCCCTATCGCTGCGAAAGCCCGCCAGACACGGCGGTGCCGGACATGGAGGGTGTGCACCGTGTTGGCGAGCGCCGCTGGATCAGCATGGACGGGCACTGGTATGAGATGACCTGGCACAATGACGATGAACAGTGGCAATTGCTCCCTTACCAGGGCTATGCGCCGCAGCTCCGTCACAATGGGGCCGGTGCGTGGCGGCTGTGGTGCGAACAGCCCGCCGAGTGGGGCGACACACGCCAGTTGTTCCGCCGCCTGGGCGGGTCATTCAGCGACCTCGACGATGCGCAGATCGACCGGTCGCTGGCGATTCATGGCCTGGATGATCAGCATCTGCGGGCATGGCATGTGTATGGCCGACCGCCGGAGGCCGCGCTGCTCGACACCGTCACGCGCGTGCGGCTCGCCGGCAGGATTGGTACGTTGGTCAACCAGTTGCGCGAGGGCGGTGTAACCGCAGACCCGCAACTGCTGGAGCGGGTCATGCGCCTTCCACAAGCCGCCGGCAAGGAAGGAGCAGCGTTGGCCGATGTGGCTTGGGCCGGGCGACGAGAACTGCTTCAGGCGTTGTACGAAGAGCAGAATCCCGACACTGAAACTGGCCGCCTCTTACGACAGAACTTTGCCAGCCTGCACCGCTTGGCCGCGGATGAGGTGCTGCGCGATGCCAGCGAGGATGACCTGCAGCTTTTGCGTGAGACGGGGCGTGTGCCGTTGCTGATGGCCGAGGCAGCAAGGTTGCAGGTTGCGCGGATTCGAATGGCGCGGGTGTACGAGGCGCTGTGCATCGATACGCCGCAAAACCTCGACCTGGCGCGTGTGGTCCTGAATCTGCTGGTGCATGTGCCGGGGGCTGCCGGGCCGGGGTGGCGATTGTACGACGGTGATGCCAGCGAGCCGTTACTGACGGTCGAGGGATCGGCGCAGACGTTCGACCTGCTTCATCGTCATGGGCTGTTCCGCCTGCGTGCCCCAACGCACACGGTTGCCGGTGAGAGGGGGGAGTTGTTCGAGACCTTGGCAGCAGCCTATGACGACGCATCGCAAGCGGCCATCGGCCAAGGCCAGCCCTTCGTGCCTGCGTTGCGCCAGGCGCTGACCAACGTGGCTTTCGACCAACGCCAGACCGTGGTGAACCTGCTCAGGCTGGAACAGCCGAGCGGCTCGTTTCTCGCGCCGCAACGTCTTGCTGATGGCCGGATTGGTTACCCCATGGCGGGCGGCAGGCTCTGGGGGGCGTTAGGGCGAAACAGGCCAAGGGCGCTTCAGGCCCGGTTGCGAGACCTGTACCCGGCCTTTACCGACGAACAGATCGGGCGCTGGTTGGCCTCAAGTGACGCGCAGGCCAGGTTATCCATGCTGGAGCAGCAATATGGGGTGCTCAAAAGGCACTTGACCCAGTGGGCACGCAGTGCCTTGCTGTCACCAGAACTGGCCGCCCGGCGTGAGTTCAGGAAGGGGCTGATCAACTGCTGGCGCTGTCTTGTGCCGGAACTGCAAGGGCAAGCAGCACTGGACGACGGGCGCTTCATGCTGACCCAGACCATCAGCCGCTTGCGCCATCTGCCGGCCCTGCCCGCGCAAGTGGGCTTTCCCCACGTCTCGATCCTGGCCTTGCGCACCATGCGCGTGGAGCACGTTCCGGACGAGTTTCTGCGGGCGTTTCCCAACTTGCGCAACCTGGAAATCACCCATTGCCGACTCACGCGTTTGCCATTGCCTTTGATGCTTGCCCAGAAGCTGGAGGTACTCGACTTGTCTGGTAACCAGATCACGCTCGACCAAGGCCAGGCGTTGGTCCTGGCAGATTGCCGGTCCCTGGTGTACCTGAACCTTTCGGACAACCCGTTGCGCAGGGCATTTTCCGTCCAGGCAATGACCGAACTGAATGCCCTCTACCTGTCAAACACCCAGATGCCCGGGTTTCCCTACGGGCTGATGGACGCGCCAGAACTGCACACCCTGAACCTCAGCGACAACCGTATTTCTGAACTGCCCGAGGGTTTTCATCAGTCGCAGTTGTGGCGTTCGGGCAGGGTCGAGCTTTCCGGCAATCCGCTGGGGGGCGCGCATGACGGGGTTTCAACCTGGCATTTGCTTGAGGCCAGTCGCGTGCCTTACCGGTTGCGTATTCTGGATGCGTTGCCTGGCGAACGTCGAGATGAAATGGCTGCACTGTGGGCCCATCTGGAGGCCGAGCAGCAATCGGAAGAGTTTTTCAATACCCTGTCGATGCTGACAGAATCCGGCGCCTTCAGTTTCTCATCGACTGCATCCGCGTTGGCGGCCCGTGTGTTCGACATGCTCCAGGCGATGTCTGAGCATGATGTCCTCAGGCAAGAGCTGTTCGAGCACGCAGCTGCGACCGGTTGCCAGGATAACGCCACCGCACGTTTCGCCGACCTGGAACTGCGAGTGATGATATGGCGCACGAGGCACAGCGGATCTGCCCGGCCTGAGCGGGCCTTGCTGAAGCTCGGTGCCCGGATGTGGCGGTTGGCGGTGCTTGAGCAAATTGCCGCTGAACATGCTTATCGGGTGGGGGCGGGCGCTGAATCGATCGAATTCGCCTTGGCCTATCGAATCGGCTTGCGCAAGTCTCTGGACTTGCCTGGCCAACCCGATGAAATGCTCTATGCAGGGATCCCTGCCTTGAGTAACCAGGACCTTCTCCTGGCCCGTGAAAGGGTCCTGGCGCGACAGACCCGGGAGGGCATTGCTGATTACCTGTCACGCCAGTGGTTCTGGCAGGATTACCTGCACAAGACTTTCCCGGTTCGCTTGCAAGTGCCACCCTCCATGCACGCTGAACTGGAACGGCTGATGGCGTTGGGAAATCGGGAAGAGGATATCGCACGGCTGCAGACCAGCAACCAGCAACGCGAGCATGCGGTGTTGCTGCAGTTGACGCTGGAGGCGCTGGACCGGAATACGGTGCAGCGTCCGCTCAGCTAGCGGGTTGGCGGTTGTCTGAGCGCAGGCATTAGCTATATAGCGCCTGGCGGGGAGCAGGCAACTTAGTCTGGCCTCTTTTCATGAAGAGGCCCCCGCTATGGACACCACTTTGCCGTCAGATGCGCAGGCCGCCATCGATGCTTTCCAGGACGGCATCATCGGCAGGCGCCTGCCACCCTGGTTGCGTCATGCACCTGCTGAGCAACTGCCTGAGATCGGCAGGGCATTGTCAAACAGCCTTCGCTGCTGTGAGCAAGTGAACACGGTGCTGCGAGGCATCGAAGGCCTCGACAGTTTCGTCGCATCAGCCCTGGGAAAGGCCCTCGACGAGCGTTATGGGCTTGGCCGTAACCCGCACTTGCTCAGGTTCCTGGAGGGCCGCCGGGAAGCTGTGATCAACAGTCAGCCGGTGGGCGCGCACCTGACGGCCGTGGTCTATGAAGAAAAGCCGCTGCTCGAAGTGGCATTGCGCAACTTCACGGCCGCCCAGGCGCAGGAAGGTGGCCAGCCGCGCGGTAACCGCCTGCTGCTTCCCCGCCACGGCACGGTCAAACCCCCTACAAGCATCGAGTTTGCCGGACTGTGTCGTGAGCTGGACCTGGGTGAGCGCTATCAACGTCATCTGGATGCCATCCTCACGCCCGCTGGCAATGCCGAGCGCCTGGTGTCTCAGCTTGTAGATGCCAGGCGCTACACCATGCTTGTGGACGCCTACAAAGCCAGGCAGGAGGGAACGCTGGATGCCAGCGAACTCAATGTGATGGTGGCTGTGTGCGAGAAGGGGGAGCTGCCGCGCCTGGCGGGCGACCTTGTGCTGGCCAGGCAACTGAAATTGCTGGGTTGCCAGATTGAGCAGGTCACCGTGTTCGTTGTCATTGAGCAGGGCGTCCTGTTCAACACGACGCGGCGGGTTTTGCTTTACGTGCCTGGGGACCCTTTTTCGCCCTGGCGCGCGTTCGAGAGCGTCGACAAACTGAACCGCGAACTGGGCCGTTGCTTGCGAGACAAGGCCTATCAGCGTTTCTTCAGCCGCTTCGTGCTGCGGCGAGACAGCCAGGCTTTTTTCGCCCAGGTCGCGGAGCGCTTCGATGACCTGCCGAGCTGGGCTTTCCGCGATCTCGAACCGCGCTTGCAGGCTTACCCGCAGCCGTTGTTCATCAGCCTGGCACAGGCACATATCCACCAGATCAAGGACGATGCGGCGATGATCGCGGTCCCCGTGGCCAGGCTGGATCGTGAGGTTCAGCGCCAGCATGACCTGCGCCTTGCCGCTGAAGGATGGGCGCTGCTCAACTTGGCCAGTTTCTTTGTGCCTGGGGTTGGCCTGGCGCTGCTGGCCGTGACGGCCTGCGAACTGCTGGGCGAGGTCTACCATGGCGTCGAGGCCTGGCAGGAAGGCGATCGCCAGGAGGCGCTCGACCATTTGACCCATGTGGCGACAGACCTTGCTGTGCTCGCGACCACGGTAGCCGGGGTGGGTGTGGCTCGACGGGTTTGGGCACGCTCTGCGAAGGTCGATGCCCTGGTGCCGGCTCGGCTGGAGGACGGCACAGAGAAACTCTGGCAACAAGACGTGACTCCGTTTCAAAGCCAGGCACCCGTTGAAGCCTTAAGCCCGGACGCCTTGGGTATTCGGCATCAGGACGGGCTGGCCTGGATCGAAATGGACGGGCATCACTATCGCGTGACAGAGGCGGGTGATGATCAATGGCAGTTGTATCCGGTCGACGGCCACGGGCCGTTGCTGCGTCATAACGGCTCTGGTGCCTGGCGATTGTGGTGCGAGCAACCGGCTCGATGGACCGACAGATACCGCATGTTCCGGCGTCTGGGCGAGCCCTTCAGTGGGCTGAATGACGAACAGATCGATCAGGTTCTGCTGTTCCACGGCCTTGATGGCGACGACCTGCGTGGCCTGCATGTACACGCCCAGGCACCGAGCCCCGGGATGATCGACAGCGTGGCGCGGGTCAGGCTTGATCAACGCATCCGCAGCATGATTGGCCGTCTGCGCAGCGGCGAGCCGGTAGCAGATACAACAGTGCTCGATCACGCTCGGCGCCTGCCAGGTGCGAGTGGCCTGACAGATCAGGCACTGGCCGCGTTGGCCTGGACGCAGCGCCGAACACTGCTGCAGCACCTTTTCGAAGCCTTGCAGCCCAGCGACACCCCCGGCAGCGCGGCGCTGCGCCGGGTGTTCCCGGGGCTGAGCGCGCGCACTGCGCAAGCACTGGTACAGGCCGCCAGCAGCGTTGATCGCATGCGGCTGCTGTCCAGCGGAAGGGTTGCACTGGGGCTGGCCGAGGCGGCAAGGGGCAGCGTGCTGGCTACCCGCCAGGCTCGGGTATTTGAAGCGTTGTACCTTGATACGCCGCAGCATGCAGACCTGGCACGGGTGGCCTTGGGCTTGTTGCGGTATCTACCCGGAAGCGAACAAGGTGTGCGCTGGCGCCTGTACGAAGGCTCCCTGGGCGGGCCGATACTGGCGAAGACCGAGCAAGGGCCGCGGGCGTTCGATCTGGTGCACGTCAACGGTAGGTTTCAACTGCATGGCAGCCAGGGCACGGCGCTGGGTGAGGCAGGCGAGTTGTTCGATGTCATGGCGTCAGCCTATACCGAAGCGCAACGGCAGGCGATGGGGATCGGCGATCCATTCGCGCACAACCTCAGGGTGATACTGGCGCGCGAAGCGGCACGCCATCGTGATGAGATCAGTCGTTTGCTTGGCGCGGTACGCCCAGGTGCTGCCCGAGGGCCCATGCGCTTGGCCGATGGACGTATTGGCTATCCGCTGGGTGGTGGCGGAGTAGGGGGTTTTGCATCAAGGGGGAGTGCCCTGAGGGCAACGCTGCGCGATCTCTTTCCGTGGTTGAGTGATGAGCAGGTCGAGACCTTCGCCGATGACGCCAGGCGTTCAGGGCATCAGATTGAACACGTACTGGCTGACCTTCGCAATGAGTTCGCCATCCTGCGCATGACACTGAATACCTGGGTGGCACGAGGGCAGGGCGATGTCAGGGAAGATCGAGAGGCTCTACGCCAGACGTTGTTCAATTGCTGGCGGCGGTCGGTGGGCGTGGGGGAACTGCAAATCAATGCACAGGAAAACCTCCACGTCATGTTCTGCAATTTCAGATCGAGCGGCTTGCCCAACATACCCCCACAGGTCAGCTTCAGAGGTGTGACCAGCCTGTCGCTGCTGCACCTTGACCTTCTGGAGGTGCCCAGCAGCCTATTGCTGGCTTTCCCTAACCTGCAGACCCTCGATCTGGGAGGGAACCTGTTGACGCGCCTTCCGCAGCCGTTGCTGCAGATAGCGCAGCTGCGGCATCTGAGCCTGACCAACAACCGGATCGTCCTGAACATCGCACAAACCGCCACACTGGCCAGTTGCACGAGCCTGCAGTCTCTCGACCTGTCCCACAACCCCCTGGGGAGCCGGTTCACGTTGGCGGGTTTGGCTGAATTGCGTTGGCTGAACTTGCGCGACACACAGATCTCGCAGTTTCCACTGGGCGTGTTCGACAACGCTCAGTTGGTATCCATTGACTTGCGGGATAACCGGATCAGACACATTCCAGAGGGTTTCTACCAGTTGCCCGTGTGGCAGCGGCGGCGGTTCCGCTTGAATGCGAACCCCTTGGGCGAGGCCCAGACGTTACGCTTGCAGGCTTCGTTGAGCAGCGACGATCCTGCCCTCGACGAGGAGCAAGTGCTTCTGCGGCTGCAGCACGCG
This sequence comes from Pseudomonas sp. yb_2, assembly GCF_043103905.1. Classification (NCBI taxonomy): domain Bacteria; kingdom Pseudomonadati; phylum Pseudomonadota; class Gammaproteobacteria; order Pseudomonadales; family Pseudomonadaceae; genus Pseudomonas; species Pseudomonas sp. yb_2. Next base: position 46,375 of record NZ_JBICKH010000052.1, on the reverse strand, counting down.
CGTGAAGTATGGGGGGATGCCGTGGCCCCGGAGCATCGCGGCTTGATGCTTGCTGCCTGGGACTCGCTGGATTCAGGGCAGGACGCCGAGCGTTTTTTCCGGGTGCTTCGCCAGTTGTTGCTGTCCGAAGACTTTCGTGTCAATGCGCGTGCACTGGGCAATCGGGTCATGGCGGTACTGCAGGCGATGGCCATTACGCCAGAGCTGCGGCAGAACTTGCTGTCGGTGGCCAATGATGAGTGGGGGTGCCAGGACGGTGCAACCTGGTGCTTGAGTAACCTTGAACTGAACTTGCTGGTTTGGCAGGTTGAGCACGCGGCTCAAGGAGAAAGCGAACGCGCTTTGCTAGACCTGGGCAGGCGTTTATGGCGCCAGGATGCAGTAGACCTGTTCGCTACCCGATGGGCGCTACAGCATGGCAGGGCGCTGGAAGGAAGCGAGGTGGGGTTGGCTTTCAGGATCGGGCTGAGGGAGCGTCTCGACCTGCCATTGCAGGTGGGAGAAATGAGCTTTCTTGCGATCTCAGGCGTTCTGGATGCGGACCTTGCACAAGCAGAGGCTGCGGTGCGGGATGCAGAAACCCCGGAAGAGGTTGCCCGCTCCATGGTTGACCGTGAATTCTGGCAGGCGCATCTGGAACGTTCCCACCCTGAGCGATTCGCTGCGGTCGACCTGCCGTTCAGAAGGCAGCTTGAAAGGGTCCTTGACGACGAAGCGCTGAGCGAAGGGGCCATGATCGACCAGGCGGATGCCATTCGTGATGCTCAGCGCGCTGCACGCAGAGGGCTGATGCTGGATTTGACGATTCAAGCGATGGAAATGGGACCCAAGGGGCCATCGATCGATGTACGTTGACATGCGCTCAGGGTAAGGGCTTGCCCGGCCCTGCCAAAGCGGCTTTGGGCTATGCTCAATCAAGCTGAATGTGGTTTGTACCAGCGCCGTAGTCTTGGCTTCAGATGGCTCGGAAATCGACAGTTACTTTTACACACCCCGTTCTGGAATGAAGTGGTTTAGGCTCCCTGTCGGATTTTTCTCCGTGATCTGTAGTCATTGGTTTATCGAGACAATAAGGAGATACGCATGCTTGTCCGGTCACTGACCCTCGCAACCTTGCTTGCTGTTGCCGGCCCCCTGTTTGCCGCAGACAGTGATGCGCCTCTAGCCAAGGAACTGGGCAAGGCCAGGCCATTGGTGGTTATCGCTCCCAGCAGTGCCGACCCGACGTTGCGAGGGCTGAACAAGGCGCTTGAGGACCCGGCCACCCAGGCCGCGTTCAAGGAGCGCAACCTTGTCCTGTACAGCGTCGCCAACATGATGGGCAAGCGAGAAGACAAGAACCTGGAGCAGCAGACCACAATGGCCCTGATTCGGGAACTGAAGCTGGGGGCGAGCAAGGGTACCAAGGTGATTCTGGTGGGCAAGGACGGTGAGCGGCACATGCTCAAGGACGACGACACCGGCGAGGCCATCGACCCGCAGGTGATCCTCAAGGCGGTCGATGATCTGCCTGCCAGCGAAAAGGCGGTGGCGGCACCCGAGCCCGTAGCGGCGGCCCCGCAAGCCAAGGAAAAGGACAGCAAGCCGGCCAAGCCCGCCAAGCCAGCGGCCCCGCCCAAACCGCTGGAAGACTGATCACGCCTCATGGCCCCAAGGCACCTTGGGGCCCGTTGCCGGGTGGTGTGTATCGCACTGTATCTGCCTGTGCTGCAGACCTACTGCCATACAAAAGCGCGCCTGGCACGATACATCCCCGACAAACCGCAACGGCCTAATGGCTCCACTTTCCAACCCCAGTGGAGCTGCATCATGACTCAAGCAAAAAACACCCTCGGCCTGCTCGGCGCCGCCCTGATCGGCAGCATGGCATTGAGCAACAGTGCGTTCGCCGTCGAGCCGCTGGCTCAAGGTTACCAACTGGCCTCGGCCAAAGTGGCCGGCGAGGGCAAGTGTGGTGAGGGCAAGTGCGGGGGGAGCGGCAAGGCTTCCCAAAGCGAAGGCAAGTGCGGTGAGGGTAAATGCGGCGCCGGCGCCAAGGCTGGGGCTGAGGGCAAGTGTGGTGAAGGCAAGTGTGGTGACGCCTCGTTCGCCGAAACCGACAGCAATCACGATGGCAAGGTCTCGCGCGATGAGTTTCTGGCGGTGGCCAAGGACCGTGCCGGTGATTTCGACACGATCGATCGCAACCATGACGGTTTCATCTCCGAGCAGGAAGCGGCCGATCACCTCAAGGCGATTTACCAGGCCAATGGCAAAGCCATGCCGGATGGCTTGTTCAGCCACCTGACCGGCAAACCCTGACGTTCTACCCCATGAAACGCCACAACGCTCCTCCTGCTGGCCAGGTGGGGCGTTGTGCCTGTTGGAGAACTTTTATGTTTCCTGCGATGTTGAACGTTGGCCTAGGCTTGCGTCGCGGCCTGTTGCCGGAACTGCTGGCCATGGAGGCGGGTGCAGTGGACTTTCTCGAGTGTGCGCCGGAAAACTGGATTGCCGTGGGCGGCGCCTATGGCAAGGGCTTGGCCCAGTTGGCGGAGCGCTTTGCTGTCACCTGTCATGGGTTGTCTTTATCGCTGGGTGGCAGTGCGCCGCTGGACCGCCATTTCCTCGAGCAGACCCGGCAGTTTCTCGACCGATACCAGGTGCGACTGTACAGCGAGCACCTGAGCTACTGCAGTGATGACGGGCACCTGTACGACCTGATGCCCATCCCGTTCACCGATGAAGCCGTACGCCATGTGGCCGCGCGCATACGCCAGGCTCAGGAGCAGCTGGAGCGGCGCATTGCCGTGGAGAACATCAGCTACTATGCCGCGCCGTATCAGGCGATGAGCGAGCTCGACTTCATCCAGGCGGTGCTCGAAGAAGCAGATTGTGACCTGCTGCTGGACGTCAACAATGTCTATGTCAACGCCTGCAACCATGGCTACGACGCCCAGCAATTCCTTGCAGGCTTGCCTCAGGCGCGCGTGGCCGGGATGCACGTTGCCGGGCATTACGATGAAGCGCCGGACCTCAAAGTGGATACCCATGGGGCAGCCGTGAAGGAGGATGTCTGGGCGCTGTACGCCAGCGCTTGTGCGCGCTTTGGCGTACAGCCGACGGTGCTTGAACGTGATTTCAACTATCCGCCCTTGGCCGAACTGTTGGCCGAGACGGCGCGTATGCGTGCCGTGCAATGCGCTGCCGGAGGGCAAGCAGATGAATGAGACCCTGCGTGCGCAGCAGTATGCCTTGGCCCGTCACCTGCGCGACCCACAGCGCCATGCCCCGCCGCCCGGCGTCGAGGCCCGGCGCCTGAAGGTTTACCGTGAGTTGTTCTATGGCGCCATCGAAGGCTTGCTGGCTGGCAACTTCCCGGTGATGCGCCAGGCGTTGGGCGAGCAGCGCTGGCATGCCCGAGTACGTGATTTCTACGCCAGTTACCGTTGCCAGACGCCTTTGTTTACCGAAATTGCCGAGACGTTCGTCGACTACTTGCAACATGTGGCGCTGGACACCCCTTGGCAGCTGGAGCTGGCGCACTATGAGTGGGTCGAGGCGCAACTGTACCTGAGCGATGCCGAGGACCCGGCGCATGACCCGAGTGGTGACCTGCTGGCTGGAGAGCCATTGTTGTCTTGTGTGGCGCGGGTCCTGGCCTATCGTTGGCCGGTGGAACGCATTGGCGTGGACTACCAGCCAACGGCTGCCCCAGCATCGCCGAGCTTGTTGCTGGTTTATCGCGATGCCCGGTTGCAGGTGCGCTTTGCCCGGTTGGCACCTATGGCGTATCGGTTGCTGGTGGAGCAGGGGACCGGAAGAGAGCGGCTGCAGGCATTGGGCGGGGATGTGCAGCAAGGGTTGGCATTGTTGGAGGTATTGCGCGAGCAGGGTGTCATTGTCGGAACAGTTTGAAGGCATTGGGGGGCTGCGCAGCAGCCCCCGATCCTCATCTGCCGAACCGCATGCCCAGCCAATGATCGAGGCTAAGGCGCCCGGCGCCCTTGAGCAGCAGTGGCAGCAACGCCACCAGGTAGATCAGCGGCAACTTGTAATTGCCGAAGCCCTGGTCGGTAATGGCATAGCCTTGGGCCAGTTCCGCCAGGCCCGACCAGTGCGCCGGCCAGTGCACTGCCACTATCGCTACAACGGTCACCACCATCAAACCCAATGATGCCAGCCGGGTACCCAGGCCCAGCAACAGCAGCAACGGCAGTACCAACTCGGCCCACATCGACAGCTGCCAGTTCAGCTCCGCGGGCAGCAGGTTGAAGGGGAACGGGAAGCTGGACTGCAGGTCGGCGAACCAGTTGCTGCCGTTGAATTTCTCCAGGCCGGATTCGAAAAACTCCCAGGCCAGAAATACCCGTAATGGCACGTCGGCGCTCCAGCTGCCGAGGCGATCAACGGTGGTCAGGGTACGGGTCAAGGTCGTCATGTGCGGTGCTCTCTTCAGGCAAGGGCGCGGGTGCTGCGGCGTTGTTTACGGGCCACTTTGGCGGTGAGCTTGACGGCGATGGCGCTGAACATCAGGGCGAACGCCAGCGGGTACCCCCCCCCCATGGGGATGCGCTTGTAGAACGACAGACAGAACACGGCAGCCAGCACCCACATGCCGCTGCTGTGCAGCGCTTGCCAGGCACGGCCGCCCAAGAGCCGCATGGGGGCCTTGAACGAGGTGGCGGTGAGCAGCAGCAAGAACAGGTAGCCGACCGTGCCGGGCAGGCTGGAAGTGAGCGTGCGGCCGGCCCAGAACAGCTCGGGGAATTGCTGGGCGTAGCGATAGATCAGCACGCCATGCACGGTGTGGGAGAACGCGAATGCCAACCCCAGGTAGCGTCGCTCCTGAAGGATGCGGCGGCTTGCTGTGCCAGGCAGCAAGGTCACCAGCGACGAGGCCAGGAATGCCAGCAGGAACAGTGCGAACGAGCTACGTGCGGTGGCACGAATGGCACTGCGCAAGCCGTCTGGGTCGGGTTGGCTGGCCAGGACTATGGCGGTCATCGCCAAGGTCAGGCCGGCGAGGGCGGCGAACAGCTTCCAGCCGGAGGGCAAGGTGAGGGCTTTCATCAGGGACTCCCGGGGTGTGGTTGTGTGACCGGGAGTGTCTCGAGGCGGGGTATCTGCAGTGTGTCAGGGGGATGCAGTTGTGTATCTGTTTGTAGAGGCGACCTCGCGCTTTACAGGAGCGGCCCGATCGAGATCCAAGGCCGTTCCTGCCAACGATCGCACTTCAGGTGAGTTCGATCTGCGCGCACAACCCGCCCTGTTCGCGGTTGCTCAGGGTCAGCCGGCCCCCCATGGCCCGGATCAGCTGGTGGGCAATGGCCAGGCCCAAGCCGGTGCCACCCGTGCTGCGATTGCGTGAACCTTCCACCCGGTAGAACGGCTTGAGCACTTCATCCAGTTCGTCAACGGGTATCCCTGGCCCGTTGTCGAGCACGCGGATGATGGTGGCACTGCCCTCGCGCGACACTTGCAGCTCGGCAGCACCTGCAAACTTCAGGGCGTTGTCGACCAGGTTCACCAGTACCCGGCGCAGCGCATGCGGGCGGGTTTCCAGCAGGGTATCGCTGCTGCCGTGGCGCTCGACCTGGGCGCCGCTGTCCTGGTAGTCGAATACCAGGCTGTCGAGAAAGGCATCAAGGTTGACCCGGCAGGTCGCTTCGGTGCTGCTGTCCATGCTGCGGGCATACGCCACGCCTTCGCGCACCAGGTGTTCCATTTCATCCAGGTCGCTCCCGAACTTGTCCCTTTCGACCCCCTCATCCATCACTTCGACCCGCAACTTCATGCGAGTGATCGGGGTTTGCAGGTCGTGGGAAATGGCCGCCAGCAACTGCATGCGTTCCTTGAGGTGGGCAGCAATGCGCGCCTGCAGGGCGTTGAAGGCCACGGCAGCGTAACGCACCTCGCGTGGGCCGCTTTCATCCAGTTGAACGCCGGGCTGGTCCGGGTCGAGGTTGTCCACTGCCTGGGCCAGACGGGTTAGCGGGCCGATGGCCAGGCGTACCGCCAGCCAGGTACACAGCAACAGCACAGCCAGCTGAATCAGCAGCACCACGGGCAACCAACGGGCTACCGGGACCGGTGCTGGCGTCACGTCGATGGTCAGTGGCGCGCCGTCGGCCAGCTTCAGGTGCGCCTGGAAGTGCGCATTGGGCCCCGGGATTTCCAGGAAGGTCAGGCGGTAGTCGCTGCCAATGGCCTTGACGATCGACGCGGCGGCCATCGGTGGGTCACTGCTGGGCATCGCTTCGCCTTCCAGGCCCTGGTCCAGGCGATAGCGGTAGGTGCGCCGTTCCAGGCGTGGCAGCCAGGCGGCACGCTCGGCTGCGGGCAGGCGGTCAAGGATGGCAACCGAGGTCGCCACGTCCTGTTCGAGGTTACTGAGCATCATCGAGCGGCTGCTGATATAGCGCTCGTAGGCCTGCAGGCCGAACGACAGACCATAAGCCAACACCAGGCCGGTGAAGAAGATCAGCGCCAGACGCGAGGCCAGGGTGCGCGGCCATTTCATGAGGGGGTCTCGAGCAATTGCACCGGCAGCGAAAACACGTAGCCCTCGCTACGCACGGTCTTGATGCAGCTGGGCTCGCGGGCATCGTCACCCAGGCGCTGGCGCAGGCGGCTGACCAGCAAGTCGATGGAGCGGTCGAAGATGTCGGCTTCGCGGCCCTGGGTCAGGTTAAGCAGCTGTTCGCGGCTGAGCACCCGCTGCGGGTGGTCGAGGAACACCCGCAGCAGGCGGTACTCGGCGCCGCTCAGGGCCACCAGGGTGCCTTCGCTGTCGAGCAGGTGGCGCGCGGTGGTGTCCAGGCGCCATTGACCGAAACCCAGCAGGCGGCTGCTTTCACTGATGGTCAGGTTGGGCGGCAGCATGCGTGTGCGGCGCAGCACGGCGTTGATGCGGGCGAGCAGTTCGCGGGCCGAGAACGGTTTGGTCAGGTAATCGTCGGCGCCCATTTCCAGGCCGATGATGCGGTCGGTTTCGTCATTGCGGGCGGTCAGCATCAGCACCGGCGTATTGCGGTGCTTGCCGGCGCGCAGCTCGCGGCACAACAGCAGGCCGTCGTCGCCAGGCATCATGATGTCGAGCACGATCAGGTCGACGCTGTTGGCTTCGAGAAAGGCGCGCATCTGCCGGCCGTCTGCAACGATGCTGGTGCGCAGGCCGTTCTTCTTCAGGTAATTGCCGACCAGTTCGCGGATCTCGCGGTCGTCGTCGACGATCAGGATGTGATCGACGTGTTCCATGCGCTGGGTTCCTGTGCAAAGGGGGTTGGGCGCAGTGTACCGAGCGCGTTCGCCCTTGCCTGCGGGAGTTTGTATTGCAGTGTATCTGGCACGGGTAGGGATACAGCAGGAGGCACATCACAACGTTGGGCGACACATGCGGGATACCTGGCTGACGTGAAATGGTTCTCGACCGGGGAGCAACACTCCTCACACCCAAGTGTTACCCAGGAGAGAAGCCATGAACCTCAAGACTATCGCCAGCGCCAGCCTGTTCGCCGTGCTCGGCTTCGGTGCCATCGCCGCCCAGGCCGCCACTGCCCCGATGCAGGATGGCGGGGTCATGCAGTACCGCTACGGTGAGCCTCTGGATGTGAAGAGAGTGCTGTCGGTGCAGGATGATCAGCGCAATGCCTGCGGCCTGGTGAATACCCGAATGGACTACCTTGACTCCCATGGCCAGCGGCAAAGCGTGCAGTACCTCACCTATGCCACGGACGGTTGCCATGAAAACTGATCGGCGCCGGATGCTCAAGGCCGGTGGTTTTGCGCTGGCGCTGACGGGGCTTGGGTTGGCTGGGCACCTGAAGGCACGCGACAGCTACGGCGCCATGCCATCGCTGGCGGGCGCCAGCCAGTGGTTGAATTCGCCGCCCCTGGATGCCCCGGGGCTCAAGGGCAAGGTGGTGCTGGTGGACTTCTGGACCTGGGACTGCATCAACTGCCGGCGCAGCCTGCCGCATGTGAATGATTGGGCGCGGCGCTATGCCGATCAAGGGCTGGTGGTGGTAGGGGTGCACACCCCTGAGTTCGACTACGAGCATGATGTGGCGACTTTGCGGGACAAGGTAGCCCGGTTGGGTATCGGGTATCCGGTGGCGGTAGATAATGACTACAAGGTGTGGAATGCCTGGGGCAACCAGTTCTGGCCGGCGCATTACTTTGTCGACCGCAAGGGGCAGGTGCGCCATGTGCACTTTGGCGAGGGGGATTATGGTGGGCAGGAACAGGTGATACAGGCTTTGCTGGATGAAAAAGGGTGATTCTCCTGTACCGGCCTCTTCGCGGGCATGCCCCACAGGGACAGTGCAATCAGTAACGTTTGCGCAGTACCTGTGGGAGCGGGCGTGCCCGCGAAGAAGCCAACACTTTTCTATCAGGTGAAACTGGCAAAGTGCGCCTGCATCCGCGCCGCATCCGCCTGCCGCCCGCTGAACAGCTCGAATGCCTTCACCGCCTGGAACACCGCCATGTTGCTGCCATCCAGCGTGCGGCAGCCCAGTGCCCGGGCCGCGCGCAGCAGTTCGGTCTCCAGCGGGAAGTAGATGATCTCTGCCACCCACAGGCGGGGATGCAACAACTCCACCGGCAGTGGCGTGCCCGGTAGCTTGGCCATGCCCACCGGCGTGGTGTTGACCAGCCCGTCCGCTTCGGCCAAGGCTGTGGCCAGGTCGGTGCCAAGCACGGCGCGCTCCGCGCCGAAATGGGTGTTCAGGTTGTCCACCAACGCCTGCGCACGGGTCGCATCCACTTCGAACAGCACCAGCCGTTCTACCCCTTCACCCAGCAGGGCATGGGCCACGGCCGAGCCAGCGCCACCGGCACCCATCTGCACCACCTGGCGCCGTGCAACGTCGGGCAGGCCACGGCGCAAGCCTTCGGCAAAGCCCAGGCAATCGGTGTTGTGGCCGACGCGCTTGCCGTCCTTGAGCACCACGGTGTTTACCGCGCCGATACCACGGGCCTCGTCGGACAGCTCGTCGAGCAACGGCAGGATCGCCTGCTTGAACGGGTAGGTAATGTTCAGCCCGGTGAAACCGGTATGTTGCGCGGCTTCGAGCAGGCCGGGCAGGGCGCTGTCGTCCAGTTGCAACTGGTCGGCGTCGATCAGCCGGTACAGGTAGCGCAGGGCCTGGGCGTCGCCTTCGTGTTCGTGCAGGGCCGGCGTACGTGACAGTTGGATGCCGCGGCCGATCAGGCCGGCGAGGATGGCTTGCTGGCTCATGCCGCACGCTCCTGCAACAGCTCGGCGAAGTGGCTCAGCGCCATGCGGTAGCCGTGGCTGCCCAGGCCGCAGATGACACCGACGGCGATGGACGATACGAACGACAAGTGACGGAACGGCTCGCGTTTGTGCACATTGGACAGGTGCACCTCGATCACCGGCAGTTCGCTGGCCACCAGGGCATCGCGGATGGCGACCGAGGTGTGCGTCCAGGCGCCAGGGTTGATCACAATGCCGGCGCAGCGGCCACGGGCGGCGTGGATCCAGTCGATCAGTTCACCTTCGTGGTTGGTCTGACGGAATTCGATTTCCAGGCCGTGGGCGTGGGCAGTGTCGGCACATCCCTGAGCCAGGTCAGCGAGGGTTTCGTGGCCGTACTGGGCAGGCTCGCGGGTGCCCAGCATGTTCAGGTTGGGGCCGTTGAGCACGAGAATAAGGGGCTTCATGACGGGCATCGCTTTGTTGTTGTTGAATGCACGTAGTTTTGTACTGACTGGTTAGTTCCGTCAATTGGCCAAGATCGTCGCACCGGGAAAGTGGGCGATTATCGAACTTATTGGGCGTTGAATGCTCTGTACCCAGCCGTGCAAAGCTGCCCCTGCAACGAACCGCAGGGCGTCATTACAAAATTGTAATCTTGCCGCCACCGCCCCGATAACCAGCCCTTTCTACAGTCCCTCGCCAATGCTTCGCCCAGAGGACTGTTTCGTGCCCATCCCCCGCAAGATCGCCTTGCTCTGTCTGCTGCTGGCCAGTGCCACCGGCGCCCAGGCCAGCCAGGTGCTGAGCCTGCCCCAGGCGCTTACCGCCGCTTTCGCCCAGAACCCGGAGCTGGCTGCAGCCGGCCGTGAAATTGGCATTGCCGATGGCGAGCGGCGCCAGGCCGGGCTGCTCCCCAACCCGGAGCTGGCCTGGGAGGTCGAGGACACCCGCCGCGACACCAGCACCACCACCGTCACCCTCAGCCAGCCGCTGGAGCTGGGCGGGAAGCGCGGCGCACGTCTCGCCGTGGCGGGTGCCGGCCAGGCCATTGCCCAGCTTGACCTGGAGCGCCAGCGCAACGCCCTGCGGGCCGATGTGGTGCAGGCTTTCCACGCTGCCTTGCGTGCACAGACCGCGCTGGAGTTGGCTCAGCAGTCGCAGGCGTTGACTGAACGAGGTCTGCGGGTGGTGCAAGGGCGGGTTACGGCAGGCCAGTCATCACCGGTGGAGGCCACCCGTGCCCAGGTGCAACTGGCCCAGGCCCAGGCCGAAGTGCGTCGCGCGAAAACCCAGCGCAGTGTGGCCTACCAGGCCTTGGCCCGGTTGACGGGCAGCCCGCTGGCAAGCTTCGACCGGTTGCAGGCAGCCAACCTTTCGCCAGGCATTGCGCCGGGTGCCGACACCTTGCTTGACCAGGTCGAAAAGACTGCCGAATGGCGCCTGGCCGCTGCCCAGGTCGAGCGCGGCGACGCCTCCCTGGGGGCGGAAAAAGCCCAGCGTATCCCCAACCTCACCGTCAGCCTTGGCAGCCAGTACAGCCGCGAAGACCGGGAGCGAGTGAACGTGGTTGGCCTGTCCATGCCGTTGCCGCTGTTCGACCGCAACCAGGGCAATGTTCTGGCAGCTGCGCGTCGCGCCGACCAGGCGCGTGACCTGCGCAATGCCGTGGCGCTGCGTCTGCGCAGTGAAACCCGTAGTGCCATCAGCCAGTGGGAGGCGGCGATGCAGGACGTTGAAGCCTATGACCGCACCATCCTGCCTGCTGCGCAGCAGGCCGTGGACACCGCCACCCGCGGTTTTGAAATGGGCAAGTTCGCTTTCCTCGATGTACTCGACGCCCAGCGCACGCTGATCGAGGCTCGCGGGCTGTACCTCGAGGCGCTGGCCTCGGCGACCGACGCGCGTGCACAAGTGGAGCGGATCTACGGCGATCTCGATGGCGTGAGCAACAAACCCAATAGCAGGAGCAACAATGACTAACCCACGCAAGCTAGCCCTTCTGGCTGCCGCCATTGCTGCGCTTGGCCTCACGGGCCTGGCCTGGACCGGCAACCTCGGCCAGGCGTCCAAGGCTCAAGCCCCCCATGACGACCATGGTGAAGACAGCCACGGCCATGCTGCAGCGCAGGCCGTCGAAGGCCATGCAGAGAAGGAGCACGGCGAAGAAGAAGGCCAGCTGCACCTGTCTATCGCGCAGATCGAATCGGCTGGCATACAACTGGCTGCCGCAGGCCCCCGTGAGCTGGGCATCGCCATCAGCTTCCCGGGTGAGATCCGCTTTGACGAGGACCGCACCGCTCATGTAGTACCCCGCGTGCCGGGTGTGGTCGAAGCGGTGCACGCCGAGCTGGGCCAGGCGGTCAAGCGCGGCCAGGTACTGGCGGTGATTGCCAGCCAGCAGATCTCCGACCTGCGCAGTGAGCAGCAGGCCGCTCAACGTCGCCTGGAACTGGCGCGGTTGACCTTTCAACGGGAACAACAGCTGTGGCAGGAGCGAATCAGCGCCGAGCAGGATTACCTGCAGGCACGTCAGGCGCTGCAGGAGGCCGAGATCGCCCTGGCCAATGCTCGGCAGAAGGTCGCAGCGGTGGGGCCGGCCGGTGCCGGCAACCGCTATGAACTGCGCGCCCCCTTCGATGCGGTCGTCGTGGAGAAGCACCTGACCGTGGGCGAGGTGGTCGATGAGACCAGCAACGCGTTCACCCTGTCCGACCTGAGCCGGGTGTGGGCCACCTTCGCCGTGGCCCCTCGTGACCTGGGCAAGGTGGTGACCGGCCGTGAAGTCACGGTCAGTGCGCCGGACCTGGGCGCCCAGGTTCTGGGCAAGGTCAACTACGTCGGCAGCCTGCTCGGCGAGCAGAACCGTGCCGCCACTGTGCGTGCCACACTGGCCAACCCCAATGGCGCCTGGCGCCCCGGGCTGTTCGTCAATGTGGCTGTCAGCGTCGACCGCTTCGATGCCGCCGTGGCGGTGCCGGAAAGCGCCCTGCAAACCTGGGAGGCGCAAACCGTGGTGTTCGCCCGCACGGAGGAAGGCTTCGAGGCGCGCCCGGTGAAGACTGGCCGTCGCGATGCTGGCCAGGTGGAAATCACCAGCGGCCTGGCCGCCGGTACTCAGGTTGCAGCCGCCGGCAGCTTTGTCCTCAAGTCGGAACTGGGCAAGGGCTCGGCCGAGCACAGCCACTGATCACGGGGACACCTGCATGTTCGAACGCCTGATTCAATTTGCCATCGAGCAGCGCCTGGTGGTGATGCTGGCCGTGGCCCTGATGGCCGCGGTGGGTATCCACAGCTACCAGAAACTGCCGATCGATGCTGTGCCGGACATCACTAACGTCCAGGTGCAGATCAACACCGCCGCCCCCGGCTATTCGCCGCTGGAGACCGAGCAGCGCATCACCTTTGCCATCGAGACCGCGATGGCTGGCCTGCCAGGGCTCAAGCAGACCCGCTCGCTGTCGCGCTCGGGCCTGTCGCAAGTCACGGTCATTTTCGATGATGGCACCGATATCTTCTTCGCCCGCCAACTGGTCAACGAGCGCCTGCAGGTGGCCCGCGAGCAATTGCCTGAGGGCATCGAGGCGGGCATGGGGCCGATCTCCACCGGGCTGGGGGAAATTTTCCTGTGGACGGTGGAAGCCCAGGAGGGGGCGCTCAAGGAAGACGGCACACCGTACACCCCAACTGACCTGCGGGTGATTCAGGACTGGATCATCAAGCCGCAGCTGCGCAATGTGCCGGGTGTGGCCGAGGTCAACAGCATCGGCGGCCATGCCAAGCAATACCTGATTGCACCAGAGCCCAAGCGCCTGGCGGCCTACAAGCTCACCCTCAACGACCTGATTGCAGCGCTGGAGCGCAATAACGCCAACATTGGCGCTGGCTATATCGAGCGCAATGGCGAGCAGTTGCTGATTCGCGCGCCGGGCCAGGTGGCCTCGGCCGAAGACATTGCCAACATCGTTATCTCCAGCGTCGACGGCACGCCGATCCGCGTCAGCCATGTCGCCCAGGTTGGCCTTGGCGAAGAGCTGCGCTCGGGGGCAGCCACCGAAAACGGTCGGGAAGTGGTGCTGGGCACGGTGTTCATGCTGATTGGCGAGAACAGCCGCACGGTGTCGCAGGCGGTCGCTGCAAAATTGGTCGAGATCAATCGCAACCTGCCCAAGGGCGTAGTCGCCGTGACGGTGTACGACCGCACCAACCTGGTGGAGAAAGCCATCGCCACGGTAAAGAAAAACCTGATCGAAGGTGCGATCCTGGTGATTGCCGTGCTGTTCCTGTTCCTCGGCAACATTCGTGCTGCGCTGATCACGGCCATGGTTATCCCGCTTTCGATGCTATTCACCTTTACCGGTATGTTCAGCAACAAGGTCAGTGCCAACCTGATGAGCCTGGGCGCGCTGGACTTCGGCATCATCGTCGACGGCGCGGTGGTGATCGTGGAAAACGCCATCCGTCGCCTGGCCCATGCCCAGCAGCGCCACGGTCGCATGCTGACCCGCGGCGAACGGTTCCATGAGGTGTTTGCCGCTGCCCGCGAAGCACGCCGGCCGCTGATCTATGGGCAGTTGATCATCATGGTGGTGTACCTGCCGATCTTTGCCCTGACCGGGGTCGAGGGCAAGATGTTCCACCCTATGGCCTTTACCGTGGTCATGGCCCTGTTGGGCGCGATGATCCTTTCGGTCACGTTCGTTCCGGCAGCCATTGCCCTGTTCGTCACCGGCAAGGTCAAGGAAGAGGAAGGCCTGGTGATGCGTACGGCACGGCAGCGCTATGCCCCGGTTCTGGCCTGGGTGCTGGGCCGGCGCAAACTGGCATGTGCCGCCGCCGCCGCCCTGGTGCTGTTGTCGGGCGTGATGGCCAGCCGCATGGGCAGCGAGTTCATCCCCAGCCTCAGCGAGGGTGACTTCGCCCTGCAGGCCCTGCGCGTGCCGGGCACCAGCCTGTCGCAGTCGGTGGACATGCAACAGCGCCTGGAGCAGGCGATCATCGCCCAGGTGCCGGAGGTGGAGCGGGTGTTTGCCCGCACCGGCACTGCCGAGATTGCCTCCGACCCGATGCCGCCAAACATTTCCGATGCCTACGTGATGCTGCGCCCGCGCGAACAATGGGTTGACCCGGGCAAACCGCGAGATGAACTGATCGCCCAGGTGCAACGCGCCGCTGCCAGTGTGCCGGGCAGCAACTATGAGCTGTCGCAGCCGATTCAGCTGCGGTTCAACGAGCTGATTTCCGGGGTGCGCAGTGATGTGGCGGTGAAGCTGTTCGGTGACGACATGGAGGTGCTCAACCGCACTGCCGCACAGATCGCTGCCAGCCTGCAAGGGGTGTCGGGCGCGTCCGAGGTGAAGGTGGAGCAGACGACGGGCCTGCCGGTACTGACCATCGACATCGACCGTGACAAGGCCGCCCGTCATGGCCTGAATGTGGGCGATGTGCAGGATGCCATCGCCATTGCCGTGGGCGGCCGCACCGCCGGTACGCTGTATGAAGGCGACCGCCGCTTCGACATGGTCGTGCGCCTGTCGGAGACCTTGCGGACCGATGTCGACGGGCTGGCCAGCCTGCTGATTCCGGTTCCGGCCAATGCCGCTGAGGGGGCCGGGCAAATCGGTTTCATCCCGCTGTCGCAGGTCGCCACGCTGAACCTGCAATTGGGCCCGAATCAGGTGAGCCGCGAAGATGGCAAGCGCGTGGTGGTGGTCAGTGCCAACGTGCGTGGACGCGACCTGGGCTCGTTTGTGCAAGAGGCTGAGCAGGCCTTGATCGACCAGGTGCAGGTACCACCGGGTTACTGGACGCGTTGGGGAGGGCAGTTCGAACAGTTGCAGTCGGCAGCCGAGCGCCTGCAGGTGGTGGTGCCGGTGGCCTTGCTGCTGGTCATGGCGCTGTTGCTGATGATGTTCAACAACCTCAGGGATGGCCTGCTGGTGTTCACCGGCATCCCCTTTGCCCTGACCGGCGGGGTGCTGGCGCTGTGGGTGCGTGATATTCCGCTGTCTATTTCTGCCGGCGTCGGGTTCATTGCATTGTCGGGAGTGGCAGTGTTGAACGGGCTGGTGATGATTGCCTTTATCCGCGGGCTGCGCGAGGAAGGGCGCACGCTGCGGGCGGCGGTCGAGGAGGGGGCGCTGACCCGCTTGCGGCCAGTACTGATGACGGCGCTGGTGGCCTCGCTGGGGTTCATACCGATGGCCTTGGCCACCGGGACCGGGGCAGAGGTGCAGCGGCCACTGGCGACGGTGGTGATTGGCGGAATCTTGTCTTCTACCGCGCTGACGTTGCTGGTGTTGCCGGCGTTGTATCAGTGGGCGTATCGGCGGGATGAGCAGCAGGAAGGCTGAGCATTTGGGGCTGCAAGGCAGCCCCAACAACCTCAAACGGCCCTTCGGGCACCAGCCCGTACACCGTCCACACCCAGGTCGTCATGCAAAGAAATCCGCGACGTTTCCGGCAACGCCAACCCGCCCACCAACGCCACCAGCGCAATCACCACCAGGTAGAACGCCGGTGCCAGGCTGCTGCCGGTCTGTGCGATGAGCCAGGTTGCCACCAGCGGCGCTGTGCCGCCAAATAGCGTGTAGGCCACGTTGTAGGTAATTGCCGAAGCGGTGTAGCGGGTACGGGTAGGGAAGCTTTCC
Organism: Pseudomonas sp. yb_2; assembly: GCF_043103905.1. Lineage (NCBI taxonomy): Bacteria > Pseudomonadati > Pseudomonadota > Gammaproteobacteria > Pseudomonadales > Pseudomonadaceae > Pseudomonas > Pseudomonas sp. yb_2. Next base: position 30,523 of record NZ_JBICKH010000052.1, on the reverse strand, counting down.
GACAGCAAGGCTGCGGTAACCACGCCGCTGCACAATGCCCCCACCGCGAGCAGGATCACCCCCAGCAGCGCACCCGACATCGAGCCAGAGCTGGCCAGCCAGTACGCCGGGAACACGCACAGCATCACCCACAGGCAGGTAAAGCCGATGGTCTTGCGTCGCCCCACCCGGTCCGAAAATGCCCCGGCCAGCGGGCAGCCGACCGCAGCGAACAGCAGGGCCACGGTGGTTACCAGCAGTGACTGCGCGCGGGTCAGGTTGCCGACCAGTTGCAGGTAGGTGGCGAAGTAGGTGGTGAACATGTAGAACGACAATGCGGTCAGCGAAATGAACGCCCCCAGGTTGCGAATGACCCGGCCATGGTGGCGCAGGGTTTCCTTCAGCGGTGAATGCTCGTGCTCCTTGCCCTGGGCGACGGCTTCGCGGAACGCCGGGGTTTCTTCCATGCGCCAGCGCAGGTACAGGCCGACCAGGCCCAGCGGTGCTGCAATCAGGAACGGAATGCGCCAACCCCAGGCATTCATCGCCTCGGTCGACAGGCTGGCTTCCAGGCCATACGCGATCACCGCCGCACAGGCAAAGGCAGAAAAGGTCGACACAGGCACGAAGCTGCCATAAAAGGCACGCTTGCCGTCAGGCGCGTGCTCCATCAGATAGGCGCAAGCCCCGGCATATTCGCCGCCGGCAGAAAAACCCTGCAGGCAGCGGGCCAGGGTCAGCAGCGCCGGGGCTGCCAGGCCGATACTGGCGTAGGTCGGCAGCAGGCCGATCAACGTGGTGGAGCCGGCCATCAGCAAGATGGTCAGCGACAGGATGCGCTTGCGTCCCAGGCGGTCGCCCAAGGCGCCGAAGACGATGCCGCCCAAAGGGCGCAGCGCAAAGGCCACGGCGAACACCGCGAAGGTTTTGAGCAAGGCCACGCTGGCGTCTTCGCTGGCGAAGAACTGGCTGGCGATCAGCGTGGCGAGAAAGCCGTACACGGCGAAGTCGAACCATTCGACGAAATTGCCGATGGCCGAAGCGGCAATTACCCTGCGCAGGGTGGCGGGGGATACCTCATGATGTGCGGACATGCGGGTGCTCTCCGGTTTCCTTTGGCAGCCATGTTGAAAGTGGCGCAGTCGGGCCGCGCCATCGTTATTGTGCTTGCCAGTAGATAGCCGAGCGCTGCAAGGCGCTTTGTCGAGGGCGACCTCGGTATACCTGATTCGACCGGTGCAGCAGGTTACAGCCGGAGTGCCCCCAACGGCCTGTCAGGCCGCACGCTCAAGCACATCCAGCAAATCGATGAATTCCAGGGCCAGTTTATGCCGCGGCGCCAAATGCACCAATGGCACCGAGGCATGGTGCGATTCGCGCATCTTGATCGAACTGCTCAGGTACACCGGCAGCACCGGCATGCCTTCGTTGCGCAGTTGATCGACCAAGGTCTGGTGCAGCGCCGTGCGCCCGGCGAACTGATTGACTACCACACCTTCCACCACCAGCGCGGGGTTGTGGTCCTGACGCAGTTCTTCGACCTCGGCCATGACACTGTGCAGGGCCTGGCGCGAGAAACTGTCGCAGTCGAACGGAATCAACAGACGCTCGGCCGCCACCAGCGCGCTGAAGGTGTAGAAATTCAGTGCGGGTGGGGTGTCGATGTAGATCCGCTCATAGTCCTCTTCCAGTGCCACCAGCAACTTGCGCAGCTTGTTGATCTTGAACTTGCTCTCCAGCTTGCTTTGCAGGTCGCTGAGGTCTGGGCTGGCGGTGACCAGGTGCAGGTTGTTGTAGCGGGTTTCGGTGATTGCCACGCGGTGCTTCTTGCCGGCGGCGGTAACCGGCGACAAGGTCTGGCGGAAGAAGTCGGCGATGCCGGGTGGAATGGTGTCGTTGACCAGCCCGGTGAGGTAGAAAGTGGCATTGGCCTGCGGGTCGAGGTCGACCAGCAAGGTTCGGTAGCCCTCGGCGGCGCTGGCAGCGGCGAGGTTGCAGGCGATGCTGGATTTGCCGACGCCACCTTTCTGATTGAAAACCACACGACGCATGAGACGCTCATCCATGAAGTAAAAATGTCAGGTCGGGGTCAATCCTATGACTGAAACGCTGCAGTTTTATGACAGGAATTGTTACAAGCCTCCGAATCATCGTTGCCTGTACCGGCATTTTCACGGGCAAGCCTGCCCGATGGGTACAACACAAGACGTTCAGGCAAAAGCGACCCGGTTGCGCCCCTCTTGCTTGGCCCGGTAAAGCGCCCGGTCAGCCTCGCCCAATGCGTTCATGGGCTCGCCGTGAGTCTCTCCATCCCAGTGCGTCACCCCCAGCGAAATCGTCACTGCCCCCACCGGTTCCACCGGCATATCCTGTACGGTCACACGCAACCGTTCGGCCACCGCGGCCGCCACGTTCAGGGTGGCCCCAGGCAGCAATATCAGGAACTCCTCGCCACCGGTGCGACACAGCAGGTCGCCCTCGCGGCAACAACGGCGCATGAGCTCCGCCAGCTGGCGCAGCACCTGGTCGCCCACTTCGTGTCCATGGTTGTCATTTATCCGCTTGAAGTGGTCGATATCCAGCGCAATGGCTGCAAACTCCCGGTTTTCAGCCTCCAGTAACGACAGGCTGATTTCCAGGCTGCGGCGGTTGCCCAGGCCGGTCAGTGGATCGGTCTGGGCGTCCCGATTGAGCCGGCCGATACGCTCTTGCAGCAAGTTCAGGCTGAACAGCAACGCGCGCTTGAGCTCTGCTGCCTCGAAGTACCAGGCCCGCACCTGATGCAAGTGCTCGGCGGTAGCGGCGCGGTCCATCGTGCGGGCACCGGCGGCAAGCTTCCAGAGCGGTCGGGCGATGGTACGGGCCAGCCACCACAGCAGCAGGCTGCCAACCAGCGCCAAGGGCGCCGAACTGGCGATCACGTTCAGCACCAGATGGTGCAACGGCGCCACCGTCTGCACCAAGGGCTGCTGCGCTACCACGCCCCAGCCGGCGCTGGGGACGGTGGCGAAGCCTGCGAGCATTTCCACGCCCAGGCTATTGGTAAGCTGCCGGGTACCGCTGTCCAGTGTCGCCAACTGGTCGACCAGCGCATTGCCCTCCACCACCGTGCCTACCCGCTCGCTATGGGGGTGGTACAGCAGGCGTCGGTTGCGGTCGACCACATACAGGTACGAACCGTCCTTGTAGAAATGCTCGCCCAGCAGGCTGTTGAGGATGTTGCGTTCACGCAGGTACAGGCTGCCACCCACATACCCCAGGTAGCGGCCGTCGCGATCGAAAATGGGTTGCGACAGCGCGACCACCAGGTTGTCGGCCGCCGACAGGTAGGGCGTGGAAACCAGTGGACGGCGTTCGTGCAGGGCTTCCAGGGCGCCGGGAGACTGCACGTGGGTGCCGACCAGGTGGCGTAGCGGGGCGGGGGATACTGCCAGCAGTACACCGTTGGCGTCGATCACGAAGGTGGAGTTGAAGGCCATGCTCTGGCCCAGTACGCGATCGCTTTCCACCTGCAGCGCAGCGGCATCGCTCAACTGCCGGCTTTGTACGCTGGCGCTGAACATCAGTTGCTGCAAGGCGTTGCCAATGAAGGTTTCGGTGATGCTGGCCAGCTTGGTCGCATACACCCGGTTGGCTTCCAGGGCATTGTCGATCAATAGCTGGCGCTGCACCCGGTAGCTGGCGAAATAGCTGGCGCACAGCATGACCACTGCGGTGAGGGCGCAGAGCACCAGAATGAGTGTACGTAGATCCAGGCGCAATCCATGCTTGGTGTGTGTCAATCCTGACCTCGGGTGATCGTAAAGGGCGGCTGAACGGAAGTTACCTTGGCCGGCAGTGCTCAAGAGCCTGCATTGTCCAGCGCCTCAAGTTCGTCTTCCACCCGTTGCATGCGCTGCTCGACCAAGGCCTGCACGTTCACATCGCGGGCGGTTTCGCGCATCAGGGCGGTGAGTTTTTCGCTCAAGCGTTTGCCGGCTTCGGTGTCTTCCAGGGCGCGAGCTTTGGCTGGGTCCTGGGTGGCGGCGACGATGGTGGCGAATTCGGCGTCGCTGAAGTTCTTTTCGCTGTACAGGCGGAACAGGTCCCGGCGCTGGTCCTCGACAGTGAGGTGCTTGCGCAGTACGTCCTGGATGGTCGCTTGCGACAACTGCGGATGACTGCGGCCCAGCAGCGCGGACATGCGCTCGATGTTGTGCGTGTAGGCGTCCTGCAGCGGCAGCTGGCTGAGGATCTGTTCTTCACGGGAGGGTTTCTGGTCGCAGGCGGTGAGTGCAGCAGCCAGCAACAGGGGTAACAGCAACTTCGGGAGGCGAGGCATGGTGTGGCCTGGTCGGGCAGTGAAGACTGCTGATTATACCGATGTCCGCCTTGCCGCGACGAGCCCCGTGATTTGCCTTGAGCGGCACGCTGCGGTAGAACCGTACGCTCCCAACCACACTGGCAACAGCCCGATGCCGAACTGGACCCTGCAACCTGTGGCGCGTGACGCCATTGCCGAAGTGCTGGCGTTTGTCGACAGCGCCCGGCGTGCGCTTTTCCCGATGCTCGCCAACGCACCCTTGCCGCGTGACCTGGCGCATTTCGCCGACACTTACCTGGACGGTGCGGGCTGCTTTCTGGAAGCCCGTGAGGGTGGGCGGCTGGTCGCGGTGATCGGTTACTTGCCCTATGACCATCGCTTTGCCCAGCTTGATTACCACGCAGAGCGGGTAGTCGAGGTGGTGCGGCTGTTCGTGTTGCCGGCCTACCGCAGGCATGGCCTGGCTGCTGCCTTGTTTGGTGCCTTGCGCGAACGGGCGATGCAAGCGGGCTTGGACTGCCTTTACTTGCATACTCATCCGTTTCTGCCGGGTGCCATTGCGTTCTGGGAGCGGCAAGGCTTCACGGTGGTGGACGTGGAGCAGGACCCGGTGTGGCAGACCACGCACATGCAGTTGCGATTACGCTGACCTGTGGGAACGTGCCTGTTGGCGATGACGCAACAGCATGGGCAAGGCTACCAGGTTCAGGGGGCGCGAAAGCGCAGGATGCGCGCGCCGTCGAAAGGGTCGGTGAGGTAGTGGGCGTGGACGCCGAAGGTGCTCAACAGGCGCTCGGGGGTAAGGACTTTGAAGGGGTTGCCGAGGGCGACCAGACGGCCCTTGTCGAGAACCGCGACACGGTCGCAGGTCAGCGCCTGGTTGAGGTCATGCAGCGCTACCAGGGTGGTGACCGGCAGCGCCTGCACTTGTTGCAGCAGGCTTAGCTGATGCTGAATGTCCAGGTGGTTGGTCGGTTCGTCCAGCAGCAGCACCTGCGGCCGTTGGGCCAGCGCACGGGCGATGTGCACACGCTGGCGCTCGCCACCGGACAGCGACCCCCACAGGCGCGTACGCAGGTGCAGGGCGTCGAGGTCGGCCAGGGCTTGCTCGACGATGGCGCAGTCCTGCCGGGAGAACGGTGCCAGGGCCGAGAGCCAGGGCGTGCGGCCCAAGGCAACCGCGTCGAACACGCTGATCGCATCAAGTGTGTCGGCCTGTTGCTCGACCAGCGCCAGCGCCTGGGCAACACGGCGGCGGGGCATCTGTGCCAGTGGCTCACCCAGGAGCTGCACGCTGCCGCAGGCGGGTTTGCGCAGCCCTGCCAGCAACTTCAATAGCGAGGATTTACCCGAGCCGTTGGGGCCGACGATGCCCAGGGTTTCACCGGCGACAACGCGAAGGTCGATATCGCTGAGCACGGTATTTCCGGCCAGTTGCAGCCCCAGCCCATGGCAGGCCAGCGGAGGGATGCGAACAGCTGCCATGGCGGTCATGGGCGCCCCCGACGGCTGACCAGAATCAGTGCGAATACGGGGGCACCGATCAGCGCCGTAACCACGCCCACCGGGATCACCTGGCCGGTGATCAGCGTGCGCGAAAGAATGTCTGCCGCAATCAGGAACAGCGCACCGCCCAGTGCGCTGGCGGGCAACAGACGGCTGTGCCCGGGGCCGAGCAGAAGGCGCAGGGCATGGGGGATAACCAGCCCGACAAAACCGATGGCGCCGACAATGGACACCATCACCGCCGTCACCAGCGCTGCACAACTGATCAGCAGCAACTGGGTGCGCCGCACCGGAATGCCCAGCGAGGCGGCCGAATCGGCACCGAAGGTAAAGGCATCCAGCGCACGGCGATGCCACAGGCACACCAGCAAGCCGAAAACCGCCACCGGTACGGCCAGCCACACCGAAGGCCAGCGCACGCCGCTCAGGTTGCCAAGCAGCCAGAACAGGATGCCGCGCGCCTGTTCGGCGGTGGCCGACTTGGTGATCAGGAAGGCGGTCAGTGCATTGAACAGCTGCGAGCCGGCGATACCGGCAAGGATGACCTGTGCATTGTTGCTGCTGGGGCCGGCCGCGCGGGCCAGCACCAGCACCAGGGCGAATGCGGCACCGGCACCGATGAAAGCCCCTGCGGACATGCTTAATGCCAGGCTACCCAGGCCCAGCAGGCCGACCAGTACCGCGCCGGTCGAGGCACCGGCAGACAGCCCCAGCAGGTAGGGCTCGGCCAGTGGGTTGCGCAGCATCGCCTGCAGGATGACACCACAGGTGGCCAGCCCGGCGCCGCAAGCGGCCGCGACCAGGGTGCGGGTCAGGCGGTAGTTCCAGATGATGCCGGCGTCGATCGGGTCCACCGGGTAGGCGGCTTGCCACAGGTGGTTGGCCAGCACCTGGCCAACCACGCTGGGCGACAGGTTGGTTTCGCCAATGGCGGTACCGGCCAGCAGGGCGGCCAACAGAGCGGCCAGGGCAACCGCGATGCAGGGTAACAGGCGGATCATCACGGGGCTGCTTTACCGCTGGCGAAGGCCGTGGACAGCGTCTGCACGCCGCGGAACAGGCGGATGCCGGCCTGCATGGCGTCGGCGTCGAGGATAATGATGCGGTCGTGCTTCACCGCGTCCATGTTGCGGGTTACCGGGTCACTGCGCAGGAATTCGAGCTTTTTCTGGTAGTCGTCGGCGGGGAAACGGCGGCGGTCCATGCGCGCGATGATCAGCCAGGTCGGATTGGCCTTGGCCAGGGTTTCCCAGCCTACGCTTGGCCATTCTTCGCTGGACTCGACCACGTTGCGCACACCGAGGGTGCGCAGCATGAAGTCGGCGACACCCTGGCGGCCGGCCACATAGGGGTCGATGTCCAGGTCGGCGCTGGAGAACCAGAACAGCGCCGAAGTTGCCGACAGGTCCTTGCCGGCCAGCTGTGCCCTGGCGCTGTCGAGGCGCCCTTGCAATTCGGCGTTCAGTGCCGCGCCGCGGTCCTGAACGTCGAAGATCTCGGCCAGTTCGCTGACGCTCTTGTAGATGCTGTCTACCTGGAACGCTTGCAGGCGGGTGCCGTCTGCACCGACCAGGTTGTCCTTGCCCTCGCAGTCCGATGGCAGCACGTAGGTGGGGATCTTCAGCTCATCGAACTGCTCGCGGGTGGCGACCACGCCCTGGGCACCGACCATCCATTCGAACTGCGCCGCGACCAGTTGCGGGCGCTTGCCGACCACCGCCTCGAAGCTGGGGTCGTTGTCGGCCAGGCGCGGCACCTTGGCGTTCACCGCCTGGTATTCCGGCAATACGTTGTTAAACCACAGCGAGGTGCCCGCCAGCTTGTCCCCCAGCCCCAGGGCATAGAGCAGCTCGGTACCGGCCTGGCCGATGGTGACGGCGCGCTGCGGCGCCTGGGCAAAAACCTGCGGCTTGCCGCAGTTGTCGACCGTCAGCGGGTAGTGGGTGGCAGCGGCCTGGGCCAGGCCAGTGAGGCTTAGGCCCGCGAGCAGGGTGGCGAAACGGAGCAGCATGCTGGGCGATCTCCTATCGGACAGTTCTGGTGAGGAACGCACGGACAGGCATCGCCGAGCCCCAGCGGGTGGCCGGGGCAACACGGATGGCCAATCCCGGACACCCCGCCGGTTGGTGAATGTAGGCCGGCAGGTCTCCTGACTGGTGCGTCACGGCCCGGCTCCGGCCTTCCCGGGCGGTAGGCCCAGTGGCATCGATGGAGCAGGCTCGGCACCTACAGTTGCGGGGGCAGTTCCGATTGGCCTGTACTGGCAGGCCTGGGATTCCCTGTTAGTTCCGTGGTGGAAACCGGCGGCCCGCATGGTAGACCATCGCGCCGCCAGGTGAAAACGCTTTTCAGAAGTACTTCAGCCAACGGATGTCGCGGCGACGCTGCTTCAGGCGGGCGAACCCGCGCACCGGCAGGTACAGCGCAACCGCCAGCAGCACCGCGCCCAGCCACACCGCTGCAATACCGTCGAAACCGAAGTAGTCGCCATGGTTGAGCCCGAACAGCGCCACGCAGGCCAGGTACAGTAGCTTCAGCACATACAGGTGCAGCAGGTAGAAGAACATCGGTGCCGCACCGAACACCGCCAGGGCAGTGATCCAGCGCGCCTGGCCGGCCCGTTCGAACGCGCGCAACAACAACAGGCCGCAGCCCAGGGTCAGGGTCAGGAACAGCAGCGACGGTGGGTATTTGGTGATGTTGAAGAAGCTCATCAGGGTTTGCGTGAAGGTTGGGTAACCGCTCCACGGTGCCTCACCGTAACCGTTGAACATGCGCAGCAGGACGAAGCCAAGCAGCGCGAGCAAACCCGCCACCAGCAGGTATTGCTGGCGTTGGCCGGCATCGCTGCCGCGGGCGAACCAGGGGCCCAGGCCGTAGCCCAAGGCGATTACGCCGATCCACGGCAGCACCGGGTAAGACGTGCGCAGGTGCAGGTTTTCGGAAAACGCCAGCCAGCCGCGATCATGCAGGATTGCCCACGGCACATGCAGGGCTGAATCCACGCCAAAGTGCAGGCCGTCGAGCAGGTTGTGGCCGGCGACGATGCTGGCGCCCAGTGCGAGCAGCGCGGCGCGTGGCAGCCACACCAGCAGCGACAGGGCGATCATGCTGACGCCGATGGCCCAGATCACTTGCAGGTAGATCACGCTGGGGGGCAACTGGAAGGTCCAGGCAAAGTTGACCAGGGTGAACTCCAGCACCACCAGGAACAGCCCCCGTTTGAACAGGAACGCCGAGACGTCGCCACGGCCCTGATGCTTCTCGCCATACAGCCAGGCCGACAGGCCGGTCAGCAGGACGAACACAGGCGCACACAGGTGGGCGAGGGTGCGGCTGAAGAAAAGCGCCGGTTCCGTGGTGTCGATGGCCATGGGGTCGCTGACCTGGCGGTGCAGGAGGAAAGTCTCGCGGGCATGGTCCAGGAGCATGAACAGGATCACCAGGCCGCGCAGGGCATCGATGCTCTGCAGGCGCTGGGTGATCAGAGTGGGCGTGGTGATGGCGCTTGTCATGGGTTGTCTAATAGGAATGAATTTCATGTGAAACGTTATCGTATAACAAGGCGCTGAAAGGGAATAGAGGTTTTTGTGTGGACTGTGCCGGGCTCTTCGCGGCACAAGCCACCCAGATCAGAAGCTGTAATCCACCGTCGCGAAGTACGACCGCGGTATCCCCATCAACCACTGCTGCCCGCTGAACGCCGACTGTACATACTCGCGATCGAACAGGTTGTTCAACTGCAACCCCAACTTCACATCCGGCAACACCTGCCAGGCGATGTTGGCATCGACCACGGTGTACCCGGGGGCGCTCTGGGTATTGGCGGTATCGGCATAACGCTCATCCACATAGCGCGCCCCAATGCCGGCCTCCACCTGCTGGCCGAAACCTTTGCTCAGCCAAAGGTTGGCGGTACGCCGTGGCACGTTGGCCGGCCGGTTGCCTGCGCGGTCCTGCGGCAGGGCGCCGACCATTTCGTCGAAGTCGTCGTACTTGGCACGTACCAGCGATGCGTTGGCCGACACCTGCCACTGATGGGCCAGGGCCAGCTCCAGCGTCGCTTCCAGGCCATCGGAGGTCTGCTGCCCGGCTTGTTGCTTCTCGTGCGTGATCGGGTCGTCCACCAGCAGCTTTTTCTTGACGATGTGGTAGGCGGCAAGCGTCCATTCGCCACGTCCCTCCCAAAAGCGCTGCTTGAGGCCGACCTCGGTCTGCTTCGCCTCGGTCAGGTCATAGTTCATCTGCGCGGGGCTGAGGCTGATGAGGTTGTTGACCCCGTCCTCGCTGGTCGAGTACTGGCCGTACAACGACAGGTCGTCGTTGAGTGCGTACACCAGCCCGACGCGCCAGTTGCCCCCTTGCAGGCTGCGATCGCTGCGGCTGTCGTTGGTCAGGTTGTTGCGGTCGATGTGGTTCTGGTCGCGACGTACACCGGTAACCAAAGACAGGCGGTCGCTCAATTGCAGGCGGTTTTCGGCAAACAGGGCAAAGGTATGGGTGGTCGAGAGCGTTTGCGGCCGCAACGGCGAGGCGCTATGAAACCAGCCTGACTGTGGCTGCCACGGGTCGATGTAGTCGCCGCCGACATCGTTGTAGGGTGAATTGCTGTCGACGTTGAATCGCACCTTGTTGTACTCGGTACCGAGCACGGTCTTGCTGGCCAGGCCTAACAGGCTGTGGTCGAAGGTGAAGGTCTGGCGGTCACCGAACTGTTCCTGGTTGTGCTTGATCTCCAGGTAGCTGCCGCGCAGCAGTTGCTCACGCCCGGTGTCCCAGCTGTAGTCCTCGGCGTTGCGCCAGTGGCGGCGGCTTTTGATGTAGTACAGCTGGTTGCTGGCGCTGAGCTGGTCGTTCAGCGCCCAGTCGGTCGTGAGCCGGGTCCATTCATCAACGTACTGCTGCACGTCGTTCTGCACGTTGTAGTTCTTCTTGCGCAGGCTGCTGCGGTAGTGGCCGTCGATCAGCGGGGTACCGTAGTAGTTGGCAGGTTGTGCATCGCCGCGGTCATGGGCCAGGGTGAAGCTGAGATTGTCACTGGCATCAAAACGCAGCGCGGCGCTCAGGGCCAGGCTACGTGAAGCGGTGCGATCGACCCAGCCATTGCCGGCCTGTTGATTCAGCGTCAGGCGGTAGCTCAGGCGCTCGCTGAGGCTGCCGCCGCTGTCCAGACCGAGCTGCTGGCGGTCCCACGAGCCATAACCCAGGCGCAGGTGGTTGCGCACCTCGCCGGCAAAAGGTTTTTTCGGGATCACGTTGATCACTGCGCCGGTGGCGCCTTCGCCATGCAGTACCGAGGCCGGGCCGCGAATCACTTCGATGCGTTCGACCATCCACGGGTCGACCGGGAAGGTCTGGGTGCCGGCACCGGTGTACAGGCGCGCGCCGTCGAACAGGGTCATCACCGAGCTGTGGCCGGCAAAGCCGCGGGCAGACAGGCCAGTACCGCCGTCCCCCGGGGAGCCGACGAAGGTGATGCCCGGCGAGCGGGTCACTGCATCCTGCACCGTGATGTTGTTGCGCTGCTGAATCTGCCGTTCGCTGATGCTGCTGATGCTGGCCGGTGTTTCCAGGGCGCTGAGGCCAAGGCGCGAGCCGGCCTGGGTCGGCGTGGCCAGGTCGATGGTGCGGTTGTCCTGGGTGTCGGTGATGGCCGTGGAAGGCAGGGCCAGAGGCTGCGGGTCGTGGTCATCAGCCAGCGCCGGCAGGGCGACGGCCAGGCAGGCCGCCAGGGGGTGAAGCTTGAACATACGGGACATGTCGTTCCACTGCTGCAGGAATGAATGGATCCCGGTGGAAAACACGCAAAGGCGAACCATGCAGGCAGGCGCGCGCACGGATTCCGGCCTGCGCCCGCCCACCGCGGGTTGCCAAGTGAAGCTCCAGGCCGGTCTCCGGGCTTGCGAGGGGCATGAAACCTTCACCTTCCCATGCTTGAGCACAGTGGTATCTCGAAGGGTTCGCTCGCTTACCGTTGCGGGGGCAGCACCGGACTTGTCGTGGGCAACACGACGCACCGGTTTCCCGTTTCACCCTGCGCGCGGCGGCGCAGGGCACCTGAAACTGGCGCGCATCTGACCACTGAAATGCTGGGGCGTCAAATGTTGGTGTGCTGTGAATGCTGAGAAAAAACAACAGGTTGTGCGTTTTTGCGGCGCCGAGACCAAATGTGGCATGAACATCAGGCCCCAGCTTGACGAGCTTGGTGTGAAGGCAGGCTTGCCTGAAATGGCTAGCGCCCGCGGCGCCGCGATACCCGTGCCTCGATGTTCTTGCGCCCGATCAGCAGGGGTGGCTTTTCCACCACCGGCTCATCCGCCAGCCACTTGTACATCACCAGGCAGTCCACCAGCCCCAGGCGGGCATGACGGTAGGCCTTGGGCAAACGGCCGACTGTTTCAAAGCCCAGCTTGTGCCATAGCGCCACGGCCACTTCGTTGCTGGCTACCACCGAGTTGAACTGCAATGCCAGAAAGCCTTCCTGGCGCGCCAGCTTTTGCGAGTGCTCGCACATCAAGCGCGCCACGCCCCGGCCGCGCGCCTGTTCGCAGACCATGTAGCCGCAGTTGCCCACATGCGCACCAGGCCCGGCAGCATTGGGCTTGAGGTAATACGACCCCAGTAGCTCGCCATCTTCTTCGGCCAACAGCGTGTGCAAGGGCAGCTCCAGCCACAGCTGGCGGGCTTGCTCGAAGCTCAGCGCCGGGTCGAAAGCGTAGGTTTCACGGGCTTGGACAATGGCCTGGAAGGTGGGCCAAAAACGATCGAAATCGTCCGGCGTCATTGGGCGAATGTGGATCATGCGGGTTCCTGCGCGGGGTGAGCCGCCCAGTCTGGGTGGCGCGGCGCCGTCGCGCAAGGGCGACGACGCCGTTTGTGCTCAACCGTTGGCCTTGCCCACCGCGTCCATTGCGCGGGCCGAGTACACCAGCGCGGCACCGGCGTTCATGGCCACGGCCACGCCGAGGGCCTCGGCAATTTCCTCGCGGCTGGCACCCGCTTTGACGGCCTGCTGCGAATGCACGGCGATACAGCCGTCGCAGCGGGTGGTCACAGCCACGGCCAAGGAGATCAGCTCGCGGGTCTTGGCATCCAGGTGGTTGGTCTTGGCACCTGCACCGCTGGCGGTCATGTAGCCGGCTACGGTGTCGGGGGAGAGTTGCTTGAGATCGCCGATGCCGGCCATCAACTGCTTACGGTAGGCGTCCCAGTCCATCATGCTCATCGTCTTCACCTTGGGGGTTGCGAGTGGAGCTTTCAGGCTAGTCGAAGCGTGGCACGTGCGAGGCGGTACTTTGGTGGGTAAACGCAGGTCACTCGTACGGTGGCCTGCGTTGAGCCTTCAGATGTAGATGAACACCAGCACCAACGCCGCGACCACTGCCCATTTTTCCAGGTAGTAGCGCATGCGGTTGCGCTTCTTCAGCGCCTTGCCACGCTCGCGGATCTTGTAGATGCGGGTGAACAGGCGGTTGATGCCACCGGTCTTGTCGCTGGCGTCGTTGGGCGCAGCGGCAGCGGCCATCACGTTGCGGCTGAACCAGCGGTTGAACGCGGTTGCCCAGCGGTACTTGAGCGGGCGCTCGACGTCGCAGAACAGGATGATGCGGTTGTGCTCGGTGGTGTTGGCTGCATAGTGGATGTAGGTTTCGTCGAAGATCACCCCCTCGCCATCGCGCCAGGCGTATTTCTCGCCGTCCACGTCGATGTAGCAGCCGTCGTCATTCGGCGTGTCCAGGCCCAGGTGGTAACGGTACGAACCGGCATACGGGTCACGGTGGCGCACCAGCTTGGCTCCCGGAGGCAGGGTGGCGAACATGGCGGCCTTGACCGTGCCGATGCCTTGCAGCAGCTCGGTCGTGCGTGGGCAAAGGGCCATTGCCGACGGGTGGCTTTCGCCATACCACTTCAGGTAAAAACGTTTCCAGCCGGTCTTGAAGAACGAGTTGAAACCGACGTCATCGTAATTGTCGGATTTCTTGATTTCGCCTACGTGCAGCAACTGGCGGCCTTCCTCACGGATCTCCTGCCAGTGGTCCTGCAGCGGTTTCAGTTCTGGAAAGGCCTCGACCGGCAGGTAGGGCTTGGCCGGGTGTTTGGAGAACAGGTACAGGAAGCTGTTGATCGGGGCCAGGAAGCTGGAGTGGTCGCCCAGCTGCCGAGTCAGCTTGTGGCGAACCCGACCGCGCAGGTGAACATAGGCGATCGAGAAGACGAAGATAAGTACGAGTGCAATTTTCATGGACGTTTACTTGTCGAAAAATGGCCATGCGCCGAGGCATGAGCCCGCCAGCATAAACAATCATGGGGGCAGTTTGTACTTATTGTTATGAAACTGCGGGGCGACATTGGTGTAATACCCTACCGTCTTGCGCAAACGTTTCATGTCAGGGAGTTTGTATGGTTCAGGATATACGCCCCAGCGGTAGCCCGTTCAAGCGGCTGTTCTTCGCCTTGCCGGTCAGCGACGCGCAGCGCCGTGACCTGGCCCAGTGGCGGCGCGGGCTGAACCTGCGCAGCGGCAAACCGGTGCCGGCGGCCAACTTCCATGTCACGCTGCTGTTCCTCGGCGATGTAGATACCGCCCAGGTGCCTGCGATCTGTGCGGCAGTCGATCAACTGGCGCTGCCTCCCAGGGCACCGCGGCTTCTGCTTGACCGCTTGCAGGTGTGGCAGCGGGCCGGCGCGCTGGTGCTGGAGCCACAGCAGACACCGCCAGCCCTGTTGCAACTGGTATACGGCTTGCAGCAGGCACTGCTGCCGTTGGGGGTGGAGGCGGCCAACCGTGAGTATCGGCCACACTTGACCCTGTCCAGGGATTACCGCGGGCAACCACCCGAGGCCAGCAGCGCGCCGGAGTTCTACCTCAGCGCGCGCCACTTCACGCTTTACGAGTCACGCAAGGGCGCTTACCGGCCCTTGGCGCAGTGGCCGCTGGCAGGCTGACCCGAGGTCAGAGTTGCGGGGTGTATTTCACCGTCAGCATGAGGTTGCGTGGCTCGCCATAGTTGTTGCTGCCATTGAGCTGGTTGAAGCCTGCAACCCAGTACTTCTTGTCGAACAGGTTGTTGGCGTTGACGGCAAGGTTCACTTCGGGGGTTAGCTGGTACGCCACGCGTGCGCTCCACACGGTATAGCCAGGCACGGTGTAGGTACGCTCGTAGCCGAGGGTGTGGCTCTGGGTGGTGAAGCCCAGGCCGGTGCTCCAGCGCTGGCCGCCCAGTGGCAGGGTGTAATCGGCCCATGCACGCAGCATGTGCTTGGGTGTCCACTGGCTGAAGGTGCGGCCTTTCTCGTCAGGGTCATCGAGGAACTTGGTGGTGTTGTAGGTGTAGCCTGCGAACAGCTGCAGGCCATTCAGCACTTCGCCGCTGATTTCGGCTTCAACGCCTTGGCTGCGCACCTTGCCCGCTGCGCTGGAGCAGTACCAGTCATCGCAGGCGAAGCCCGAGGCTACGTCGGTGACGGCGCGGTTTTCCTGGTCGTAGCGAAACAGTGCGATCGAGGCGTTGACCCGGCCGTCGAGCAGTTCGCCCTTCAGGCCCGTTTCGTAGTTGCTGCCGATCACCGGTTTGAGCGGCGCATTGCCCACGGCGCGTTCGGTTTGCGGTACGAACACGTCGGTGTAGCTAGCGTACCAGGGTACTGTGCCGGTTCAGGCTGCGGCCTGGCAATCTGCAAACAGTTTTTTGCCCAAAGCGTGTGCGTGGTGCAAGTGGGGAAGTTGGTCAGCCCCTTCGCTGTCATCCAGCAATGTGGAACTGAGTACCTTTGCGCCGCAATAGTCGAAGATGCCGTGCTCGATCTGCACGCGCATCGCCTCGCCATAGCCATGCCGCTCGAAGGTGCCTGTATCGGCACCTGCAATGCCGACCAGGTGAACCTTCATGCCGCGCAATTTCTTGACCGTCGTGCCCCCTTCATAGTCGAACGCCCAGCCGTTGCTGAATACCCGCTCGACCCAGCCCTTGAGCAAGGCCGGCAGCGACCACCAGTAGATCGGATAGACCAGCACCAGGGCATCTGCGCGCTCGATGCGTGCCTGCTCGTTGAGTACATCGGCCGGCGGTGCTGCCAGCCGGCGATGCACGGCATGGTCTGCCAGGCTGAAGCGGGGGTCGAAGCCTTCGCTGGCCAGGTCGGCGATTTCGCTGCTGTGGCCGACGCTGGCCAGGCCGTCGGCAACCTGCCGGGCCAGCGCGTGGGTGAGGGATTGCGGGTCATGGTGACCGACGACGATCAGAGCGTGCATGGTGGCTCTCCGTTCAAGGATGCAGGGTAGCCTGAAGCGTTATATACTCCAGGTAAGTTACGCTTAGTAAGTTACTTTTGGTAGGTATACGATGTCAAGCGATGATCAAGCACGTTCCCGCAAGCGCCTGAGCCGCGACGACCGACGCAGGCAGTTGCTGGATATGGCCTGGCAATTGGTGCGGGAGGAGGGTACCGATGCCTTGAGCCTGGGCCGCCTGGCCGAACAGGCGGGGGTGACCAAGCCGGTGGTCTACGACCATTTCGAGACCCGCAACGGGCTGCTGGTGGCGCTGTACCAGGAATACGATGCGCGTCAGTCGCAGATGCTGGCGCGAGCCTTGGCCAGCTGTGAAGCCAGCCTGGCCAGCCGCGCCCGGGTGATCGCCGAGGCCTACGTGGACTGCGTAATGAGCCAGGGCCGGGAGATACCTGGGGTGTCGGCAGCGCTGGCCGGGTCGCCGGAAATGGAGGCGCTGAAGCGGGCGTACGAGCAGCCGTTCCTGGACAAGTGCCGCGAAGCCTTGGCCGGGTTTTCGCCCAGCGGCAATGTAGGGGTTGCCGGCATGCGCCTGCTGGTGGGGGCAGCGGATGCACTGTCCCAGGCGGCTGCAGCAGGGGAACTGGAGGCCGGGCAGGCCAAGGCTGAGCTCAAGGCCGCAATTATCGCCATGGTCGAGCGGCAAACATGAAGCGCATGAGACCATTGTGGGAGCGGGCGGGCCCGCGAACACCGGCATAGCCGGTGCCATCCACCGCGTTGTCTGCTTCGCGGGCGCGCCCGCTCCCACAGTGATCGAGCATGGCTTCGCTACACAGGCAAGCTTTGATAGGGCTGTTCATCCCCCGGGCTGCGTTCGAACTGGCGCTTGTACTCGCGGCTGAACTGCGAGGTGCTCTGATAGCCCACCCGGTGCGCAGCCTGTGCCACGCCCAGGCCTTCGCCAATCAGCATTTGCTGCGCCTTGAGTAGCCGCAAGCGCTTCAGGTACTGCATCGGCGCCATGTCGGTGCAGCGCTTGAAGTGTTCATGGAAGGTCGAAACGCTCATGTTGGCGCGCGCAGCCAGTGCCTCCACGCTCAGCGGCTCGGCGTAGTGCTCGCGCAGGTGGGCGAGGGCGGCGCCGATGCGGGCGAAGTGCCCCTGTTGCTCCACCAGTGCCCGCAACACACCGGCCTGCGGGCCGCGCAGCGCGGTATACAGCACCTCGCGTACGCGCGCCGGGCCCAGTACCTTGGCGTCCAGCGGGTCCTGCAGGCAGTGCAGCAGCCGTTCCACACTTTCGCGCATGGGCGCATCCAGTGCCGCCGACGTCATCGATTGCGGGGTTTGCGCCTGCACTTCAGCGTCCGGTGCCAGGCCCATGCTCTGCACCAACTCGCCCAGCACGCCACGGTCGATGCCCACCGCCACACCCAACAGCGGCGCCTCGCGGGTGGCAAAGGTTTCACACATGAACGGCACCGACAACGCCTGCACCAGGTAATGCCCTGCACCGTACTCCAGGGTACGCGGCCCCAGGCGCGCCAGTTTGCTGCCCTGGGCCAGGATCATGAGGCTGGGTTCGTAAATCTGTGGGCTGCTGGCCACATAGTGGTCCCAGCTCAGCACCTGCACCTGGGGCAGGAGGGTGGGCACGAAGCCCGGGCGCGTGGCGAGGCTGCGGATCAGTGAGCAGAGCGGCGCATTGGCATCGACGTGACGGGTCAGTTGCATGGTGGACCAAGGGCAGAGAATCAGACAGCTTGATCATCGCAGATTGAGGGCGTGGCGCCAGCTACGGGTTGGCATCTTCGTAGAATCAGGCATGCATGCCGGAGAATCAGCCGTGGGCGAGGCGGCGAACGACGCGCAAAATGCGTCGCCTGAATCGTTTCACTTCACTGCGAGGCCCTGCATGTATACCGCCATCGGTTACGCCGCTCAAACCCCCACCAGCCCCCTGGCCCCCATGACGTTTCAACGCCGCAGCCCGCGCCCGGACGACGTCGCCATCGACATCCTGTACTGCGGCGTGTGCCACTCCGACATCCACCAGGCGCGCAACGAATGGGGCATTGCCGTGTACCCGCTGATGCCGGGCCACGAGATCATCGGCCGGGTCACGGCGGTGGGCGACAAGGTCACCGCGCACAAGGTCGGTGACCTGGTGGGCGTCGGCTGCATGGTCGACTCGTGCCGTACCTGTGAAGCCTGCGCCAAGGACCTGGAACAGTATTGCCTCGAAGGCCCGACCATGACCTACGCCACCCCGGACCGGGTCGATGGCAGCAACACCATGGGGGGGTATTCCAGCAGCATCGTGGTCAGCGAGCACTTCGTGGTGCGCATACCGGCCGGCATGGACCTGCCCAGCGCTGCACCTATCCTGTGCGCCGGCATCACCACCTATTCGCCGCTCAAGCACCACGGCGTTGGCCCGGGCCACAAGATCGGCATCCTCGGCATGGGCGGCCTGGGCCACATGGGCATCAAACTGGCCAAGGCCCTGGGTGCGGAAGTGACCCTGTTCACACGCTCCCAAGCCAAGGCCGAGGAAGCGCGCCGCCAGGGGGCCGACCATGTGATCGTCTCCACCGATGCCGAGCAGATGCGTGCCGCTGCCGGTCGTTTCGATTTCCTGCTCGACACCATTCCGGTGCAGCACGACCTCAACCCGTACCTGGAAACGCTGAAGTTCGACGGTGTGCACATCCTGGTCGGCCTGATCGAACCGATCGACCCGGCATTGCATGCGGCCAATCTGGTGATGAAGCGCCGAGTGCTGGCGGGGTCGTTGATCGGGGGGATTGCCGAGACTCAGGAAGTGCTGGACTTCTGCGCCGAGCACGACATCCGTTGCGATATCGAGATGCTGGATATCCGCAACATCAACCAGGCCTATGAGCGGATGATTGCCGGTGATGTGAAGTACCGGTTCGTGATCGACATGGCCACGCTACAGGGCTGATTGATCGGTTGCCTGTACGGGCCTCTTCGCGGGCAAGCCCGCTCCTACACAGGGGTGATGTAGGGCTTGCGCGCGGTGGGGCCGTACAGGCAGCAACGATGCAGCCGTTTTACCAGGCCATTGGCTTGTCCCAGCCCTTCCAGAACAACCATCGCCGCACCTCGCCGTGCGCCCCGGTACCGATCTGCCACTCGGGCCGCCCGCTATCCAGCGCAATCACCGAAATAACCCCCGCATGGCTCGCCGCCACCAGCGTTTGCCCGTCGGCGCTGATATCCATCGCACTGATGGTCGAGCCCAGGTAATGCTGCCAATGCTCCGTACCCTCTTCGCCAAACGCCCGCAGGTAGCCATAGGCATCCCCTACGATGTACTCGCCATCGCGCGCAACCCCCGCATACACCCTTGCGCCATCCTGCACCAGCGGGGTACGCGGGTCCTGGCTGTAGTAATCGGTATCCAGCCCGTGCAGGTCTGCCACCCTCACGGCCAGCGTGGCACCGCTGTAGAAATGGCAGGCATTGACGATCAACTGGTCCCCCGCGCGGTTGAACAAGGCAAAGTGCGGGTATTCACTGCCCGGGCCGATGTGCGCCAGCGGCTTGAGTCGTTCGTCCAGAACAAGATGTCGGCTGCCTTGCTCACCCACGACGATCAGCCGGCCATCCGCCGACACCGCACCATGCTCCATGCTCAGCCCCAGGCTGATGTCGTCCGGGTCGGTGCCCTCGGCCAGCTCTTCGAGCACGCGTGCCTGCTGTGGCAGCAGGCGAGTCGCACCTTGAGTGGCCAGCACGAAGATACCTTCGGCGCTCACCAGCAGTACTCGCTGGCCATCGGGGAAGGGGATCAGCGCGGTCGGTGTGGGCGGCAGGTCGAACGGCTCGAACGGGTAACCTGGCGGCAACCCCTCCAGCCCCGTGGGCCAGGCCAGGCGTTGCACTTGCGGGCCGCCCCAGCCATCGGTCACACGCACGCCCTCGGCATTGGCCAGGGCGAAGTAGCGCCGCGCGGGGCAGCGGCCAAAGTGTTCGATGCCGATGACCGGGGTTACCCCATGGTGGTCGATACGCACCACCTGGCCCTTGTCGTAAGGCATGCCGATGCGGGCCAGCAGGCTGCCATCTTCCAGCAGCAGGACATGGCTGATGCCTTGGCCGTGGTCTTCGAGCAACGGTATCAAGGGGTGGTGTGCGGGTGGCCAGGCCTTGCGGAATGCCTGGCGCTGCTGTTCGTCGACGCCAGGACGGTTGGCTGCCTGCAGGGCTGACAGCCAGGCGTCGAGCAGGTGTTCGGTGGCGGGTGCCTGCGGCTCTTCGAGGTTGTCCCAGCCGTGCGCACGGCCCTGCGCGACGTAGTCGTTGACGGCCTGGGCATAGGCGATGACTGCCTGCTGCCACTGCTGCTGGGGGTGTTGCTTGTCCATGAGCGGATCGGGCTCCTTGTTGCACACGCGTTTCACACAAAGCGCGCATGGTACTCCTTCTGGCTGCCCTGCGGTTGTGAGGCCCCAGCTTGGCGCGTACCATGCCGGGCATTCCTATCCATAACAAAAACGTACGTTGGCCCCCTGCAAGCGGGTGGCTGGCGTGCGACCTGTTGCCTTGTCTGCGGAGAAGCGGTTTCCACCCATGAACGGACCCATACCCACACACCTGCCGCCCACAACGGGCAGCGGCAGCTGGCTGAGCGTCATCGCCCTGGCCTTGGCGGCCTTCATTTTCAACACCACCGAGTTCGTCCCGGTGGCCCTGCTCAGTGACATTGGCCGCAGCTTCGACATGAGCACTGCCCAGGTCGGCCTGATGCTGACCATCTACGCCTGGATCGTGGCACTGGCCTCGTTGCCCATGATGTTGCTGACCCGCAACATCGAACGGCGGCGTCTGCTGCTGTTCGTGTTCCTGGTGTTCATTGTCAGCCACTTGCTGTCCTGGCTTTCGCAAAGCTTCGCCATGCTGCTGGTCAGCCGCATCGGCATTGCCCTGGCGCATGCGGTGTTCTGGTCCATCACCGCCTCGCTGGCGGTGCGTGTGGCGCCGCCGGGCCAGCAGGCCAAGGCGCTGGGCCTGCTGGCCACCGGTACTACCCTGGCCATGGTCCTGGGCATCCCGCTGGGCCGTGTGGTGGGCGAGGCACTGGGCTGGCGTATCACGTTCCTGAGCATTGCCGGGGTAGCGCTAGCCACCATGCTTTGCCTGATCAAATCGCTGCCGCTGCTGCCCAGCCAGAACTCCGGTTCGTTGCGCAGCCTGCCGGTCCTGTTCAAGCGCCCGGCACTGGTCATTACCTACTTGCTGGTGACGCTGGTCATTACCGCGCAGTTCACGGCCTACAGCTATATCGAGCCGTTCGCCCTGCACGTAGCGCAGATCGGCGGCGACCGCACCACGCTGTTGCTGCTGTTGTTCGGCGGTGCCGGGGTTTTTGGTTCATTGTTGTTCAGCCGTTACAGCGAACGCTTCCCGCATGGCTTCCTGGTAGGTTCGATCGGGGTACTCGCCGCGTGCCTGTTGCTGATGTTGCCGCTGTCGGGCAACTTCTATGTGTTTGCAGTGCTGAGCATGTTCTGGGGCGTGGCCATTCTCAGCTTCAGCCTGGCGCTGCAGTCCAAGACCCTGAAGCTGGCGTCCGACGCCACCGATGTGGCCATGGCGCTGTTCTCGGGTATCTACAACATCGGCATTGGCGGTGGTGCGCTGCTGGGCAGTATCGTCAGCAGCCAGATGGATGTGGCGGATATCGGCCTGGTGGGCGGCAGCGTGGCAGTGGTCGGGCTGGTACTGGCCGTTGCCAGTACCCGGCGCTTTCGCGAGGCGTTGACACGTTGAGCCGAGGCCGCTCAGGCCCCTTGTCGGTCAAGTAGAGGCTCAGGCCAATACTGCAGCCCATGCCGATATCAACAAAACCCCCGCCAACACTTGGTTGAACACCCGCAACCGCCCCGGTGCCTGCAGCCACCGGGCGCTCCCCACCCCCAACACCGCCCAGGCGGCCATGCTCGGCAGAGCGATCAGCAAGAACACCAGCGCCAGCTGCCACACTGGCAACGACGGCGCGGCAAATACCCCGACCACCGCCACGGCCATCAACCAGACCTTGGGGTTCACCACCTGCAACGAGGCCGCACTGAGCGCACTGAAGCCTTGTGCCGTGGCCGCATGGAGCGGGGCGGCGGCACTGCGCAGCATCTTCCACGCCAGGCTGCTCAGCCACAGCACCCCGGCCCAGCTCATCAGCTGTTGCGCCAGGGGGTAGCGCAGCAGCAGTTCGCCTAGCCCCAGCCCGACGAGCAGCACAATGGCTGCAGCCGCGCCACACGCCGCCACGATCGGCGCCAGGCTTGCGCGCAGGCCCCGGCGGGCGCCATGGGCCAGGATCAACAGGTTGGTCGGCCCCGGGCTGATGCTGGACACCAGGGCAAACAGAATGAAGGGCAACAACGACTGTGACATGGTTCAGGGCTCCGTAACATCGAAGCACCATGCTCGCTGCCCGCCGGCACTCAGTCTGGAAGGTTTGAGCAGCGCCTGCGGTAGTCGGCCGGGGTCAACTGGTAGGCGCGGCGGAACCAGCGCCCCAGGTGGCTCTGGTCGGCAAAGCCCAACGCCACGGCCACTTCGGCAGGTGTCTGGCCTTGGGCAAGCAGGCGCCGCGCGCGGGCCAGGCGCAGCTGGATCAGGTAGGCATGGGGTGCAATGCCGAACGCTGCCTTGAACGCACGCGTCAGGCGAAAGCGGTCGATGCCGCAGGCCTGGGCCAGGTCCTCCAGGCCGATGTCGCGTTCCAGGTTGGCATGCAGGAAGTCCCGGGCGCGCTGTGCGGTCAGCGGCAGGCGCGGGTCGGGGTTGATGCGGCGGCGCCAGTGCAGGTGGCGGGTCAGGCAGGCCAGCAGATCGTCCATGGCCGTTTGCCTGACGATGCGCAAGTCCTGGTCATGCACGGCCCGGAAGGCCAGGGCGGTGGCCCGCGCCAGGCGTTCGTCGTGGCACAGGGTGTCGGCAAAGCTGGGCAGGCTGTCGCCCGGCGCGTGCTCGTACAGCGCGCGCAGCTGTTGGTCGAGCCAGGCGGGCTCCAGGTACAGCGTCGAATAGGTGAAGCCTTCTTCGGTGGGCGCCAGGCCATCGTGGATGTCGCCAGGCTCAAGTAAGAATACCTGCCCCGGCGTGCTGCGATGGCGTACCCGGCGGCAGTTGAACTGCTGCACGCCCTGCTCGGTCACGCCGACCAGGAAGCTGTCGTGCCAGTGGGGGTCATAGGCATGGCCGACAAAATGCGCACGGACCGACTCGATGCCGGTGTCGGCGTCCTGTTTGAAGTCGATCCAGTTGCTCATGGACGAGTACCGTGGGGTAAATGGCTACCTTAGCGCAACGCCCCCGGCTCAGTCTGGAACGATTGTGCAGCCGTTGGTCAGGGCCCGGGCGCGCAGGGCCTCGAAGCGTTCGCGTAGCCACAGGTGCAATTGCGTCACGGCAGGCGTGAGCTGCTTGCGATGAGGGCAGACCAAGGCCAGCGGGGTAGGCTCGCCGATCAATTCGGGCAGGACGATTTCCAGTTCACCGGCCGCGATGTTGGCGCTGACATCCAGCCACGACTTGTAGACGATACCTTCCCCCTGGATGGCCAGGCGGCGGATGACGTCGGCATCGTCACTGACCAGCGGCCCACGCACCTGCACGGTGCGGTTACCCAACTGCCACTTGTCGTACACCCGGCTGTGCTGCATGTACAGCAGACAGGCATGCTGTTGCAGCGCGTCGGGGGTGAGCGGGCGGCCGTGGCGGGCCAGGTAGTCGGGCGAGGCCACCAGCACGCGGCGGTTCCATTCGGCCAGTGGCAGGGCGATGTAGTTGGCATCCTGGTTGAGGCCATAGCGGATGGCCACATCCACAGGGTCGCGGTTGAGGTCGGCCATCTGGTCGGACAGGAAGAAGCGCAGTTGCAATGCCGGGTGGTCGCGGCGGAAGGCGCTGAGCCAGGGCAGCAGCATGTTGCGGCCCATGTCGGAAGGGGCCGATACCTGCAGGGTGCCGCGCAGGCTATTGGGGTTGCCATGCAGATCTTCATGGCCCTGGCGCAGGCTTTCCAGCACATTCAGCGCGGTTGGCAGGTAGCGCTCGCCCTCGGCGGTCAGGCGCAGGCTGCGGGTGGTGCGGGCGAACAGGCGTACATCCAGGTCGCGTTCCAGGCGTTTGATTGCGGCAGCCACCTGGCCCGGCAGCAGGCCTGCTTCATGGGCGGCGGCAGTGAAGCTCCCCAGCACGCTGCTGCGGGCAAACAGTTCGAGGTCGGTGATGCGCAGCATTTTCATTCCAGGGATGAAAGTGTTGTTACATTGTGCCGCTTTTTCTTTTTTGCTGGAAAGATAAGATGCCCGGCACATCCACTGTTCACTCTGGAGTTGTCGCATGGATACCGTATCGCTGGCCAAGCGCCGTTACACCACCAAAGCTTACGATGCCTCACGCCGCATTCCCCAGGCCACTGTCGACGCCCTGCTCGAACAACTGCGCCACAGCCCGTCGTCGGTCAATTCCCAGCCCTGGCATTTCATCGTCGCCGACACGGCCGAAGGCAAGGCCCGCCTGGCCAAGAGCACTGCTGAGGGTTACGCCTACAACACGCAGAAGCTTCTCGATGCCTCGCACGTGATCGTGTTCTGCACCCGTACCGAGATGACTGAAGAACACCTGAACGCCGTGCTCGATCAAGAGGCCGCCGATGGCCGTTTCCGTGATGAGCAAGCGCGCGCCGGGCAAAACCAGAGCCGCCGTCACTACGTCAACCTGCACCGCTTCGACCAGAAGGATGTGCAGCACTGGATGGAAAAGCAGACCTACCTGGCGTTGGGTACTGCCTTGCTGGGTGCGGCGGCGCATGGGCTGGATGCCACGCCGATCGAGGGCTTCGACAGCAAGGTCCTCGATGCCGAACTGGGTTTGCGTGAGCGTGGGTTCACCAGTGTGGTGATCCTGAGCCTGGGTTACCGCAGCGAGGAGGATTTCAACGCCGGGCTGAACAAGTCGCGGTTGCCGGCATCGCAAGTGTTCACCTTCCTCTGAAGTTTTTGGGGCCGCTTTGCGGCCCTGGCAATGCTGGCGGTCAACCTGGCAAAGCCCTGGCTTCGACCGCCCGACCCGGCAAACTGGCAATGACCCGGCATATACCGCATACTTGTCGGCAAATGCCGAAAAGGAGCATGCCATGCTTGCCGAAGTGCTTCGCGACAACGGTTACCACGAGTACCGGGCGCGCCTGCAGGCGCTGCTGGACATTCCCGAGCTTGCCAGCGATTTCGAAATCCACACCCGCATCACCGATGGTTTTGCCGCCACCTGGTTGGTAAAGCTGACCGAACGCGGTGTGCTCACCCCGGTGGAGCGCGACCAGATCATTCCGCTGCGCACCCTCAAATCCCGTATCGAGCGTGACCAACCGCTGACCGTGGATGAGAGCGATCGGCTGTTCCGCTCGGCCCACATCACCGCCATGGCCGAGGCCGTGTTCGGTGAAGCGGGCAAGGCCAAACGCTGGCTTTCCAAGCCCAAGGAACGCTTCTCGGGGCTGACGCCGATGCAGATGCTCACCACCCAGCAAGGCACCACGCAGGTCGAAGAAATGCTGCTGCAGATTGCCGAGGGCTATGGCCTGTGATTTTGTGGCGAATCAGCGCCTATGCAGACTTGAGCGGTACGGGGGGCTTGCGTGTAAGTGGCCGCTGGCACCAGGCGGGTCGGCCGGTGGTGTATGCCGCCACCAGCCCTCCTGGGGCGATGCTGGAAGTGTTGGTGCACCTGGAGATCGACCCCGAGGATTTCCCTACCACCATGCGCTTGCTTCGCATCGAACTGCCCGACACGGTTTCCCAGGCGCAGTTGCCCGCTTTGCAGCCCGGCTGGTCTGCTCAGCCTGAGTTGACCCGAACGCTGGGCAATCGCTTTCTGGATGACTGTTCGGCATTGCTGCTGCCGGTGCCAAGCGCGATCATGCCCAGCACCACCAATTACCTGTTCAACCCACGGCACCCGCAGGCGCAGAGCGCGAAAATCCAGGTTGAGGATTTCACGCCGGACAGCCGCCTGTTCTAGGGCGTGGTCACCACAGTGCTGCCGATGCTGCCGCCAGCACCCGGCCAAACACGTCGAGTGCCTTGTCCACGTCCGCCTCGGTGCTGAAACGGCCGATGCTCAAACGCACACTGTTGCGAGCCTGACGCTCATCCAGCCCCAGTGCCAGCAGCACATGCGAGGCAGCGTTGCTCGCCGAGTTGCAGGCCGAGGTGGTCGACAAGGCCAGCTCGCCGGCCAGCGCCGTGCTGTTGAAGCCCTTGCTGTCGATGCACAGGTTCAAGGTATGGGGAATGCGTTGCTTGGCGCAGCCGTTCAGGGTAACGCCAGGCATGGCCAGCAGGCCTGTGCGCAGGCGTCTTGCCAGTTGCTCAAGGCGCTGGTGCTCGCTGTCGCCAGGTTGGCCGGCCAAGGCAAAGGCACTGCCCATGCCCGCTATCTGATGGGTCGCCAGGGTGCCGGAACGCAGGCCCTGCTCATGGCCGCCGCCGTGCATCTGCGCACGCATCAGCACGCGAGCGCGCGGCCCGACATACAGCGCGCCGATGCCTTTCGGCCCGTAGACCTTGTGCGCCGAAAAAGACATCAGGTCCACGGCCATCGTACGCAGGTCGATAGCCAGCTTACCCACGGCCTGCGCGGCATCCACGTGCAGCAGGGCACCGTGGGCACGCACCTGCTCGCCGATCGCGGCAAAATCGGTGACCGTGCCCAGTTCGTTGTTGACCGCCATCAGCGATACCAGGCGGGTGTCAGCGCGCAACGCTGCCTGCACACTTGCAGGCTGAATCAGGCCATCGGCATCCGCTGCCAGGCGGGTGACGGCCCAGCCCTGACGTTCCAGCTCGGCCACGGTGTCGAGCACGGCCTTGTGTTCCAGCTGGCTGGTGATCAGGTGTCCGGGCTGGCCGATGCCTTGGGCAATACCCTTGAGCGCCAGGTTGTTGGACTCGGTCGCGCCCGAGGTCCATACCAGCTGCTCGGCGTGCGCGCCGACGCACTCGGCGACTTGCTGGCGCGCCTGCTCCACGGCGTGACGTGCAGCCTGGCCGAAGGCGTGGCCGCTGGACGCCGGGTTGCCGAAGTTGGCCTGGTTACCCAGGCAGGCGAGCATGGTTTCGATAACCCGGTCGTCGACGGGGGTAGTGGCGGCGTAATCGAAGTAGAGTGGGGCGCTAGGCATTGAGGGCAGGTCCGTGTCAGTGGCCGTGAAATCGGCGATCATTGACGTAAGCGTACCTGCCAACAGCGGTATTTTTTTCGTTTCCCTCAGGTCGATTCGCGATTATTTTAGAAAAAAATTCTCTATCGAAGAACTTTCATGGAATTTTCTACTTTGTCTGGTGAGGGGCTATTAATGGCACCTCACCGGCACCTTCAGGCGTGCTCCAGAGCCTTTTCTTCCTCTGCCACCACGCGCTCGCACAATTCGGTGATCTGTTCGCGCATCCAGCGGTTGGCCGGGTCCTGGTCGGTGCTTTCATGCCAGTACAGGTGCGTTTCCAGTGCAGGGACCTCCACCGGCAGCGCCTGATAACGCAGCTGATGGCGACGGGCGAAGCGCTCGGGAACCGTCATCGCCATGTCGGTCTGCTGCAACACCTGTGACGCCATCAGGTAGTGTTGCGAACGCAGGGCGACCTTGCGTTGAACACCCATCTTGCCCAGCGCCAGGTCGACGTAACCCAGGCCGTTGCGGCGGCTGGAGATATGGATGTGGGTCATGCCCAGGTAGCTGTCGAGGGTCAGCTTGCTGTCGGCCAGCGGGTGACCCTGGCGCAGGGCGCAGACATAGCGGTCCTGCATGAGTTTGATGTGGCGCACCTGCGGGTCGGTGTTCAGTGGCGCGTCGATGGCAAAGTCCAGGCGGCCGGCCGCGAGTTCCTTGGTGGTCTCGCGGCGCTTGCACAGGAAGCTTTCGATCATGACTGCCGGCGCCAGGCGGCGCAGGCGCTGGAACAGCGGCGGCAAGATGACCGCCTCGGTCAGGTCGGTCATGCTGATGCGGAAGGTCTTGTTGGCCTGCTGCGGGTTGAACGTGCGGCTTTCCTGCACCGATGTCCGCAACAGCGCCAGCGCGTTGCGCACAGGGCCGATGATGTTCTGCGCCATGGGTGTGGGCACCATGCCTTGCGCGGTACGCACGAACAGCGGGTCATTGAAGGTTTCGCGCAGGCGCGACAGGGCATTGGACACTGCCGGCTGGGTAATGCCGACGATCTGCCCGGCGCGGGTCAGGTTGGCTTCGGTGTAGATCGCATCGAACACGATGAACAGGTTGAGGTCGACCTTGCTAAGGTTCATGGGCGCCGCTCTTTGTTGGAATTATCGGTCGATCATATATCGGTTATGAATGTTTATACACGCGGAAAATAGACTAGGTGGATGGAGCAATGCTGCTCTAGGCTCTGGCCCACGTACTCCGAACTGTGAAGGTAGCCCAGATGGATTTCGCCTATTCGCCCAAGGTCCAGGCACTGCGCGAGCGTGTCACTGCGTTCATGGACGCTCATGTCTACCCCGCCGAAGCCGTGTTCGAGCGCCAGGTCGCCGAGGGTGACCGCTGGCAGCCCACTGCAATCATGGAGGAGCTTAAAGCCAAGGCCCGCGCCGAAGGGTTGTGGAACCTGTTCTTGCCCGAGTCGGAATACGGCGCTGGCCTGAGCAACCTGGAGTACGCACCGCTGGCAGAGATCATGGGCCGCTCGTTGCTCGGGCCGGAGCCGTTCAACTGCTCGGCGCCGGACACTGGCAACATGGAAGTGCTGGTGCGCTATGGCAGCGAGGCGCAGAAACGCCAGTGGCTGGAGCCACTGCTGCGCGGCGAGATCCGCTCAGCGTTTGCCATGACCGAACCGGACGTGGCCTCCTCGGACGCCACCAACATGGCTGCTACCGCCATACGGGACGGTGACCAGTGGGTGATCAACGGCCGCAAGTGGTGGACGTCCGGCGCCTGCGACCCGCGCTGCAAGGTCATGATCTTCATGGGCCTGTCTGACCCTGAAGGGCCACGCCACCAGCAGCATTCCATGGTGCTGGTGCCGACCGACACGCCGGGCGTGAAGATCGTCCGCCCGCTGCCGGTGTTCGGTTATGACGATGCGCCCCATGGTCATGCCGAAGTCCTTTTCGAGAATGTGCGGGTGCCATACGAAAATGTGATCCTTGGTGAAGGACGCGGCTTCGAAATTGCCCAGGGCCGCCTGGGCCCAGGCCGTATCCACCACTGCATGCGCTCGATCGGCATGGCCGAGCGCGCACTCGAGTTGATGTGCAAGCGTTCGGTGGAGCGTACTGCTTTTGGTCGGCCACTGGCCCGCTTGGGCGGCAACGTCGACAAGATCGCCGACTCGCGCATGGAAATCGACATGGCCCGGCTGCTGACGCTCAAAGCGGCCTACATGATGGACACCGTCGGCAACAAGGTGGCCCGTAGCGAGATCGCCCAGATCAAGGTGGTGGCGCCGAACGTGGCCTTGAACGTGATCGACCGGGCTATCCAGATACATGGTGGGGCAGGGGTAAGCGGCGATTTCCCGCTGGCCTATATGTATGCCATGCAGCGCACCCTGCGCCTGGCTGACGGGCCGGATGAAGTGCACCGGGCGGCGATTGGCAAATACGAGATTGGCAAGTATGTGCCGGTGGAGATGTTGCGTAGCGGGCGGTGAACGCGTCAGCCTGCGCCGGCCCATTCGCGATCAAACCCGCGCCTGCAGTGATTGCGCAAAATCCTGCAACTTGTAGGACGTATCTGAATTTTGGCTGAGGCCACTTGAATCTCCCTTGCTGGTGATAGGTTTCCAACCTGAATCAAGTACAGGGAGTTCATATATGCGCGTCAATCTAGAGGGGAAAGGTCAGGCGGTAGACGGCGATGTCACCACAACGGGTGCTGTCTGTATTGCGACGGGGGCCGGCTATCTAGACGAAGGCCGAATGGTGCTCCGTGAAGGCGACCACACCACCTTCAACCCCGAGCGCTTCTCCCAACCGATAATAGGAGTGCTGCCTGGTACGCTGGAGCCTGGTTTCTACGTAGTTTCACAACGCATGTCGTTTCCCCAGGTGCTGCTACAACTTGGATGATTGACTTTGACAATTGGTCCCCATTGTTGCAAATAGTATTCCTGATTGCGCCTTTCATCCTGGGCCTTGCGGGGATCGCTATCAATGTGAAAATTGCTTTGTCGAGTGATTTTGATGTCGCCCTTTCAGCGATCACGAGCAACCCCTATCTTGAGCAGATGAAACCCGTATGGGGCGGACGAAACCTAAGGCATCGATGCCTACTGATGAGTACAGTAAGCGCTTTGGTCACATTCCCAAGGTTACATTTACGCCTCGGTTGGTTGAACGAAGCGGAGCTTGACAATTTCCCCCCAAAGTTGAGGCGAGATATGGGAGCAGCCCTTTGGCTGATCTTGATTGCCTCACTTTGGGGAGCGGTTGGTTACTTC